>DAIDHE010000268.1 GCA_027459775.1 Planctomycetales bacterium | reverse complement strand
CCACTCGATCTCGACGCCGACCCCCTCGGGATCGACGCGCAGGCGATAGTAGGTCTCGTCCGACGAGCCGTCCCAGTCGATGATGCTGCGGTCGCCCAGAACCTCGAGCTGGGCGTCGGGAAAGAAGTGCTCGAGGGCGCGCCTGAGCGCCATCTGGTAGATCCCGACGACCCGTGAAATCGACGCCGGCGAGCGCTCGGACCGGCCGGAGTGGGCGTCCTCCAGGGTCGGGGTCGACGCGGAGGCTTGGATCGCTTCTTTCCGCATCGATTCGCGAGCTCCCTGGAATCAAGAAAACGCCACGGGCGACGGACCTCGACTGGCGGCCACTCCAATCGCCGCCTGGTGATTGTAGCGATGGAAATCAAGTGCGGGGACGCGAGTTCTCAAGAAACGCCCCGAGGAACCGCGCCCGATCGCGTCAGGCTCGCGATCGGGCTTGTCCCTCACGGCGTCTCTTGCTAAAAGACACCAACGCAAGCGAAAGGCGAGTTCGCGCCTGGAATCGCCGGGCAAGAGTGCGTTCCACGGAGGGAGAAGCAGGGCGATGATCAATCGAAGAGCATGGATTCGCCGCGTGACGGCGGCCGGGATCGGCGGGTTCGCTCTGGAACAACTCTGGCGGCACGGCCACGATTACGTTTTTCCCAAGGAATTCGTCGTCGTCGAGCCGGGCAAGATTTACCGCGGCGCCTGGCAAAAGCCCTGGCCCATGCGATCGATCATCCGCGACCGCAAGATCCGCACGATCCTGGCCCTGGCCCACCCCGCCGACCACCACCTCGCGATCCACGAAAAGCGGCTCGCCGAAGAGCTCGGCGTGAAATGGATCCACATCCCGATCGTCGACAACCGCGTGGACGCCAAGGGGAGCGCGGAGGACGCGATCTCGGATCAGCTCGACAAGGCCGCCGCCGTCCTGGCCGACCCCGCAAATTACCCGATCTATTTCCATTGCCACCACGGGCTCAACCGCGCGTCCATGACCCAGATCGCCTACCGCACCAAATACTGCGGCTGGACCCTGGCGAAGGCGGCCGACGAGATTGAGCGCTCGGTCGGCCTGGTCAAGGTCACGCACGGGCCCGACTATCGCCACATGATGTCGTACTATGAAAACCGCGTGCTCGCCCCGCGCATCCGGCAGTCGCAGGCCCAACCCTCCGCCCCAGCCGAGATCGCCGCGGACCTCGTGGGGCCTGAAGCCGCCACGCGACGATAGGCCCCTCGGACCCGCCTCGAACAGGCTCTTGACCTGGCCCGCGCGAACAGGCTGGCTTGATTCTCCGCCCGAGTTTTCTAAAATTGAGACCCAGCCCCACGCTTTAATTTTCAAAGCGGCGATGGGCTGGAGCTTACGTCCTTTCGTCCCTCGTGCTCGCTCGGCCCTTGAGCCGACCCTGGAGGTTCCTCGATTGAACATTCGCCCCGCGCGCGTCAGCGACGTTCCTGGAATTCACGAGCTGGTCGGCGTCTTCGCCGAGAAGAAGCTCATGATCCGGCGGACCATGGCGGAGCTTTACGAATCGATCACCGAGTTCTGCGTGGCCGTCGACGACGACAATCACGTGGTCGGCTGCGCGGCCCTGCACGTCTTCTGGGAAGACCTGTCGGAGATTCGTTGCCTGGCCGTCGCGGAACAGTTGCAAGGGATCGGGCTGGGGCGAAGGCTCGTCGACTGGTGCTGGGATCGGGCGCGCGCGCTCGAGGTCAAATCGGTGTTCGCGCTCACGAACTCGGTCGATTTCTTCAGCCGATGCGGATATCGGGTGATCGAAAAGAGCGAGCTGCCGCAGGGAATCTGGAACGAATGCGTGCGGTGCCCGGCGTTCCCGGAATGCAAGGAGACGGCGCTGATCCGCGTCCACGAGCCCGAGGCCATCTTGAGGGCAGCCGGCTCGCGTTACGCGGCCGCCCCGGTGTGACGCGGGCGAGGTTGGCAAGCCCAGGCCGCGTGCCCGAGCACGCGCCATGAAGCACGCTGCCGCGCGAAACTGGGGCGCGGGGCTGGCCGTCTTTCTGGCGACGGCCACGCTGATGCTGCTCACGGAGCCGTCTCTCGCCATCGGCTGGGACGAAGGCTACACCCTCGGACGCGAGGCCCGGCTGCGGGCGTGGTTTCACCTGCTCACCGTGCCTGAGCGATTCTCGCGGAAATTCGAGCCGCCACGGCTCGAGCTCGTCCAGACCGACGGCGCGCCCGCGCCCCGGGCCGAGCGGCTGCGGTCGCGACGGTCGCTCTTGTTTGATCCCGAGGTGGTGGCCTATTTCTGGCCCTTTGCCCGCGAGGAGCCCCACGGCCACCCTCCGTTTTACGCCCTCCTGGGCCTCTCCGGCGACCTGATCGCACCCCGCTGGGCAGACCTGCCCCGCGCGCGGCTGGGCCCGATCCTGCTCTTCAGCATGACCGGGGGCGTGATCGCGGGGTTTTTCCTGAGCCGGCTCGGCCCCTGGCCGGCCGCCCTCGCCACAGGGTCGTGGGTGCTCCAGCCCAACCTGTTCGGTCACGGGCACTACGCCGCCTATGACGGCGTGATGACGTCGCTCTGGGTTCTGGCGGTCGTCGTGTTTGCTCAGATTGTGATTCCCGCCCAACCATCGCGTCCTTCCTGGTTTTGGCCGTGGTCGATCCTGCTCGGCTTGATCCTGGGCTGCGCGGCCGCGACCAAACTGACGGGGTGGTTCCTGCCACTGCCGTTCCTGGCCTGGGCTCTTGTCTATCAGAGCCGCCGCGCGCTCCTGAGCCTCGCCGTCGCCTTGCCGATCGCCGGAGTCGTGCTTTTCGCCCTGATGCCTCCCTGGTGGACCACCCCCTTACCCGGCCTGGTGCGGTTCTTCGATTCCAATCTCGGACGCGGCAAGTCCATACCTATTCAGGTGTTATTTCTCGGAACCGTCTATAACACGCCCCGCGAATCGCTGCCGTTTTACAACACAATGGTCTGGACCGTCCTGGTCACGCCGGTCGGGTTTTTGATCGCGGGAATGTTCGGCTTGTTCGCGGCGTTCCGCCATCCCCGCCGCGACCGCCTCGGTGTCTTGATCGCCGGGCACTGGGTGTTTCTGATGGTGCTCCGCGCCCTGCCGCACACCCCCGGTCACGACGGCGTGCGGCTTTTCTTGCCCGCGTTTGGGATGCTCGCCTTGGCCGGCGGCGTGGGCGGGTGGTGGATGATCAACCACCTGAACCGCGCGGCCAGGCCCCTGATCGCCGTCGCCATCCTCGAGGGAGCAGCCTCGATCGCGCTCATGATGCCTACCCCGTTAGCTTATTATAGCCCGATCGTGGGGGGCCTACCGGGCGCGAGCCGGCTGGGAATGGAGCCCACCTATTACTGGGACGCCCTCGACGCCGACGCGCTACGGTTTTTGCGCGAGCGCACCGGACCGGGCGAGACGATCGTCTTTCGCACTTTCCCGCATTCGCTTCTCTATCTGAGGTCGACGGGGCTTTTGCCCGAGCGACTGGCTCAGGTCGATCGCGGCCGTCCGCGCTGGCTCGTGCTCCAGAATCGCCCCGGAGTTTTGACCCGGGGCGACCGCAGGCTGGTCTCTGAAGGCCAGCCCGCACTGACAGTCACAAAACTGGGCGTGCCCCTGGTCTGGATCTTTCCCTACGGCGAGATCGCGCGTTTGGGGATCCGCGAAGAAGACCGGTGACCCAAAATCGAACCGACCCCCGAGGCGCGCTCCGCGACCCGGGGGCCGGCTGTTGAGGTCAAAGGGAAACGGCGGGCGAGCCGCCCGCGCTCCCAGAGTAGTTCGCTCAGTGCTGGGCCGAGGCCTGCGCCGAGGGCATCGGGCAAGTGCCCGTGGCGCACGCCACCGGGGCCGGGGCGCAGGTGCGCTTGTGGCAGAACTTGGGCAGGTGGAAGCCGCACTTCTTGACCTTGGGCGCGCAGCAAACGGGCGGGGGACAAGGCGGGGGCGTGGCGCAGCAGACCGGCTTGGCCTTGCAGCCCATCTTGTGACAGGCCTCGGCATTACCCGCAAGGGCCGCCGAAGCCAAAAAACCACCCAGAACCAGAATCGTCAGGTTCCGTACCATGGATGCATCTCCTCGAGGTTGACCGCCGACGGAGCCTGAACACCCAAGCTTCCGGTCGACTATCTCTAACAAATAGGAAACCGCGGAGTTTCCCGCAACCTAGGGTAAATAATCCGTCGCGGTTTTTCAAACCCCTAGCGGCGGCCACCCGCGCCCACGCGCACTCAAAAGTCGTTCTGGTTGGGGACTTCGCCTCCATCGCGCGTGAGCAGCAGGTGCAACACGGCGGGGTCGATCGTCGCCTTCAGGAACCGCACGGAGCCGTCGGTGAAGCCGAAGTTGGTTCCCTCGGGGTGAGCGTCGGCGTCCTAAGTCGTTTTTCAGAAACTGGTTACGTCTGGATCCCCGCAGCCAACCGACTGGAATACCGGATGAGCCAAACATATTGTCGATGCGCGGCCTGTAAGGGCCTATCGCTGGAGCGCCGATCGTTCCCGGACATGCGAGTCCAGGGATTTCTCGGTTCTCTCGTACGATTTCTCGAGCTCTCGAGCCCGTTTGGGATCCCGGATCCTGGACTTCTCTACGCCGAGTCTGACTAGAACCTTGCGTTCGTACTCGATCTTCTCCTCAAGGGACATGGCTCGGTCGGTTGTCGCCAGTGGGGGTGCCGGAGGATTACGCCCCCGAGCGCGGATACATAAGACGGAGACCGTCATAAGGCAGAGCGAGGAACCGGCGAAAGCGATAATCCACCTACGGGAGACCGAGGGCGAGATTGAGGATTGCATACGGGAACCCCTTGAAAACGTGTTTGCGATGGACGCCAGTAGAGTCCCCCTCGGAGAGGTCTGGTTTGTTGCACCGCCCAAGAGAATCGCGAGCGCGATGAGCGCCATTAACAAGACATTTCCCAGCACCAGCCACAGGAAGCGATGGGAAGCGGGCGTGAGCCGCCTCGCTCCCGAAACCGCCCTCTCGATCAGAGCCGCCCCTCCTCCGGGACTGAGCGCGGTGTACCTGACGCCGCGAACCTCGTCGTCAACCACGCTCCCTTGCTGGATCGGGAGCGCGAACTGCTGGTCACCAACCTGATCCGACGAAAGCTTGACTTGGTCGATTGTCTTGCGATGGCACACCCTGTTCACAAGCTCGACAGGACCGTCGGGCGTACCAAATTCCTCGCGCACGATCTCCATAGGGAACCAATACCCTCCCGCCTGCTTGTGATTCCGGTAGACGGTGCGCTCCAACGGTTGGCCGCCAGGATAGAAGAAGTCTCGACGAACGATGGAGAAATCCTTGGTTGGGTCGACCCAGATGCGATCCCTCCCTGGACGGTCTAGTACCAAACAGGGTGCGTCACCCACTGTTTGGAGATCTCGTTCAAGCCGAAACTCCCCCGCGAGCCGGGTCAGGGCGTCAGGCATCCAGTAATCGCCGCCGGAGGCGATGGACGACCTTGACGGTCCGCGCAATCTTGCGGACCCGATCGACGAGCACAGAAAGTCGAAATAGTATCGATAGTAATGCGCATAATCTCCCACGGCCTTTGTGATCACAATGCTCTCGTCATCGAGTAAGAGCATGCCGTATTTGGCATTCCAGGTCGACGCTCGATGGAGGCCCACGGGCCCGTGGGGGCTCTTCATGGTCGCGTTGATTTCCGTCCGATACATCTCCCCTTGACTGACGTTCCGAACGTGGACTTCGTCAAATGCGTAATTCGGTTTGCCCAACACATTTTCGTAACGCAGGCGATATGAAACGGTGATCGTCCGCATACGCTGAAGCTCCGCGAAGTTGCGCTCCACTCCACGAATGACCTGCTCCCGTGAGAGCGTGCCGTGATTTCGCTCCTGACGGGACGCAGCCCCGCCTGGCTCGGCTCGGGCCAAGGCGCACGCGGATAACAGAATCGCAATGGGGCGTCCGGAAGTCATAACGCGGTTGTTGGGAACCATGCACGTGCCCCGCGAGCAAAAGCTGACCTTGCAATTCACCTGTTCCTCGAACCAGGGCTACGCGAGGCGTCGGCGGGTATTATGACATCGGCCGCATCGACTCCCTCCAGAAGCATTAACGCACGCGCCGCGTGACTGAATGCCCCGAAACTGCGAGGATGGGATATCGAGGTGGTGTCATGCATGGGTATAGTCCGGGACAGCAGTCGGATGGCCTTCATCACAGCTTGGCGGTCCGGCCGAAGCCGATCAGGGACTAACGCCATCCATTCCAGGTGGTGTCCGGTGGACAGGACGGCGTCAAACGTCGTGCGGCTAGCGCCGGTCCGAACGTGAGAGCCGACGCGAGCCCAGTCCTCGAACCACGCCCCGTTGTCGGCCTGATTCTTTTCGAGAAGGCGAGAAATCTGGCCAAGCCTCTGCTCGATCGCCACCACCACTTCGGGCCCGACCACGTGGTGACACTGATTCGCTCTGAGTATATTCGCCAAAGCATACGGAACATGAGCGCCAAAACAAGCCCCTTCCCCAAGGGGCTTTTCAATGAGTTTGTCTGCGAGATCATCAAAGGTCGTCGTCTCACCGAATCGGTTCGTCCAGCGATCGTACGGTGGAAGCCAGCGGCTGTAGGCAACGGCTGTGAACTCGAGCTCCTGGTCGATGACGAAGTTGTCCAGAGATTCCCGAATAATGTCGTTCACCGTCCCTGTCGGACCACCACGCGGGTGCACAGGGGCGTCAGCTGGCAGATCAATTTCCGACGTGACTTTTAGGAGTTGATCGCAGTGAGCGGGTGACGAACTCGTACCATACTCGACTCCGATTCCGCTCGCGGTTCTCAAGAGTACCGAGTCACAAGGAACCAAGGTCTCATGCAGTACGCGGTCGTCCAGGACTATCGATAACATCCTCGCCCCGGAGGGAATTCCCATTCGGCTCGGATTGGTTAAATAGTCGAAATCGAAGTCGCATCGGTATCCCCAGAGACGCAAAGCGTGCAATATCTGGTGAACCTTTACCACCTTCCAGCGTGGCACCACGCGAAGAGCCACTGCTCTTAATTCTTCATGCGAAATCGTGCCCTCGAAATCATGTGTCGGGGGAATGTGCAGTGGGCTTGATCGCCAGCCATTCACTGACGTTTTCGTATATCCGAATTCCCGTCTCGCGATGAACGGTGCGCTGCTGTTAGACAGCAAGCAAGGGATCCCGGCCAATAGGCCGAGAACCATGGCGCAATAAGATGCGTTGAGAACCGCCTTACTCACGTGGATGTGTCTCCCTCTGCTTGCACCTTGACGGCGCGGGAGGAAAAGACTGGGCGACACACGAAGAACACCAGTGCTAGCGACTGAAGAAACAGCGCCCAACGAAGAGCGTGCTCGGCCGCGCTCTCCCGCACAACCATCGCGTAGCCAGACCAGAGCTTGAAAAAATCGGCCTCGCTCGTTCGGTGTGGGGCAAGAGTCGTGCCGTCGATCATGTGAATGTAGCCGCCACCCTGATCCACTATCATGCACATGTGGCCCCGGTCACCAGATCGGAGGTGAACTAGAAATGGTACTCTCAGGCTGCGAAAGCCATCGCGATTCGCTCTCACAACTTCCGTAGGAAGTCCGAACGCTTTAGCATGTCGACTCAACTCCGCCAACGAATTCCCCCGTTCGCCGGGAGCCAGAGTGCGTCTCAGATCGCTCAGCTCAACACTCTTATCCTTATCGTACAGTCGCAGCATTAGGAAAAGAGCATTCGCTCCGCAGGACGCCCCGAGTTGCCAGTCCTGCGACCGCTGCATCTCAGGCGGTAAAGCCACAGGGGTGAGATCCGAGGACCGAGCCTCCAACGGACGAGCCAACATCAACAGAATCGTGGCAGAGACCACCGCGTTCAGCCAGTCTGTGCGGAGGGAGCGGAGGGAGAAAAGAGCAATCATGTCAAGAGCGACCAGATAAATTTGGTGTAGGCTCTTCCGGCGTTCCGAGCGGTTAACCGATGCGATTCGCTGGAAGGCGTTTGATACCAACAGCTTACGACAGGGAGCCTTAAAGGCGGCGGCCTAAGTCATTTGTCAGACACGGGTTACGGCGGGAGCTCCGCCGCCAATCCCCCTGGAACACCTGATGAGCCTTGGTGCCACCGATCAGTCCCCCTCGCGGAACAGATTTCCCTTGCGCAAAACTGGGCTGTCTGCGTAGTCTTGGAAATGCACCCTTTCGGAAACTCACGATCATTTTCAAGGCAACTGTTTCGATACCCATCTCGCTCATGCCTCCCAGAACCGCCAAAGCGAATCCGCTGCCAGGGCAATGACACGCGCAATCGAGGCGATTATATCCCCGTGACTGACGCCCGAACGGGTTCGGCCGGGAAAGTACGGCAATGACACCCCGATTGTTCCGTCCGCGAGCTGGCGTCGGTCGAAGACCGTCACCCGACACGGTCGCCGTGCGTCTTCTCCTCGAAGGCGGGGAACCAGTCGTTTGACCCCTGGAACGTCTGGCGTTCGATGCTGCGCGTTGAAAACCAGCCCGGCATGTCCGGGCTCCATCTCCAAGCTACGAGGTTCCGGACAAGCGTCCATACTGCACCTGCTATTACAACGGTGAACGGCTACCATTCCTGAGATAACTGGGGAGGGGCGGTGTGACGTTCCCCGTCGGATCGGCTCACGACGAGGAACAACTGACGGTTCCGAGCCCCGGGTAGGTGCAGGACGGCTCGTCGAGGCATGGCAGTATCGCGCCTTTAACGCCGTTGTTGTCGTCAACGGTAAGCGGCACAGAATTATTGTTATTGCATCCCTTGTTGTCGTAGGTGCACTTCAGAGGCCCGGTTTCAAGGTGGACTTGGGCGCAATAATCGCTCTTGGAGTTGGAACTGAAACAATCGCCTCCCAGGATCGCGTCTGCCTCCACTTCTCCTACCGAATAGACGCTGCCACTCCCCCGAGAGCCCGTGAAGCCCCAAAGCACGGAGACTCCAATGGCTGCTGCCATCATTACGATCCGCATATGTCGCCCCCTTCGAGGTGTCGGCTGATGCCACGATGCCACGATGCCCTTATAGTAGCTGGAGTTGTCGCTTCCGGCGTTCTGGGCGTCTGGCCCAGGCGTTTAGCCGCAAGTCGTTTGCTTTCAAGAAGTTACCACGTCAAAACCGTAACTTCTCAATAAGTCTCATCAAGCGTTTGTCCACTAATGGACAGCGACCAAACCTGAGGAGCCGCAGATGCCTCCGGAGGCGCTAGAATCGCGATTCGGACGCCCTGATCGTGGGTGCAGTTCATTACTCTTCCAATGCACCACCCGGAGTTATTGAGAAGTTACCAAACTCCAGACTGCGGGTGTTTAGTCTGGTGTCGACCCTTGAAAAAATGATGCTGGATTCCGCCTCCGACCGCCCGGAATGTCGGAGGAGCCACATGTCAAGGTCGCGATCAAGCCGGCTCTGCGCGGGCTTGAGCGACTGAAGCGCGGCCGCCACGGCCGCCAGCTCGGGATCGGGCGTCAAGGGTTGGTCTCGCATGATATCCCCAGTCGTGCTCGCAGAGCCGTGAGGCCCGCGTGATAGTGCCGGTGCGCTGAGCTCGACGAGATCCCCGCCAGCTCCGCGATCTGTTCAAACGTCAGGCC
This sequence comes from Planctomycetales bacterium, assembly GCA_027459775.1. Lineage (GTDB taxonomy): Bacteria > Planctomycetota > Planctomycetia > Isosphaerales > Isosphaeraceae > JAKBAP01. The sequence goes on along the minus strand of DAIDHE010000268.1, from coordinate 42,688 downwards.
GCCCCAGAGATGGGCCACGATCGTCTCGCGCTGTTCGAGCGGCAAACCCGCGAGGGCCGCCTGGGCCGACTCGGCATCGACCGCGCCTCGATCCGGGACCGACGACTCGGGCTCGAACCAGGGCCGCGTCTCCTCCGCCGCCTCGGTCTCCCTGCGCAGCCTGCGCCGACGAGCTTTGCCCGCGTTAATCGCACCGTTCCGCACCACGCGAAACAGCCACGCGGCCACGTTCCGGGGCAGGCTCGACTGCCCAGCCAATTGCACAAACGCTTCCTGGACCACGTCTTCCGGCTCGTCGCACCACTGCCGCGCATAGAGCTCAAGCGCGGCCGCGTGGCGATCGATCAGGAATCCCAGTTGCCGTGAATCCATGCGTCGTGCTCGCGCCTGGCCCGTCTCCCTTTCCACCATGATGACAACAGTCGGACGCCGCGATCCCAACTTTTTCCCCGAGCCGCTGGGGGGAGCGGACTCGGTGAACGTCCTGAGCGACGTTGCCGAGGCAAGGCCGCCACGGGCGCGGAGCGTGGACCCGTCGCGGCGGGCCAGGCCGGGCCGGCCCCACCACCACGCGAGAGCTGGTGCGTTACGGCTAAACCGTGCAGGCAGGCGCGCAGCCGCCGACAAACTAATGGGCGTGTGGGATCGGTCTCTCCTCGCTCGGTCCCACCGACTCGGGCGCGACCAGCCCGGTCAACTCCCTCGCCGTTCCGTCGGGGAATTCGACCCGGATCGAGAGCTTGCCGCCCATCGCCCTGACGACCCTGCGCAGCGTGCTCAGCAGGATGTCGCCACGCCCTTCGATCCTCGCGATGGCGGCCTGCTTGATCCCAGCGCGGCCAGCCAGCTCGGCCTGGGAAAACTTGCGGAGCCGCCTGAGCTCCGCAAGCCGCACAGCCGCGGGCTGCTCGGTCCGTCCACCGGAGAGGATCAGTTGGACCACGCGATCGTAGGCCGCTTTCGTATTGGGGTGAATCTCATCGGGCTTCGTGCCGTAGTCGTCCGCATCGGGCGTCGAGACGCCGAAGCCGACGTCGGATCTCCACTCGACCACGATCCAGGGAGATCCCCCGCCAGGCCGCACATCGAGCTGCCAAGCCCCCGCCCCGTCGGCGGGCGCGTCGATCTCCGTCGCAAGACGAGGAAATCTCGCCGCCAAAGCGTCACGCAGAGCCTCGATCGGATTCATGGACGAGCTCCTTGTCCGATGGCCTCGCCATCCGCCCCCGGCTTGTCGAGGACGACGTCCCCTGAGGCATGGTCGATGATCTGGATCGCGCCGTTGTCACCGATCAAAGTGCTGTGCCCCTTGCTCCGATACCGGCTCACATGAGCGCGGCCCAGAACAGCCCTCTTACTGTCGGACCGCGGCGGATACATACGCCCGTCGTTCACAGGAAAGTCAGGGTCGAAAGGGATCGAGGTCATTTCGTCCTCGACACGGCTCAGGATGTCGGAGACCTGCTGCATCGCCTCATCGTGGTCCGACGCGGCCGGAGCCGCCGACAGGCGGCGAAAAAACTCCTCGATCCGCTCGCTTCTGCTCGAATCCAAAATTCGGGTCGCCTCGTACGTACCGGTCCCTTGGAGGTCGATGCTCCTATTATTACACTGGAGTAATATCCGTCAAGAAGATCGGGGGATTCCGTTCCCAAACGAGCCGGGAAAGGGGCCGGCGTTTTCTTCCAGCCTGGGTTTTTCACGGACGCCAGGTGTCTTCTCGCCCTTGCCCTGGCGTTCCCGAAGTCCCGATAATCCAAGGGGCTGGATTGTGGTCGGGCTTCGAGTCAAATCCCATGCAAGAGATTCAAGACGGGCTCGGTGAGGGTTCCACTGCGGCGCCAGTCGTCGTCGCGACCGGGCGCGCCGCGCCTCGGATCGCGCCCAACGCGGACCCAAACCCGCGCCGCGGCGGACTTCCAAGGCTTCGATTGCTCGCCGTGCTGGCCCTCGCCCTGGCCGCACTCGCGCCCACGGTCGGCGATTTCGGCCTCACCTGGGACGAGCCCGCCTATCGTTACAGCCAGATCATGTCGGCCCAGTGGTGGCAGGGCCTGGCGCAGGCACGAAGCTGGGGCGAGGCCCAGGCGTGGCTCGACCCCGACACACTCCTCTATTACTGGCCCTACGGGCGCTTCGGGATCAACTTTCACCCGCCCCTGGCAGGCCAGCTCAACCTGGCCGCGCACGCGCTCCTGGGGGGCTGGATGAAAGACATCCCCGCGCGGCGGATGGCGACGGTGGTCGAGTTCGCGCTCACGATCGCGATTCTGTTCCAGTTCCTGGCGCGGCGGTACGGGGCGTGGGCCGGCTTGACCGCGGCGGGGTCGTTGCTCCTCATGCCGCGGCTTTACGGGCAGGCGCATCTGATCGACACCGACATCCCCGGCCTCATGCTCTGGGCGGCGACGGCCGTCGCGTTCTGGAAGGGGCTCACCGAGCCCCGCGCCCGGCGCTATCGCGTGGCCGTGGGGGTGCTTCTGGGCCTGGCGTTCGTCGAAAAGATGGGGGCGGTCGTGGTGCTGCTCCCCCTGCTCTTCTGGCTCTTGGTCGCGCGATTGCCGCGCAGCCTGGCCTGGAACGAGGCCCGGGGCGCGTGGATCGACGGCGTGCTCACGAGCGGATTCATGCTCGCGCCTTTGGGACTCGCATTTGAACAGATCCAGATTCTTCAGCAGCGTCTTCCACCCCCCGACGTCGCCGACCTCTTCGTGAACAAGCCCTCCGCCGATCTGCCGGGGCTCGTGCTGGCGGTTCCGCTCTTGGTTTGGCTGGCGCGAAGGTTGCTCGGCCGGCTCTGGCCCAGGCACGCCGTCTGGGGCGTGGAGCGGCCCGGCCTCGAGACCTGGACGGCGATTCTGGCCTTCGCGCCCCTGGTCGGCTGGCTGGGCAACCCGGCCTGGTGGCGCGAAACGCTCCCCCGGCTCGCCCATTACTACACCCTCTCGAGCGACCGCTACCACGCGCTGCCGACGATCCAGGTGCTCTATCTGGGCCAAACTTATGAATACAGCCTTCCCTGGCACAGCGTCTGGGTCTTGCTCGGCGTCACCGTGCCGATCGCGACCTTGATCGCGGCGGCGATCGGGCTCGGCTGGGGCCTGGGCCGCGCCGGACGCGATCGGCTGCCGCTCTATTTCTTGCTCCATTTCTTGACGCTGCCCTTGATCCGCGTCTTTCCCACGCCGGCTCACGACGGTGTGCGCCTGTTACTGCCGATGTTCTTTTTCCTGGCGGCGTTCGCCGGCTGGGGGGCGATCGCGGTCGCGGATCGGGTCGCGCGGCTGGCTCGCGGGCCGGCGGCGTGGGCCCGCCCCGCGGCGGCCGCGCTCGTGCTCGCCCCGGCCACGATCGCACTCGCATCGATCCATCCTTATGAATTGTCCTATTACAACGCGATCATGGGCGGCCCGCGGGGGGCGTGGGCGCGCGGATTTGAGCTCACGTATTGGTACGACGCCTTTAACGGACCCGTACTCGCCGACCTGAACGCCAAGCTCCCCCAAAGCGCCGAGGTCGACTTCTTGAACGACAAGACCAACCCCATCACGTTTCAAGAGCTGCAAACGTTGGGCGCGCTCCGCGGCGACATCGAGCTGGGCCGCCACACCCGCGAAAGATTCCCCTACGCCTGGCTGCTGGCGCAAGATTCCAAGGCCTCGGCGTTCACCCGGCTCCTGTTCGCGATGACGCCGTGGTACGCGAGCCGGCCGTGGCAGCTCGACGGCGCGCGGGTCGTGACCGTCGCCGATCCGGTCGCCGTCTCGCGGGCGTGGGCGCTCTCGTGTTTGCTCGACACCGGCGACCTCAGCCCGCCCCCGCCGCCGGCCGCGCCGGATTGGGTCCGCGTGTACGCGCCATGGCTCGAGCGGCTCTGGGGCGACGGAGTCGAAACGGTGCATCGCCTGGCCGTCAACAAGCAGACCCTCGCCTGGTCGCGCGACGACCCCCAAGGGCTGCTCCGGGCCGCCCAGGCCATCGTGAGCTCGCGAACCGCCCGGAGCGCGCCGCACCCCTTGGACGCAAGCGCCCAGCGGCTGCTCGACCTGCTCACCGTCGAGGCCAGCCCCAATCCCAAAAGCCCCCAGGTCCGCCATGAGCTGACCGACCAGATCCTGGCCGCCCGGCCGCAAGCGCTCGTCGAGGCGGTCGAGATGCTCAATCGTCATCGCGACCAGCTCGTCCACATCATGACCCGCTATTCCTACACCGACGTCGAACGCGAAGAGGGCTTCCTGGACCGCGATCTGTCCCCGCCAAAATGAGCGGGCTTATTCCGAATGGGCCGCCGGCTCGGGCTCCTTCGCGGGCTCGACGACGGCCCCAAGCGCCGCCGGGGCCGAAACGGCGAGCGCGACGACCTCGACCCCGCAGGCGGTCCAGTAAGGCGCTGTGGTTCCGACCCTGCCGAGCATGAGATTCGCCATGGCATAGCTGATCAGCCGCGCCAGCGTCTGGGCCGACGAATAGACGCCGAAGACGGCCCCCTGTTCGTCGTGCGGGGTGGTCCGCGACAGCAGGCCGCCGACTGAAGGTCCGACGAGCCCCTGCCCCACGGCCAAAAGTCCCATCGCGATGATCAGAACGGGCGTATTGGGCGAGGCCGCCATCCCGGCGAGACCCACGGCGGCCGTCGTCAGCCCCGCGACGATCAGCCGCCGCTCGCCGAACCGGGCCGCCAGCCTCCGGATGAGCCCGCCTTGCACGATCGCCGACGCCACGCCCATTCCCGAAAAAGCAAACGCCGCCGTGCGTTCGTTCCAGCCCATGCGGCGGTTCAGGAACAGGGCAAACGTTCCCTCGAAGGTCGCGAACGCCAGCACGGCCAGGAAGCCGATCGCGATCAGCCGGCCGACGCCCGGCAAGACGGCCGTATCGACCATCCCCCGCCAGGTAAACACCCGCGCCTGCTCACCCAGCGGAAAGCCCGTCTTGCGCGACTCGGGCAACCGCGACAGTACCAGGATCCAGGCGGCCGTCGAGAAGCCCGCGGCCACCAGGAACGGCAGCCGCAATCGCAGGTCGGTCGCGACGGGAAGCGACAAAAGCGCCCCGCCCAAGAGCGGACCCAGCACGAACCCCAGGCCAAAGGCCATGCCCATGAGCCCCAGCCCGCGCGACCGCCCCCCGGGCGGCGTCACGTCGGCCACATATGCTTGCGCGACCAAAAAATTGCCCCCGGACGCCCCGTCCAGCATCCGCGCCAGCAGCATCACCCAGAAATCGTGCGACAGCCCCAGGATCACAAACGAAAGCGCGGTCCCCGCCTGGCTGTAAACCAACAGTGGCCTCCGCCCGTACCGGTCGCTGAGCCGCCCCAGGATCGGTCCCGCCACGAGCTGGCAGACGGGATAGGCCGCGAACAACATGCCGATCCGCCCATCGCCGAACCCATAATGCTCGGCAAACGGCCCCAACAGCGGCATCACGATGCTGAAACCGAGGACGTCGACCAGCACGATGACCACGATCATTCCCAATGGCGTCATCGGCTCGCTAAACCCTCTCGCGTTCCGACGGGGGGTGTTTCAGTTGAACCTTGAGATCGGTTTGATCGCGGCTCGCTTCGGCGCGCCTGGTTTCTTGAGCTCGCTCCGAGACACGGGTCGGCTCAATCAAGACCGAGCTCCGTCCTCAAGTCTCCCTGACTCACCGTCTTTCCCTGCTGGACCTGTTCGCGCGCCTTGGCCAAGGATTCCAAGAACCCAGGGTCGCGTTCGTGGGCGTACCAGGCAAGATCGTCTTCGTCGAAAGGCGTCATCAGAACAACAGGACGTCCGTCGCGCATGACGATCACGTCTTCTTCTCCGGCTTGGCGCAACACCTCGTCCCACGAGGCATTATCGGTCCAGGTCACGGTCTTCACGGCCAGTCTTCCCGGGTTTGTGTCGTCTTTTTCGTGAGGATGCGAAGAACGTTCACGACTCGACCCACGTCATCGACATCGTAGTAGACGCGGAAATCGCCGATTCGTAGCCGATATTGACTCTGAAAGGGCTGCGCCATCGCCTTGATTCGGCTACGGCTGACGAACGTTGGGCCGTATCGGAGATGAAGCTCGATCCCATCCAGGATTTCACGTTGGTTAAAGGCACGCATGCCGCGGAGATCGTCGACCGCCGCGGCCGCATATCGGATTTCGTAGGCTCCGTTCGTCATGAGAGTCGCGTCACACCTGTTTCCTGGCTACCTACTCTAAAGTCCCGCGCTCGCCGCGGGAAGCCGGAACGAGCGACCGAGTGAAAAAAACCCTAGGGCGGCTATTGGTCCGCCTCACGGCGATCGGGGAAGCTTGCCTCATCGTTCGGAGCGATTGGATGCAGCCCGTCTCCAGGCCAGTGAGACTCAAGATCGTTACTCCCGACCCTGACTTTGTTACGATGGAGAGAGAAGGCCTTGAACGGGAGACCACACGATGACCCAGAACCCCATGGACTGGTCGAATGACCCAGGGCTTGCACTCAATCGCCGGCATTTCTTCGCCAAGGGAGGGCTAGGACTCGGCACGGCGGCCTTGGCCGCGCTTCTGGGCGAAGGCGCCGCGGGTTCCGAGCCGGGCGCACTTCCGGCGATCCCAGCGCCCACGGGCGCGCTCTCGGCGTATCACGTCGCGCCCAGGGCGCGGCGGGTGATCTCGCTGTTCATGAGCGGCGGACCCTCGCAGCTCGACCTCTTTGACTACAAGCCCCTCCTGAACCAGTACAACGGCAAGGATCTGCCCGACTCCGTCCGCATGGGTCAGCGGCTCACCGGAATGTCGGCCAATCAGGCCGAGCTGCCAATGGCCGGCTCGATCTTCAAATTCGCCCGCCACGGTCAGTCGGGCGCCTGGATGAGCGAGCTGCTCCCGCACACCGCGGGGATCGCCGACGAGCTCTGCATCATCCGTTCGCTCTATACCGAGGCCATCAACCACGACCCGGCGATCACCTTTTTCCAGACCGGCTCGCAGAACGCCGGCCGGCCGTCGATGGGGGCGTGGCTCAGCTACGGGCTGGGCTCGGAAAACGACAATCTGCCCACGTTCTGCGTGCTGCTCAGTCAAAAACGCCCCGACCAGCCTCTCTATTCCCGGCTCTGGGGCAACGGATTCCTGCCGTCGGTCCATCAAGGGGTCCAGTTCCGCGCGGGCGCGGACCCGGTGCTCTATCTGGACAACCCCCCCGGAATCTCCGCCGCCGGCCGCCGCGCGATGCTCAACCGCCTGCGAGCGCTGCACCAGATCGAGTACGAGCGAACCCTCGATCCCGCCGTCTCGGCCCGGATCGCCCAGTACGAGATGGCCTACCGCATGCAAACCTCGGTCCCCGAGGCCACCGACCTGTCAAACGAACCCGACCACGTTTACGACCTCTACGGACCCGACGCACGCAAGCCCGGGACCTTCGCCGCCAATTGCCTGCTGGCCCGGCGGATGGCCGAGCGCGGGGTGCGCTTCATCCAGCTTTACCACCCCGGCTGGGACCATCACGGGGGCCTGCCCTCGGGCATTCGCCAGCTCTGCCGCGAGACCGATCAAGCCTGCGCGGGCCTCGTGACCGACCTCAAACAGCGCGGGCTCCTGGACGATACGCTGGTGCTCTGGGGGGGCGAGTTCGGGCGCACGAGCTACAGCCAGGGAAAGCTCACGGCGACCGACTACGGCCGCGACCACCATCCCCGCTGTTTCACGGTCTGGGCGGCGGGGGGCGGGATCAAATCGGGAACGGTCCACGGCGCGACCGACGACTTCGGCTACAGCGTCGTCGACGGGGGCGTCCACGTCCACGATTTCCACGCGACCGTCCTGCGGTTGCTGGGCGTCGATCACGAGCGGCTGACGTTCAAGCATCAGGGGCGCTATTACCGGCTCACCGACGTCGCGGGCAAGGTCGAGCCCAAGCTGATCGGTTGAAACGAAGGGGGTTCCACGCCCGCATGGCGGCTCGAGATCCAGCCCTGGCCGAGAGCGCTCCGCGAGCCATGCGGCGGACGGCCCTTGGGGTTGCGACCGCGCTGATCCTTTTCGCCGCGACGGTCGTCTGGCTGATCGTCGCCCGGCATCACCGGGCGGAACCGGTCGCGATCCGGCTGACCCGCGCGAATCTCAGACTCGCGCCAGGGGTGTATCTGCTCGGCGAGCTCGCGCCATCGGCGGTCTACGTGGTCGCGACCAAGACGGGGCTGGTGCTGATCGACGCCGGCCTGGCGGCCGACGCGGGTCCACTCCGGAAAGCGATGACCGGGCTCGGGCTCGACTGGAAGAGTGTGCATATGATTTTTCTCACCCACGCCCACGGCGACCACGTCGGCGGCGCGGCCTGGCTTGCCAGGAAGACCGGGGCCACGATCCACGCCGGAGCGGGCGACGCGGGCGTGATCAAGGCCGGCGGCCCGCGCGAGGCCTTTTTCAGCATCTATCACATGCCCGGCGAGTCGCCCCATCCCACGCCCGTCGACGTCGCGCTCAACGGCGGCGAAACGATCGACCTGGGCGACGCCCGCATGACCGCCATCGCCGCGCCCGGGCATACGCCGGGCAGCATGTGTTACCTGCTCGAGCGCGACGGCGAACGGATCCTCTTCGCCGGCGACGTGATCATGATGCTCAGGGGCGACGACCACCCCCGCGACGAACTGGGCAAGCCGCTGGGAACCTACTCTGCCTATCTCGCGCCCCGCTATCGCGGCGACGCGAAGGCCGCCCTCGCAACCTTGCGCACCCTGAGCGCCCTCCCCGTCCCCGACCTTGTCCTTCCCGGCCACCCCCGCGCCGACAACCAGCCCCAGAGCCCCCGGCTCAGCCCGGAGCAATGGCACGAACTGCTGGGCGCGGGCATCCACGACATGGAAACGCTGGTCGCGCGCTTCGCGGAAGAAGGCGCTGATTTCCTGGACGGCGTCCCCAAGGAACTGCTCCCCGGCCTCGTCTACCTGGGCGACCTTCACAAACGGGCCGTGTATGCGTTTCGCGTCCAGAACCGGCTGGTGCTCATCGACGCGCCCGGGGGACCCGAACTGGCGGGGTTCGTGGCTCGAGGGCTCTCCGCGATCGGCCAATCCCCGACCACGCCCGCCGCCGTGCTCTTGACCGCGCCCGGGCCCGCCGAGACCGCGGGGCTGGAAGACCTCGTCAAGACGCACCACGTCGCGGTCGTCGCACCCCCCGACGCGATCGAGGCGCTCCGGCAATCCTGCCCTCCGGGAACCACCTTCCTCGCGCCCGAGGCATTCCCGGCCAAGGGGTTCTTTCCCCTGAAGGCCGTCTCTCTCAAAGGCCGAGGAGCGCCCGCGCTGGCCTATTCCATCTCCTGGGCGGGCAAGACCGTGCTTTGTTCCGGGCGGATCCCCATCAAGGTGAGCCCCGAGTCCACCGCGGACCTGGCCCGCGACCTGGCGGCGTCGCCCGCCAATCTCCGCGATTATTTCACCTCGATTCGTCTACTGAACGACCACCCCCCCGACCTCTGGCTCCCCGCCACCCCCGTCCACGGCCAGAACGCCAACCTCCACGACCGCGACTGGACGCGGACGCTCGAGGACAACCTGGCCGTCCTCATGAGCTTGCTCCCTACGAAACGGTGATCGCCCCACGCCAACGGCTGGCCACGATCGTTTTTGGGAAAAAGACGCGAAATCCCGGGCCCAGGGCCGGGCCGGAATCGCTTAACCCTTAAAGAGTTCTCTGTCTTGAGTCTTTGGACCTCAAGAGCGGGGCCGCGCATGGCTTTTGCGCGCGGTCGCGCTCGCCGTCCGTCGACTGTCCACACGATTCGGGATTCGCGAGAGGGCGAAACGTGGTCAGCCCTTGGCGTTCGGGGTGCGCGCATCGGAATGATCCACTTTCAGCTCGAGGAGAATCGCGTCCGATGCGAATCGTGATCCGCGTGGGGCTCATCGCCCTTTTTTGCGTGGGGGCGGCGGGCGCGGCGGCGTATTTCATGAGTCGCGAGACTGGCCCAGCCCGCTTCGCTCCGCATTCAGCGCGGCGCTCGGCGGCGGGCGATGCGCGGCCGATTTCGAAAAAAGAGCCTTCCGCCGTGACTTTTGACGTGATCCTCGACAAGTTCGAGGACGGCGGCTACGAGACGGCCATTCGCTACATGGCCGCCCTGCGCGACCCAGCCTCGCTCCAGGAATTGCGCGAGGCGGTGCGCGGCCGCGCCCGGCGGGGGCTGGCCGATCTTCGCGCCCGTCACGACGCCCTCGCCGCCAAGGCCGAGCTCACCCCCGAACAAGCGCGCGAGCAGATCGGGCTCGAGCAATCGATCGGATTTCTTCATATGTACGAAGGCCGCTTTCGCGAGGCCGGCGCGTGGCTCGAGCAGGCGCTCGAGGCCAGTGGCGAGAATCCCGATCTCGACGGATTGCGCCGACGGTTGACGGCCGTCCTGGGCATCATCGCGATGCGCAGGGGCGAAATCGAAAACTGCCTGGAATGCACCGGCGCCTCAACCTGCATTTTTCCCATCGCCCCCGAGGCCGTCCATCGCAACCCGGAAGGCTCGCGCGAGGCAATGCGCTGGTTTGGCGAATACCTCAAGAAATGGCCGCGCGACCTGCGGGTCGTGTGGTTGCTCAATCTCGCCGCCATGACCCTGGGTGAATACCCCGACAAGGTTCCCGCCGAATACCGGATCGCCGGCTCGGTGTTCCGACCCGAGGACGATATGGGCCGATTCGTCAACGTCGCCGGCCCGGCCGGGCTCACCAGCCGCGGCCCCAACCTGGCCGGCGGCAGCATCTTTGACGACTTCAACGGCGACGGCCTCCCCGACCTCTTCACCACCTCGCTCGACGCCGACCTCGGGGCGTCGCTCTATCTCAACCAGGGCGATGGACGATTCGAGGACCACTCGGCATCGGCCGGGCTCGGCGACCAGGTCTACGCGCTCAACGTCGCCCGGGCCGATTACGACAACGACGGCGATCTGGACCTGCTGTTGCTCCGCGGCGGCTGGGAAAAGCCGCTGCGGATGTCGCTCTTGCGCAACCGCGGCGACGGCTCGTTCGACGACGTCACGGCGGCCGCTGGCCTGATCGAACCGATCGCGTCCGAATCGGCCGCCTGGGGCGATTACGATAACGACGGCCGCCTCGACCTCTATGTCTGCGGCGAATACCTCCCGCCCGGCGGCAAACCCTCGTCCGTTCCAGGCGACCCCCGCAACCGTTCGCGGCTTTACCACAACCAGGGCGACGGCACATTCCAGAATCGAGCCGCTCCGGCCGGCGTCGAAAACCTGCGCTGCGGCAAGGGATCGGCCTGGGGCGACTACGACGACGACGGCCGCCTCGACCTCTTCGTCTCGAACATGGGCCAGCCCTGCCGCATGTATCACAACCAGGGCGACGGAACCTTCAAGGACGTCGCCGCCGAGCTCGGAACCACGGGCGCGGAGATGAGCTTCTCTTGCTGGTTCTGGGACTACGACAACGACGGCCTGCTCGACCTTTACGTCAACGATTACCGCGCCCGCGTCGCCGAGGTGCTCCTGGGCGCGCTCAAGATCAAAGTGGAAGGCGCCAGCCGGCCCCGGCTCTATAAAAACCTGGGCTCGGGCCAGTTCCGCGACGTCGCGATCGAGGGCGGCCTCGACCGCCCGATGGCCCCGATGGGGGCGAATTTCGCCGACCTCGACAACGACGGATTCCTCGACATCTACCTGGGCACCGGCGACATGTCCTACGAAGGGCTCGACGTCAACCTGCTCTTCCGCAACCTTGAAGGCCTGAGCTTCGCCGACGCGACCACCTCGGCCGGCGTCGGCCACCTGCAAAAGGGCCACGGCGTCTCGTTCGCCGACTTCGACCAGGACGGCGACCTCGACCTCTTCGTCGAGCTCGGCGGCGCGACCCCGGGCGACCAATCCTATAACGCGCTCTTCCAGAACCCTGGAAACCCACGGCACTGGCTCAACGTCAAGCTCGTCGGAACCAAGTCCAACAAATCGGCCATCGGCGCCCGGATCCGCGCCGACCTGGTCGCGCCCGACGGAAAAAAACGCTCGATCTTTCGCACCATCGGCAACAACGGCAGCTTCGGCGGCAATGCGCTGGTCGAGCATCTGGGCCTGCTCGATTCCGACAAGGTCGCCCTGCTCTCGGTCGTCTGGCCCACGAGCCGGCAGACCCAGACCTTCGCCAACGTCCCCGCCGACCGCTCGATCGTGATCACCGAGGGCGACCCCGCCTACAAGACCCGGGCGCTCACCCCGAAGGCCAAGACCGTCGCCGCGAATTGACGAGCCTCGGCGCGATGATCCAGCGCATGAGGAACCCTTCGGGCCGGCACCTTGTCAGGGCTCAGGACTCGCGCGGAAAGAACCTTTACAAATCCTTGTGGTGCAGGCTTCCAGCCTGCTCCACAAACCTTCCAATTGGCAAAGTTATTCAGGCGCGGGCCCTGATAGTCAGGGTTGGGCCGCCATCGCGAATCACTCTGAGGGAAGGATTCGCACGCCTCTGTACAGGCAAGACCCTCGCTGGCGCTTCGGGCTTGTCATTCGCCGGACCGCCTGGCACGCGAGAGGAGGCCGACGCGCAAGCGAGGGTTGGCACCACCCTCGCTCGCGCTTCGCGCTCGTACTCCGACCCGTCGCGGTCGTCAGAATACAAGCCCGAAACGCCAGCGAGGCTGGCGCCAACACTCGCTCGCCCGGCGGGCTCGTCTCCAGCCAACCGCGCAGCGCGCACGCCGCCCCTGCGCGTGCATCCCGGCCGTTGCCATCAATCGACCAAACGACCCTCTTTCCACGGGATCGTCGAATTTGGCTCAATGTCGGTTCGGGTCTCGACTCGCCCCGAGGGCCAGCGCACCTCGATTTGATCGATCTTGGCCGCGTCGCCAAGCCCGAAATGGAGCCGGCGATCGCTGGCCGAAAGGTAACTTCCACCCCCTGCCACGGATCGCACCAGAACCCGCGACCCGAGATGAACCGTCGCACGCGCCCCGACAGCGTCGCGATTGGGTGCCAAACCCTCCAGATCCACGATCAAGAATCCCCCCTGCCGCGGCGATTCGTTCCAGAGCACGACGCTGGGCGCATGCTGGTGGGTTACGACCAGGTCCAGGTCGCCATCACCGTCCAGATCCCCGGCGGCCAGCCCCCGGCCCATGTGCAGGGCCTGGAAATACGGCCCCGCGCCCGAGGTCGCGTTCACAAAGCGGCCCTGTTCCCCCCCCTTCCAGAGGATGGGCGGGTTTTCATAGGCGTAGCGCTGCGTGGGCTCGCGGCGGATGTGCCCGTTGGTCTGGACGAGATCCAGACGCCCATCCTGGTCGAAATCGGCCAGCACGATCCCCCAGCCCGTGAGCGGCCGGCTGTCGATGACGAGCCCGGCCTCGCTGGTCTGGTCTTGATAGAAAAGCACCCCCTGGGGGTCGCGAAACGCGCGCCAGAGGGTCGTGTGCTCGGCGAAGTAATGGCTGATCGCGACATCCTCGAGCCCGTCGCCGTCGGTGTCGCCGTGCGCGATCCCCATGTTGGCCTCGGCCAGCCCCTGGCCATTGACGGCCAGCCCCAGGCGGTCGGCGACGTCCTCGAAAGTTCCATCGCCCCGGTTGCGCCAAAGCGCGTTGCTCTGGGCGTCGTTGGCGACGAACCAATCGACGCGGCCATCGCCGTCGAAATCGCGCGCCAGGACGCCCATCCCCCGTCCCGACCCGGCGACCCCCGCCGCATTGGTCACATCGGTGAACCGGCCGTTTCCCTCGTTGCGAAACAGGACGTCGGGCAAACCCGGAAAATCCTGCGGCAGCCCATAATCGGCCGCACCCGTGGCGGGATCGCGGCGAAACGGCGTCTGGGCCGGGTCAAACTGGAGGTAATTCGCCACGTACAAATCGAGGTCGCCATCCCCGTCAAAATCGGCGAACGCGGCGCCCAGGCTCCAGCTCCCCACCGCGACGCCCGCCTGATCGGTCGCGTCCACGAACCGCCCGTTCTCGCGGTCGTTTCGCCAGAGCGTGTTCCGCCCGTACCGCGTGACGTAGACATCGGGGTCGCCATCGCCGTCGTAATCGGCGACGCACACACCCTGGCCATAGCCCCTGGGCAAAAGCCCGACTCGCGGCGAAACATCCTCGAACCGCCCCCCGCCCAGGTTCCGCAACAAGACGTCGGATCGTTCCTTCGCACCCGGCCGCAAGGCCCCTCCCTGGGCCAAAAAGATGTCGAGCCGGCCGTCGCCGTCAAAATCGAGCAAGCCGACGCCCCCGCCCGTGACCTCCACGGGCCAGGCCGACCCCGTCGCGCCCCGGTCGTATTCGAAAGCAAGCTCCTCCGCCCGAAACACGATCGACGGCCCAGCTTCCGCCGAAGTCGTTGGTTTTGCTGGGATGCCGCGCGGTCGCCCCTTCCAGGCCGACACGAGCAACACGAGCCCCACCGCACCCAAAACCCCCACGCCACACACAACCTTATTCGCCATCACTTCCCGCACGACGTTCCCTCGCCCAGACCTCACATTCATCTCCAATGTCACGAATTCCTTCGTTTGGGCGGATCGTCGGAACCACCAGCCCCACGAACCTTTCACAATAACAGCGTCGGCCGCCCCTTGTCGCCGTCCGGGTCCATCGCGAGCATCATCTTCATGTGTGCCTTGATCGCTTATGTCTTAAAGAGACCGATTCCATCCGCCCATTCACCGGCGCCGCGCCATCCACGCGCCGTCGCAAACCCGATTCCACGGTGTGTTTCAAATCCTCACCACCGAATCACTTAGGACTTGACGCCGGGAGGAAAAAAGTGTTGACACGCGCCCGCGATGATGAATAACCTACACTGGCTTTTCATTTTTCCATGAATCAGTCCGTTGGGTCACGAAGCGAGAAACGGGTCGTTGGACCGTTGGCGTGCAGAGTCTCTCTGGGTCAAACCGGTTGCGAGATCGGTTTTTCTCTGACTGCGCCTCGCGCGAACTCTCGTTTGAGCGTTTGCGATGAAGCGAGCGAGACGACTCGAGTCACGGCGAGGCCACGACCACGTCTGGTTGCGGATTTCGATCCCTGTCGGTCCGTTGGTCCGGGATGAGATTCCGTCGCGGCATCCGAGGATTGGGTTGTTCCTTGAGACACAAACGGGAGAGAGACACGTGAAGTCGTTCAGTCGAAGGGATCTGGTGGGCGTGCTGGGGCTGGGCGTGCTCGCGACCTTGGGTTGCGGGCCCGACAACGAATCCGACGCCGAGGCGGCGCGGAAGTCGGCCGGAAATCCAGGCTCCGCCAGCCCCGATGGCAAGTTCACTCCTCCGCCAGTTCCCAAAACCCAGGAAGAATGGATGAAAAACAAGGGGGATTCTTACCAGGGAACGGGATATCCGGGTGCCAAACCCGCGAAGAAGTGAGTCGTCGTTCGACGTCGCAACACCCTGGTCACGCTCGCGAGGTCGCCGTCGTGCCCGCCAGGTTCGTGGCCCATTCATACCGTCCGTTTTCCCGAGAGCCTTCAGGAAGCAATAAAATGATCAAGATCCGTCGGGGTTTTACTCTCATCGAGCTCTTGGTGGTGATTGCGATCATCGCCGTGCTCATCGCCCTCTTACTGCCTGCCGTGCAGGCGGCGCGCGAGGCCGCTCGCCGCGCCCAGTGCACCAACAATCTCAAGCAAATCGGGCTGGCGATGTCCAACTACGTCAGCACCTACGTCTCGGTCCCACCGTTGTCGGTGGACGAATCGTGGTATCCGGCCAACCAGAATCAACCCATGGTGCAACCGCACCAGAATTTTTCGCAGCACACCCGGTTGTTGCCCTATATGGAGCAACAGCCCGCTTACAACGCAATCAACATGTTGTTTGGCGCGCGCTGGAGCGACGGGATCGGTGGGGCCGATTCCAATCCCCCCGATCTCAACGCGGGTGGCGGATCCTACAGCATGGTCCAGTACACCGTCCTCGTCATGCAAGTCGCGTCGTTCCTCTGCCCGTCCGACAACGGCAAGGGCTCGTCAGGCCAGTTTCAGATGCTGACCGGCGCCGCGACGGTAGGGTCCAGCAGCTACGCTTCCAATGTCGGCCTCAACCGGCGGATCAACGGCCTCTCGGCCGCCAGCCCTCCGAACACCACTGGCAACTGGGTCATGAACGGTCCAGGCTACGTCCTCACAAGCTGGGACGGCGCCATCGGCTCGCGCCAGGTCAGCATCAGCACCTTCACCGACGGCACCAGCAACACCGCCATTTTCAGCGAGTGGGTTCGCGGGCCGGCAGCGCTTCCCGGGAAAAATGGACTGGGCATGGTTTATTTTTCCGGGGTTAGCTCCAATTCCTTCCCCACGGATTATCAGCTCGCCCAGGCGGCCCAGTCGGCCCAGATCACCACCGGCAACCAGAGCTGGGGCTGGAAGGGCGAATGGTGGGCCTTTGGCGGTACCATGATCTATTCGCACACGAATATGCCTAACCGCTATTCAGTCGACTACCAGGATCAGCGTGAAGACGGCCGCGCCACCATCACGCTCGTCAACGCCACCTCGAACCACCCCGGCGGCGTCAATGTGCTGTTCATGGACGGTTCGGTCCACTTCATCAAAAGCAGCGTGAACTACATCGCCTGGTACGCCCTCGCAACGCCCGACAACGGCGAAACCCTGAGCGCCGACCAGTATTAAAACCCCAACGGCGCTCGACGCCCTTCCCTCAACAGCGCGGTCCTGCCGATCCCTCGCGGGTTGGCCGGGCCGCGCTCTTTTTCATTTTCACGAGCCTACACCTTGAGCCGAAACGCCAATCGACCCCCGCGGTTCTGGATCTCCTATCTCGCGATTCTCCCCTTGCTTCTTGCCGGGACCGCATGGAACGTCACCCGTTCGAGCGCCCTCGCCGAGGCCGAGCGCGCCGCCACCATCGGCGACACGGAAACAGCGCTCGCGCGGGCCCTCGATCACCTCGACCGCCAGCCCTGGAGCAAACCCGCCGCCCTGCTCGCGGCCCGAAACCTGAGCCGGCTCGATCGCTCGGAAACGGCCGAGCCTTACTACAAGCGCGCCGGGCGGCTCTCCCTCGCCGACCAGCAACTCCGCGCCTACGCCATCGTCCGCGGACCCCATCCCGAGCAAGCCATTATTGCATATGATAAAATTCTCACACAAGATCCTGATAACCTGACAGCGCTCAGACGCCTGGCCGCGGTCTTGCTCGCCCGCAACGAGACCCAGGCCCTCCTCGATCTCGCCGATCGCCTGGACCGCATCCCGCGCGGGGCCGTGCTGGCCGCGACGGTCCGCGCCGTCGTCCATCACAACGATAAGAACCGCGAAGCGGCCTGCGCGGATTTCGAGAAAGTGCTCGAGCTCGACCCCCAGCTCAAGGAAACCCCCCTCGCCCGCGGTCTCTTCTTCGATCATCTGGCCGAGGATCTCGTCTCGACCGGGCGGATCGACGACGCTCGCAAGTATCTCGAGCGAGCGGTCGAGTCGTCTCCCAACGCCCCGCTCTGGAATTGGCTGGGCCACATCGCATTTCTGAAGGGGGAGCTCGACCAGGCCGATCGCGATTTTCGCCGGGCGCTCGTCCTCGACCCGTTCCACGTATCATCGCTCATCAACCTCGCCAAGGTCGAGCTCCAGCGCAAGCAGGCTCAAGCGGCCCTCGAGCACCTGGACCAGGCGCGGGCCGTCGCCCCCAGATCCTATGGCGTGCTCTACAACCTGGCGACCGTCTACCGCCAGCTCGGTCGTCCGGCCGAGGCCGATCAAATCCAGGAATCGATCCGCGACCTCCGCGAAGACGCCGCCGCCCACGATCAAAAAAAGCCCTGGCCGAACTACGCGCTGTAACCGCGAGCGCGGCGGCTAGCGCGATTCACCAGGCTTCTCGGCCGCGGGCGCGGCGTGCGTCTCATGCAGATTGGCCAGCCCGAGCTGGCCCGTCCGCCGGTAATAATCCGCCAGAAGCCGGTTCAGAAGAGGGTGCGAGGGCCGCTCGCGAAGCACCATGTTCGCCCACTCGACGCCCTCCTGTTCATGGCCGTGGGTCAGCAGCCACTGGGCCGCCTGGGCGCGGAGCTCGACGTCGGTGGGATTGTAGCGCAAGTCGCGCGAGACCCGCGCGAACCAGGCTTGTTCGTCCTTGAGCCGCTCGACCGCCCGCCGTTCCTTCTCGGCCAAACCCCGTCGCCCTAGACGCGTTAAAATAACCATCATATGATAATGATTTGCCACGTCAAATGGGTCGGCGGCGAGCGCGCGATCAAGATACGCAAGCGCGGATTCGAACCGGCCCAGCCGCTCCTCGACGGTCGCCCGCGCGCCCAAGGCCACCGGATCGCGCGGCGCACGCGCAAGCGCCCGGTCCAGCAGTCGAGTCGCCTCGTCAAGCCGGCCCAGCTCGAGCGCGTCCTGCCCGGCGCCGAGCAAGCCGGCCAGGTCGTCAGGGCGGCTCTCCAGATATTCGCGGTAGTGGGCCGCGGCTTCCTCGAATCGCTGATGGACCCGCAGTTGCTCCGCCAGGCCCAGCCGCGCCGGGGCCGATTTCGAATCACGCTCGAGCGCTCTTTGATAGCGCCCCAGGATGATCTCGGGGGCCGCACTCAGGCGAATGTCGACTTCCGCTCTCAAGAGCAGCGGCCGAACGTCGGCGGGGGCCTTACGCGCCCAGTCGTCCAGAATCCAGCCGGCCTCTTCCAGGCGAAACGCGCTCATATAAAGAGTAGCCAGCGCAAGCGAAGCCTCGGGGTCCGCTTCCTGGCCGTCCGCGATCGCCCGCTTGAGCAACGCCTCGGCCTCGCGCTTCCGATCGCCGCGCGCCAGCAACAGGCCCCGCGCGCGATCGAGGTCGCGCCCGGAGTAGCCCAGCGAGCGCGCCGAGCCGAGCTCCCGATCAACGGTTGCGAGGTCGTCCATCGACCAGGCCAACCGGGCCTTCAAGAAGTGCGCCTGGGCCGATCGAGGCTCGGTCTGGAGCCAATGCGCGAGCTCGGACTGGGCGGTCTCCAGGCGTTTCTCCTCGATCGCGCGGCGCACCCTCAAGGCGCGGCGGGCTGAGTCGCGATTCCGGTTCAATAGCAACCAGTAGCCGAGTGCGCAGACGGCGACGACGACCACGCCCGCGACGACTCTTCGTCCACGCACGCTCGATCGCGCCCAGGTCGCACTCGATGAAAGCTTTCCCACGACCCGTTTCCACGCCGACTTGACCGACATGAGCCCCAATGTCGAACATGGCGACTTTCCCCGCGAGAAACAAGGGCGAAATCGGGGGTCGGCCGAGCGAGCACTCGACTTGAGCGGCACTGAGCGGCAGGACCACGCCTCTTGGCAAACCAATCGCGGATGCCCAGAATCGAGGATGTGACACCGAGATCAAACCAAATACGCGATGGCATTCTCGCGGTCGTCGTCGCCCTGATCTTCACCACGGGCCTCGGCGCTCTCGTGGCCCAGTGGCTGCGCGGACCCGCGCCCACTCTGGAACAGGCGCGGGCGCTCGCGCGGGCCAAGCAATTCGAGCCCGCGCGGGCGGTTCTTGCTCGATACCTGGAGCGCAAGCCCCGCAGTGACGCCGGTCATTTACTCATGGCCCAGATCGCCACCGAACCGACCGACGCCCGGCCCGACATTGCACTCGCCCATCTGGCCTTGGTCCATCCCGCCAGCCAGCAGCAAGCCGCCCTCGTGCAGTTCCTCAAGGGAAAAGCCCACTATCAAGAGAAGCGTTACGATCTGGCCGAAGCATGCTGGGACGAGGCCCTGCGCATCGACCCCTTGGTTCCCGAGGCCGGCTGGGCGCTTCTGGATCTGCTCGACCTCGAAGGCCGCGTCGAGGACGCGCATCGCCTCGGCATGCGTTTACACGAGATCGAGCCCGAGCCCCGCGATCAGGCGCGGCTCTTGCTCGAGATGTCGCGGCTCGACGTCGACAAGGTCGCGCCTGGGTCGCTGGTTCAGCTCTTCGAGCCGCTGCATAAAATCGTGCCGTCGGCGCTGCGACCGGCGGTGATCCTGGGCCTCGCACTCGTTCACGACAGCCGGCCCGAAGAGGGGCTCGCCGTGCTCAAGGACGCACTCGAGCGCCATCCCGATTCGCCGCTCGCCTGGGATGCCTGGCTGACGGGTTTATACGACGGGAACGACTTTGCCCAGTTCGCGGCCGAGTTTCGTCGCTTGCCAAAAGCGATCAGCGCCGACCCCCGGTTCGTCAAGATCGAGGGGCTGGCGGCTCAGAACGAAAAAGATTGGCCGCGCGCGATCGCCGCTTATCGCCGCGCCCATGAAATCGAGCCCTACGACGGCGTGATCGGCTATCGGCTCCGTCAGGCCCTCTGGATCGGCGGCGACAGGCGTGAGGCCGAGCGGGCGACCCGCGAATACGCCGAATTCCAGGACGCGTTCAAGAAGCTGCGCCCGGTTTATGACGAGGCGTTCAAGATCCCAACCTTGGGCGTGGCCGACCACGCCGAGCTCTATCAAAGGCTCGCTGACCTGCGTGAGAAGATGGGGCGGCGCGACGAGGCCCGAGCCTGGCATCGCCAGGTGCTTCGCGATTCCCCCGACGACCCCGTCAGCATGGCCGCCCTCGAGCGACTCAAGTAAGATAGACCCTGTCCCAGGGGCGGCCATCCCACGCCCCGTCGTCCTCGTGATCCGCGCGCCATGACCACAGCCTCCGGTGTCCCCCTGACCCAATCGCAATCCACCGGGTCCGGCGCGCCCCGGCCGAGCCGACCCTTCGGGCGATTCGTCGTCCGATCGGTCGCCATGCTCATCCTGGTCGGTTTGGTCGCGTTCAATGTCTGGTGGTTCGTGCGTCAACAGCGCCCCGTTCCGGGGTTGGAGTCCGCGCAGCGGGCCTTGAACCGGGGCGATTATCGCACGGCCGAAACCCTGCTCCGCGAGCGCCTGCGGACCCGGCCACGAGACGCAACGGCCATCGTAGCCCTGGCCCGCGCCCGCGCTGGACAAAGTGACCTGTCAGGCTGCGCAAGAATCCTCTTACGCGTCCCCGAATGGTCCAGCCAGCGACCCGAGGCCCTCTATCGAGCAGGCCAATCGTTCTACAAGGTCAATCGCGCGCACGACGCCGAGGTCGCCTGGCTCGACCTCATCCACGAAGACCCGCTCCACCCCGTTCCAACCGCGCTGTTCACCGACGCTTGCATGGAGCTCCTCAAACTCTATGCCATCGAGGATCGCTGGCAAGATGCTTATCCCGTGATCTGGGCGGCTTACGACCGGACGAGTGGGACCGAGCAGGCCGGTTGGCTGCTCTCCCGGATGCGCCCCGAGCTCGAACGCATCGCCCACAGCGAGGCGATCTTGCACATTGAGCGCTATGTCGCCGCCGATCCGGGCGACCAGGAGGCGCGGCGGGCGCTTGCGAAGGCCGATCTCGCGATGGGCCGTCGGCCCGAAGCCGAGGCCCAGTTCCTGGAATGTTGCACACGCGATCCAGACGACGTCCGCGCCTGGCGCGACTTCCTGAGCATGCTGCTCGAACAGGGCGAGCTCGAGCGGTTCCTCGAGCTCCTGAATCATCCGCCCCGGGCCGCCGACCTCGAGCCAGAAACCTGGTTTTTCCGAGGGACGGCCGCGGAAAAGAAAGGCGACTGGGCCCAGGCCCAGGCCCACTTTCAGAAGGCGGTCGAGCTCCACCCATTCACACCCAAGTATTACTATCGGCTGGCCGCCGTCCTTGATCGGCTGGGAGACCGGACTCGGGCGGCCGCCCATCGCAGGCGAACTCAACAAATGAACGATGCTCGATCACAGCTTCCTGGGGCGTACAACGGCTTCCTGAGCGCCCAGGAATCCGCGACCGCCAAATCCGCGGACCGAGCGGCGGCGGCGCGGCGGCTGGGCTCGATCTGCGAAATCCTGGGCTGGGCGCGCGCGGCCCAGGCCTGGAACCGACTCGCGGTCGCTCTGTAGTCGAAGCGCCGCTCGGCTTTTACAAGCGCCGCTCGGCTTTTAGTGGTTGAAGAGAAACGCCGGGCTGTTGATGAGCGCCCAGGCGATGTCCTGGGCGGCCGTGAGCCGCTTGGCGACGATCTGCTGAACGCTCATCTCGAGGTCTCGGCGCAGGCTCATGAGGACCGGATCCTGTGCGATCGGCCTCTTGGCCTGTTCCAGGGCCGTGCGGAGCTCGAGCCGCCGCGCGTCGGCGGGCAATGGCGCCTGGGCCGCGGCCAGGGCGCTGATCTTTTGCCCGCGCTCGGCGTCGATCTTGCGGAAGTAGTCGCTCAAAAGGTCGCGCTGGGCCTGGCCGCGGACCTCGGGGGCGGTCGCCAGGATCGCCCGGAATTCCTCGGGCAACGACAGACCCACCGGCTTCGGCCCGCGCGTGATCGAGAGCCGGAACCGTCCCAGCGTCCATTCATTGTTGTAGCGGTGATGAAGTCTGAATGACAGCAGCGAACCCCCAGGCTTGCCGACCGGCGTCGCCGTCTCGAAGGTCGCCCAGTGCACGACGCCCGTGGCGGGCGCGACCGCCCAGCCGCTCGAGGGGTCGCGGGTTTCGCCGTCGACGGCCTTGGCGACCTCGAAATTCGCCTGGCTGAAATCGGCGAGCGGCTTCTCGAGCTTGACCGGCTTGAGTTCCTTGGGGGCAGCCTTGGGCGCGACCAGAAAGATCAGTTCATTGAGCACGAAGTTGCCGTCCGAGGCTCGGCCCGGTCCCTTCTGGGGCAGCCGCGAGTCGGTGAGCGCCTCGAGCCGCACGCCCGAGATGTCGGTGAGATCGGTCTCGGCCGTCACCGTCACGACCCCGTTCTTGTTCGGCCCCACCAAAAGGATCGAGCCGTCGGGCTCCTTACGGAGGGCCGAACCGTTCGTGGCCGTCATGGTCTTGGGATCGACGACGACCCAGCGGTTGACAACGGTGGCGGAGTGGCTCTTTTCCCAGTCCGCGAGCCGCTTTGCGAACGGGCCCGAATCGTAGGCCTTGAGGTCGGCCTCGAGCCTGGCGATCTCGGCGGCGCGTTTCTTTTCGCGGTCGGCGAGCTTGGGGGCGAGCTCTTTCTCATAGGCGGCCAGGGCCGTTTCCGCGACGGCGATCTCGGCCCTGCGCTGGGATTCGAGGACGGGGCGCTTCAGTGCGTATTCGGTCTCGTGCTTGCCGAGCTCCTCGGCGATTCGGCGGTGATCGGCGTCGACGGAGGCCATCTCGGCCCGGCAGGCCGCGATCTCGCTGGGGGCGGCCGGCCGATTGAGAATCCGCACGAACAGCTCGTCGATCAGCTTGGAATCGTCGGGCTGGACGGCGACCAGCTTGGCGATCGCGTTCGCCGGGTCGGCGATCGCGTCGCCCAGGGTCGGGCCGCTCACAAGCGCCATCACGGGTCCGAGCTGAAGGCCGCTCGTGCGTTCGCACTCGCAGGCGCTTTCCCGCGCGGGCCGGCCGAAGGTCGCCAGAAATCCGCTGGGCAGATCCACCCCCGAATCGGGCAACGCGGCCGCGCGCGTTCCCGCCGCGACGCCGGGGAAGATGACGCTCGAGCCCGTGGCCCGGTAGACCGCGTCAAGCAGCACCTCGGCCGGCAGCCGCCGCGCCATCGCGTGCGAATAGTTGGTCTTGTCGTCGGCGTTCCACTTGGTGCTTTCAACCGAAAGCTGATAGGTCCGCGACTTGCAAATCATCCGCATCATCCGCCGAACGTCAAAGCCTCCCTTGATGAATTCATTTGTCAAATAATCAAGCAATGCTGGGTTTGAGGGAGGGTTTCCGGCCCGGATGTCGTCGAGCGGCTCGATGATTCCCACCCCCAGCAGGTAGCCCCACAGGCGGTTGACGTAGCTCTTGGCGAAATAGGGATTGTCCTTGGAAGTGAGCCACGCCGAGAGCTCGACCCGCCGGGGAGCGCCCGCGGCCGGCTTGCCGAAGGCGCACTGGAATGGCAGCTTGGGGGCGGCCACCTTCTTGGTGCGGTCGTGCACGACCTCGCCTTTTCCGCTGTCGGAGATCGTCTCGAAGAGCGGCTTGGGCGCTTCGACGTCGGTGCCGCCAATCGTCCGATTGCCGCTCGCGGGGTCGGCTTTGAGGTCGACCTGGGCGAAATAGGCGGCCGTCTGGTAGTACTGGTCCTGGGTCCAGCGCTCGAAGGGGTGGTCGTGGCATTTGTTGCAATTGAACCGGACCGCGAGAAAGAGCTGGGTCGTGTTCTCCATCACGGCCGCGGGCTCGCGCAGAATCTTGAAGTAAGCCGCGGCGGGATTCTCGCGATTCGAGCCCGTCGCGGTGACGACCGACCGCGCGAAGGCGTCGTACGGGGTGTTGGCCGCGACCTGGGCGCGGATCCAGTTGCGCAGGGCGACCGAGCCCTCGACCCCCAGGAACTTGCGGTTCACCTGCAACATATCGGCCCACTTGTTGGTCCAATAATCAACGAATTCGGGCGCTCCGATCAATGAGTCGACCAGGGCGTCGCGCTTGACCCGCGACTCTCGGGTGTCGGCCAGGAAGCCGCGGGTTTGCTCGGACGTGGGCGGCAGCCCGGTGAGGTCGAGGTAAACGCGCCGCGCGAATTCGGCGTCGGTGCACAGGCCCGAGGGAAGGATCTTGAGCCGCTTCCACTTGGCCGCGACCAGTTCGTCGATCGGGCCGTAGGTGGGGGGTTGAGCCCAGACGAAGCCCCCGCGATCGCCCATGATGGTGAGAGTCGTCGACGCATAATTACCCTCGAATCGAGCCAGGATCGGCGCTTCGCCCCTGCGCAGGGCCGTCACCACGCCCGAGCGATTGGCGGTCGCCGCCTCACCGTTGGCGCTCTCGAGAAACGCCTCGCGAGTGACGTCGCGGACCTCGCCGCTGGCATAGGTCGCGACCACGCGAAGTTGCTGTTTCGAGCCAATCCGCTCGACGACCGGATCACGGGGATAGACCTCGATCTTGGTCACCCGCGGGGTCGTGAGGTCGAGCTTCGCCCCATCGGTGATCCAGGCGCGGAGGATCTCGTGATAGGGCTCGCCCGGCTGCATGAGCGCCCCGCCGACGTGGGGGACGACGCCGGTCGTCTTCAGGAGCATGAGGCTCAGCTCGGGCGCGGCCGGGTTGATGCGGCGGGCGGCGTGGTCGTCGGTCAGCGCCCGCTCGTCAAAGATCGGGTCGTAGCCGCGGAGCGATAGTTTGAAGCCGTTCTTGCCCTGGGCCGATCCGTGGCAGGTACCGGCGTTGCAGCCGACCCGCGACAACACCGGTGCCACGTCGTGCACGAAATCGACCCGGGGCGCCGTCGCCGTGCCCAGCACGGTCACTGGAACCTTGGCCGTCGCCCCGGCGAGCGCCACCGTCAAAACGGCCTTGCCGTCGCTTCGGGGGCGGATGAGCCCCGACCGGCCGATCTCGGCCACGGCCGCCGAGAGCGAAAAATCGGCCATCCGCGTGACGTCGATCGCTTCGCCCGCGGCCGTCCGGCCCGTCGCCAGGATCTGAACGTAGGCAAACCGACCCGACAGCCGGATCTCCTGGGGCTCGATCGCGATTGATTTGAGGCCCGTTCCGGCGGGGAGCGTCTCGGTCTCGAAGGCCTCTTCTTGCTTGGGAGGCGCGAGCGCGACGACCTCGCCGCGAACGGGCGTGGCGGTCTTCACGGGGACGGGTGCGAATTCCTTGATAAGTGCGCCCGTCGCGGGATTGTAGATCCGCGCCAGCCCGTCGCCGCCCGCGGCCGCCAGCCGCTTGCCGTCGGGCGAAAACGCCACTGCGTACAGGCCCGCGGTCGCCACCTTGATCCGGCTGATTTCCTTCACGCCGGTCTTGTGGTATTCCTCGAGTTTCTTGGCTTCGGCGGCCGACCGGCTGGACGAGACCTTCTCCTGGATCGCCTTGATGTCGTCCGGAAGCTTGGTGTCGAACTCATATCCATACACGCCGATCTCGCCGGCGCCGTCCAGACTGCTCCCCGCGGCGATCCGCTTGCCGTCGAGGCTGACGGCCACGCTGTAGATTCGCCCGGGCAATCCCGGCAGCTCGCGAATCAGGTTGGAATCGTCGCCGATCACCCGGACGGTCTGGCGAAACACCCGGTAAACCTTGGGAACGCCGTCCGCCCCGCCGATCACGATTTCATCGCGGCTGGGATGGCGGGCGACCGACGCCAGCCCCCCCTTGAGCGCCCCGGGCGTGATCGACGTGATGTTGTCGATGAACCGCTCGGTCGCCGTCTCGGTGAGCTTGGCAGCGCCGTCGCGGCCGACCGAGACCAGGTTCTTGCCGTCGACCGAAAAGACGGTATCGAGCACCCAATCGTTATGTGAACCCATGAACAAAACTTGCTTACCAGTCTTGACGTCGATCGCGCGCAGGGTATTGTCGCCGCAGCCGAACGCGAGCTTTGCGCCATCGGGCGACCAGCTCGCCCCATAAACCGTGTCGTAGGTGACCGGGACTGAGAGGGCGAGCTTGCGTTTGGCGACGTCCCAGACCTGGATCTCGCCCATCCGCGCGGGCAGCCCGCCGGTGACCGCCAGCCGTTTGCCGTCGGGCGAAAAGGCGAGCGATTCGATGCGTTCCGAGACCCCCACCAGCCGGGCCAGGAGCTCCGAGCCGTCGGCCTTGTAGAGCAGCACCTCATGAAACGCCGCGATCGCCAGGATCGCGCCGTCGGGGGAATACGCGAGGGCTGGGATGACCGGCAGCCGCGTATAAATGGGCGGGTGGTCCATGTCATAGGGGGCGGCGGCCGATTTGGGCGAATCATCGGGAGCGCCCTGGGCGATCCACTGGCTCAAGAGCGCGATCTCGCCCGCGCTCAAGGGAGCGGCGTCGCGTGGCATCTCGGCCTTGCCGTCCTTCCCCGGGGTGACCACCTCGAGCATGTGGCTCTCGTCGGCATGCCCGGGCACGATCGCCGCGTCCTTGCTTTCGCCCCCCTTGAGGAGGCCGGCGAACGACGTCATCACGTAAGCGCCCCCGGCCTTGGCCGGCTGGTGGCAGCCCAGACAGCGCGCTTGCAGGATCGGCCGGATCTGCTTGTCAAAGCTCACCTTCTTGGCCGCCTTGGGCGGATCGCCGGGCTTCGCCTTGTCCTTGGCGCCATCGCTCGCGACCGCGATCGTGCCCAGGAGAACGGCCGCCAGGCCGCCCAACCAGCCCGTCCGGCTCGTGATGATCGTCGACATCTTGGCTTGCTCCCTGTTCGTTTCTCTTGGGGCGGGGCTGGCGTCCTGGGCGCGGGTTTCAGGACCGCTCGGCTTCACGAGCCCGAGACTTTGCGCATTCCAGGAAACCTCGTCAGGCGGCTGCTTGCGGGACGCCGCCGTTTGCGACATCCCTCGAAAATCAGGCTGGTCGACCACAAAGGCGGGCTCTGTTCCCGGCACGACTCGAGCGCCCGGCCCCAGGCCGGGCGCAGGCGCGCCGGGGAAGCCATGCTCGCGACCTGGCGGATTGTTGAATTCTAATCGAACATCCGGGTTGATTTCCAGCACGACAACTGTTCAACCTCCAAGTTTGGCGGTTTATGACGATTTCGCGGAACGAAGCGGTTGATCCCTTTGGTACTTTCGAGTGCAAACCGGGCGCGGGGGTAAGAATCACGGTGACTTCCGCATCAGCCAGACCTCCGAGACCTGGCAGCCGCGACCGTTGCCGCCGCGACCGAGCTCGACGTGCCAGCTCAGGTCGAGCGTGCCGGTGCGGGTGGCCGCGCGGGGGACGTCGAATTCCAGCGGGCTCATGTCACGCGGCTTGAGCAAGAATGGGTGCACCTCGAGCGCCTGGTCGGCGAGCAGTCGGAGCTTGACCTGCCACATATCGCCGGTGTAGACCACCCGTACGCGATACGACGCCTCCGGGTCGAGCCCCTCGTAATGCATCCTGAGCGGGCCGTCGTAAAAGCCCGTCGCGTGCCGGCACCACGAGCGCCGCCAGCGCGGGTCTTGATCGAAGCCGGTTCGGGCCGCGCCAAACCCGGCTGGGTCATCTTCATATGATGATCCCATAACAACGTGCGGCCGCCGCCGCGGGTCGCCCAGATCGTCGTAAAAACCGCCGGGGCCGGGGTTGGTCCAGTTCACGATCGCATCAAGTGCCCGATTCTGATCGACGGTCGACGGCATGCCGCGGATCGCGGCGAACCGGCTCATGAGCCAGTCGGCGTCGTTGAGCTCGGCGTCGATCGTGTCGAGCATCGTCCCCCGCCCGATCGCGATCGCCTTGTACTTGGGCACGCTGAGCTGCATGCCAATGCTCTGGAAAAGCGCCTCCGCCAGCTCAAACGCACGCTGGCGCAGGTCGGCCCCAGGACGGTGCGCCGCGTGCTGGAGGATTGCCTGGGCACGATCCATCGCGAGCACCGGGCCGATTAACCGCGCCTGCCGCAGTTGATCGAGCGCCTGCTCCTCGAGGTCGGTCTCGAAGATCAGCCGGCGCCGGACGTAGGCGTCGTAGTACGCCCGGAACAGGGCCTGCTGAAATCGCCAGTTGTGCAGCGTTTTGGGGGATGACTGACGCTCCAGCGTCTGAAACTGAGCGAGCGTGGTCTCGACTGCGCCATTCGAAATCAGCGGCCCGCGCCAGTTTTGCTCGAGCGCGAACAAGCCCTGGGCGAAGCCGTCGGCCTGATTGGGCTCGAGGCCGACCAGGGTTCGCGCGTATTCCCGCAGGGTCTCGACGAGCGATGCCTCGGGGTTCCAGCCCAGGGCGCTCCAGACGATCTTGTTGACGTCGTCGTTGCAGCCTTCGGAATACGTGACGAAGCCGACGGTCTGATTGGCAAACGCATGAAAGATCGCCGCTTCGTCGCGCGGCCGGGGGTTGATCGCCTCGCGCCCCGCGGTCACCGAGAAGGCCACGTCCCAGTCCGGCACGGGGTACTGACATCGCAGGCTGTGGGTGATATCGGGATAGTCGCGAATGGGATAGCGGGCGGGGACGCGCCTGCGGAGCTCGGGCAGGGGAACGCGGGTCTGCGGTCCGTAGGCCACGCCCGACAGCCAGGCCGGCTGGTCCTTGAGAATCGCCAGGAACTCCTCGAGCCATTCTTGGGAAAAGCCCTGGGCGCTCACCCACATCCGCGCGTGGGGATGGCAGCGCCTCAGGTTTTCCGCCTGTTTTTCCAGCAAGGCCAGCAGCGTCTTGGGCCGGGTGTGGCCAGGGTCGCCGCCGGGTACGAAGACGTCGTCGATCCGCGGCAAGGCTTGGAAGACGCGCTCCCAATTGTCGAGCTCGCGCGCGACGGTCGCGGGGTTCGTGTAATCGGCCTCCATGGCGGGATACCAGATCGACACGTCCAGGCCAAACTCGGCGCAGATCCGCGACATGCCGATCATCATCTCCAGGGGCGGGCGCGGGAAATGCGGGCTCAAGGCTGCGTCATCGGTGCGGGGCGGCAGAAGCTCGATCGTGTTCACGCCGAACTGCGCCAGCTCGCCGATATAGCGCTCCCACTGGGGCAAATCCCAGGCGTCGTAGGAATTGGTCTTGGGCCGATAGCCAAGCTGCTGCCCGCGGATCGGATACCGGGGCGAGGTCGCCGTCGAGACCGGGCCCGGCAGGGTCACGCGGCCGTCGGCGACGTGGATCAACCTGAGCAGCCGGCCGACCCCATAGAGCACCCCCCGTGCATCGGCCCCGACAACGGCAATCCGCCTGTGACCCGCCTGCTCCACGGTCTCGATCCGATAGCCTTCCTTGCCCAGTCCGGCGGCGAGCGCCGGGGGCAGGCCGAGCTTGTCCATGAGCCGCGCGGGCGCGACCACAATCACCGGCCGACCGACTTCGACCGCGCGCCTCGACGTCTCCCACGTCGCCTGTGACCGCCGCTTGACCTCGTCCACCAGCAGCCGGACCGCCCGCGACTCGGGTTCCTCCAGACCCTCGGGCGCGGTCACCCTGGCGTGGGTCAAATCGATTTCGCCGGCGGCCGCCGGGCGATCACCGAACCCGACGGTCACGACAACAATCGCAAATGTTGAGATGTAATTCTTCATCGATTCGCAGAATCCCGAGTAGGAAAACGTCCGTCAGGCCAGGATCGCCTGGACGGGATGGTGTTCCTCGACGCCGGTCAAGCGGAGGTCAAGGCCCTGGAATTTGACGCTCAGACGGCGGTGGTCGACGCCCAGGCAGTGCAGGATCGTGGCGTTCATGTCGTGGATGTGGACGGGATTCGAGACCACGTTATAGCTGAAATCGTCGGTCTCGCCGTGGACCACGCCCGGCTTGACGCCGCCGCCGGCCATCCAGACCGGGAAGCATTTGGGGTGATGGTCGCGGCCGTAATTGTCGCGAGAGAGCTTGCCCTGGCAATAAATCGTGCGGCCGAACTCGCCCCCCCAGATCACCAGGGTGTCGTCCAGAAGTCCGCGCTGGCGAAGGTCGACCAGAAGGGCGTGGGTCGCCTGATCGACGTCCTTGCACTGGAGCGGCAAGTCGCCCGCCATGTTGCCATGCTGGTCCCAGCCGCGGTGGAAAATCTGCACGAACCGCACGTCGCGCTCGGCCAGCCGCCGCGCCAGCAGACAGCACCGCGTGAAGCTGCCCGGCCGGTGCACGTCGGGGCCGTAGAGATCGAGAATGTGCTTGGGTTCGTGAGAAATGTCGGTGAGCTCGGGAACCGATGTTTGCATCCGGAACGCCATCTCGTACTGCGCGATCCGGGCCTGGGTCTCGGGATCGGCGAGCTGGTCGTATTCGTGATGGTTGAGCCGATCGACCGCGTCGAGCACGCGGCGGCGGGCGACGGCGTCGACGCCGTCGGGGTTCGACAAGAAGAGCACGGGGTCTCCCTTGGCCCGCAGCGCGACGCCTTGATGCTTGGTCGGGAGCGGCCCCGAGCTCCAGAGCCGATTGTAAATCGCCTGCGCGGCCGCCTTGCTGCTCCACGAAGCCGTCATCACCACGAACGCGGGGAGGTTTTGATTCATCGAACCCAGCCCATACGACAGCCACGAGCCCAGGCTGGGCCGACCGGGAATCTGGCTGCCGGTGCAGATGTAAGTCACCGCCGGGTCGTGATTGATGGCCTCGGTCCAGACCGTTTTCACGAGCGCGATCTGGTCCACGACCTTGGCCGTATAGGGCAGGAGCTCGCTGACCCACATCCCCGACTGTCCGTGGCGGTCGAATTTGTATTTCGACGGCGCGATCGGGAACCGCGCCTGGCCGCTGGTCATGGTGGTGAGCCGCTGCCCCTTGCGGATCGAATCGGGCAAATCGGTGTCGAAGAGCGCGGCCATCTTGGGCTTGTAGTCGAAGAGGTCGATCTGCGAAGGACCTCCATTCATATGCAGATAGATAGCTCGTTTCGCCTTGGGGGGAAAATGGGGCAATCCGGGCAGCCCGCCCACGGCCGAGGCGTCGCCGCGGGCGCTTGAACCCATGAGCCCGGCCAGGGCGGCCGCGCCCAGGCCCATGCCCGAGCGGCCGAAGAAATGCCGTCGAGTCATCTGTTCAATCGTTGCTTGAATCGGGTCCATCTGGGGTCGCTCCCTGGGCGGGTGAGATCACCCCTTGGTGATCGCGAGATCGAGATTGAGGACGGCGTTTCCGATCAGGGTCCAGGCCGCCTGCTCGCGGGGGTCGCCCGCGGTCGGGCCGGCGCCGACCAACTTCTTGGCGTCGTCCGGCCGGTTCTTGTAATGGGCCTCGAGGTCGTGCAAGGCCGCGGTAAGCTCGGAGAGCTCCTGGGCGTCGGGCCGCCGCGCGGCCACCAGGCGAAACATGTAGATTAGCCGATCCTCGGCGTTCGAGCCCCCTTCGCGCAGGGTTCGCAGCGCCAGGCCGCGGGCGGCCTCGATGTATTGCTCTTCATTCAAAAGTAAAAGCGCCTGCAAGGGAGTATTCGTTCGCTCCCTGCGAACCTGGCACGACTCGCGCGAGGGGGCGTCGAACGTGGTCATCTGCGGCGGCGGCGAGGTTCGCTTCCAGAAGGTGTAGACGCTGCGCCTGTGGACCTTTTGCGCCCCCGAGTCGGCGGTGAAGTGGGCGGTGTTCGAGTCGCTGTAGCCGACCGCCTCCCACAAGCCGGCGGGCTGGGGCGGCTTCACGCTGGGCCCGCCCATCGAGTCGACCAGGAGCCCGCCGGCGAACAGGGCCTGGTCGCGGAGCATCTCGGCGTCCAGGCGAAACCGCGGCCCCCGCGCAAGCAGCCGGTTGGCGGGATCCTTGGCCAGCCCCTCCGGCGTCGCCCGCGTTTGCTGGCGGTAGGTCGCCGACATCACCAGCCGCTTCATGAACCGCTTCACGTCCCAGCCGTCCTCGCGAAACTCGACCGCCAGCCAATCGAGCAATTCGGGGTGGCTCGGCGGCTCGCCCTGGGCCCCGAAATCCTCGGCCGACTTGACGAGTCCCGTGCCAAACAGTTGCTGCCAGAATCGATTGACAGCCACTCGCGCCGTGAGCGGATGATTCGGGGCGGTGAGCCACAACGCCAGCCCCATGCGATTGGCCGGCGCGCCCGCCGGCAACGGCGGCAGGAACGCCGGCACCGCGCGGCCGACCTTATCGCCCCGTTGATCGTACTCGCCGCGCTTCAGGACAAAGGCCGGCTTGGGCTCGCCTGGCTTTTCACGAAAGACCAGCGTCGTGGCGATCTGGTCCTCGAGCGCCTTCCGCCGGCCCTCGGCCGCGCTCAGCTTCGCCGCCAGCGGCGCCAGCGCGGCCGCCGTCCGCGCCGATCCATTGGCCAGATAGTATGCATAAAGCTCCGCCGTTTGAGCTGGGGTCCGGCGGGCCTTTTCAAGCTCGATCGCGGACTTCACTGTCGCGGGCAAGCCCGCTCCCTTGGCCGCGCGACCGGCGCGAATCCAGGCGGCGAAGGTCTGGTAGCGCTGGCCCTCCTGGGGCGTCCAGGTTCTGAGCCCCGCCGAATCCCAGTAAACCGTCCCGTCAAACTGGGTGAACGCCCAGCCGTCAATCACGGCGCCCGGCGACAGATTGAGCTGGGCCGCCTTGACCTCGAGCCGCGCCCACTCGCCCGACGCGGGCAATTCGCCCATCGCGAGCCGCTCGGGGCTCTTGTCCTTGCCCCAGTCGATCACGTTTTGACCCCAGTACGCCCGCCGCGCCCAGCCGTCCTTGGCGTGCCACTGCAACATCAACTCGCGCGGCGGGTTCAACGGATCAATGTACACATAAGCGAATAATGTATCCCCTTCGCCGATGGTCAGTTTGGCGGCGGCGTTGTCGAAAAACCGCTGCTTGCGACCCGCGGCCGTCTGCTTGAGCGCCGTCCGGCCCGAGTGCACCGGGTACTCGGGGCCGGCGACGAAATCCCACGCACCGTCGCCCTGTGGGGTCGCTCCCGCGGGGAGCGCGTCGTCGATCCAGAGATAATCCGCGCGCTCGACGACCTCGCTCTCGGCCGGTTCCTGGGCCAGGGGATGGGCTTTCACATAGCGGTCGGTCTCGGCGGCGAGGTTTTTCTTGAGCGCCGCGATCTCGCCGTCGAGCGCGGCCAGGGCGTCTTTCTGCGCGGTTGTCGGCGCCTTCACGATCGGCGCCCACTGCGCGGAATTGCCATCCAGGGCGGGGCCGTCGATGTTGTTGAAGAAGGCGAAAAGCTGATAGTAATCCTTCATCCGCACGGGATCGTACTTGTGGTCGTGGCAGCGGGCGCAGCCCATCGTGAGCCCGAGCAGCACCGTGCCATTGGTGTCGACCTGATCGACGATGTTGCGGACGTAGACTTCTTCCTCGATCGAGCCCCCTTCGCTGGTCGAAACATGGCAGCGATTGAACCCGGTCGCAATGATCTGGTCGGGCGTGGGGTTGGGCAGGAGATCCCCGGCGAGCTGCTCGATCAGGAAGCGGTCGAACGGCTTGTCGTCGTTGAACGCGCGGATCACCCAGTCGCGATACGGCCACATTTCGCGATAGTTGTCGAGGTGCAGCCCGTGGGTGTCGCCGTAGCGGGCGGCGTCGAGCCAGTAGCGTGCCATGTGTTCGCCGTAGCGCGGCGACTCGAGCAGGCGGTCGACGACTCGTTCATAGGCTCCAGCCCTGCGGTCGGCGAGGAAGGCGTCGACCTCGGCGATCGTGGGTGGGAGCCCGGTGAGATCGAGCGTCACCCGGCGGATCAGCGTCTCACGATCCGCCTGGGCCGCGGGTGACAAGCCCTCGGCCTCGGCCCGGGCCAGGATGAAGCGGTCGAT
Source organism: Planctomycetales bacterium (assembly GCA_027459775.1). Taxonomy (GTDB): domain Bacteria; phylum Planctomycetota; class Planctomycetia; order Isosphaerales; family Isosphaeraceae; genus JAKBAP01. The sequence continues at coordinate 8,675 of DAIDHE010000268.1, read as the reverse complement.
CGCCGACCGCGGCCATGCGGTGTTTTTGACGGCGGGCGGGGCGACCTTGCGGGGGGGCTCGAACGCCCAGTGCGACGACCACTTGGCCCCGTCCGCGACCCAGCGACTCAGAGCCTCGCGTTGATCGGGCGTGAGCTTCTTGCCACTGGCCCTGGGTGGCATCTTGAGGTCGGGATCGTCGGACTCGATCCGAAACACCAGCTCGCTTTCGTCGGGCTTGCCGGGGACGATCGCAATGTCACCGCTCTTGCCCTTGCCAAACGCCCCATCCTTGACGTCGAGCCGAAGAGACCCCTTGCGAGCGCGGTCGTCGGGCCCATGGCATGCGAAGCAGTTCTCGGAGAGGATCGGGCGCACATCGCGCGCGAAGTCGACCGGCCGCCGCGTGGGTGCGTCGCCCGCCGGCGATTCACCCCGAGCCTGCGCCAAACCCATGCCCAGCCCAAATCCCAGAGCCCAGGCCAAGACAACGACGATCCGAGGGTGTGTCATGTCTCTCCCCGCTTGTTTTGCAATCGGTCGGTCGCCCGACCGATCAGAGACGGGTGAAAGCCGAAGCCCTCGGGATTCCCCGGGGATCCGGTTTCCAGCCCGATTCGCGGACGTTTTCCCTGAGCGTGCGCCCGGCGGCCCCGCCTCTCGCACGGACGGGAGCGCCTGATCATGTCGGAGGGTCAAACAAATCCATGAGGACCATGCTCGCGCCCGTGGTCCTGGGGGTGTGAACAAACGCCGATCGAGCCGCCACTGCGCCCCGGTCGGCCTGCCTGCCATTTCCACTATACCGAGCGCATCAAGGGTTTGGAAACCGATGTTGAGCAAATTTCCAGCCTCCGGGCACTCGTGAGAGCGACCGGGGTGGGCGAACAGGGCAATGATTGCCGGCGTGGCCGTCGCCGGGTTCAGGCCGCGGTCGCCGGAAGATCGCCGGCCGGGGCGACCCGCATGGGCTGCGGCCGCCAGTAAGTCAGCGAGCGCCAGACCCACTCCGCCGGGCCGAACCGGAAATACTTGAGCCAGATGGGGCTCACGATGAGCTGAACGGTCCAGATCACGACCACGACGCCGAAGAGCGCCGTCCGGTTCATCGTGCCGAAAAGTGCGAAGCCATACCCATAGAAGAGCGTCGTGCACACGATCGAGTGTGTCAGGTAATTGGTAAGCGCCATCCGCCCCACCGCGGCCAGGCGCCGGGTGAGCCAGGAAATGAGCCCCGCCTTCACGATGAGCATCACCAACCCAACGTGCCCCATCGCCACCACCAGACTGCCGAAGAGGTTGTACAAAAAGCCGCCGTGGAGACCATAAACGAATGAGAACTCGTGCTTGATCAATTCGAGGGCGTCGAACACCATGAGCGGCATGCCGATTCCATAGCCGAGCGCGACCATCCACAGATAAAACTGTTTTGATCGCTCGGCCGAGAAGACGCCGAGCTTCATGAGTGCCATTCCGATGAGCATTCGCGAGGCGGCGACGAAGCCCAGGCCGAAGATGAAGGCCAAGGTCTGCACGAAGATGAGCTGGCCGGCCCGGTTTTTGACGATGCCCCAGTATCCGCCCCGATAAATCGCCATTTCCTTGTCCCAGGCCTCGGCCTTTTTCGCGGGCGTGGGGTCGAACTCGTCGCGCATGTTTTTCCAGGCGTTGCTGGCCTTCCGATCGAGCCAGCTCGGCTTTTCGCCGGCCTTGGTCTGGACCTCGACTCGTGCGGAGGCGGCTTTCATGTAATCGAGCGACCAGGCGAATCCGACCACGATCGGCACGATCAAGAGCGACGCGACCAGGCCCAGGATGATCAATGTCCGCGGCGACTTGGCGTGGAACAGGTACAGAATGAGCCCCGTCTCGGCGTAGAGCACGAGGATGTCGCCCGCCCAGATCAGGTAAGAATGGACGAGCCCGATCACGAGCAGCCAGAGCACGCGGCGGTAATAGATGCCGCGGATCGAGGCCCCGCGGGCCTGCGCCCGAGCATCCAGCAAGACCAGCCCTGCGCCAAAGAGCATCGAGAAGAGCGTCATCATCTTGGCCTCGAAGACCAGATGATTGAAGAACCAGACCACGCGATCGGTCCCCTGGAATCCGCCGCCCGCCATCGGGTTGCCATAGGCGACGCCCGGCCAGCCAAAGTCGACGATGTTCATCGCCAGGATGCCCAGGAGGGCGCAGCCGCGCAAGACGTCGACCGCGAAGTGCCGCTCGCTGGCCGCGACGGGCGCGGCCTCGGGCCTCGCTTGGGCCTCGGGTGAAAGCTCGGCGGAATCGACCAATGAAGCGGGCGCGGTCTCTGGACCGCGATTCTCGAGTTCGATCGACATCAGGCGTCTCTCGCGGCGTTTGGGAAAGCGCGGACCGATCGTTCCGCGACCATGGGGCGAATCGAGTTCGGCAGCTTACCAAAGGTTTCGCCGGAAACGCGAGATTATTCACCCGATCCCGTCGCGCAACGAACCTGGCCAAGACCAGCCAGCCGCGGTTCGACCCGGGTCGCCCGGCGACGGCACGTTTCGTGCCACCGTGGGCGCGCGTCTTGTTCACGGTCGACACCTTGCCGCAACTGCAAGGGCGGGTTGATCGTTTTGATGGCGCGTGGGGTCTCGGCGGGTGAAGGAATGCGGCAGTCCATGGCAGCTTTTTGGGGATGATTCCTGTCACTCCGTTCGCCGTCCAAAACGCGCCGCGCGGCCCGGCCACGGCTCGGCCGATCGATGACCAGTTGGAGAAGGTTCGCATGAACTTCACGCCTCCGGGAGAGCCACGAGACCTGCCTGCGTCTTGAGCGCCTGAGAGCTCCAGGTTCGCCGACTGAGAGCAGGATAACGCCGAAAACCGAGCTCGAACGATGCCACCGATTTTCTTGCCCACGCCACGGGCGCCGATCGGGGATTGAGAGCCACGGATCGAATCGGGATCAGGAGGATGGGCACGCGGGCGAGGGCGGTGAAGGTTCAGATTCTTGAGCCACGGATCGAACACGGTCGGAACACGGATCAGACCAAATCAAAGGGGTCAGGACTCATTGATTCCGACAAAATCAAAGGGGTCAGGACAATCAAAGGGGTCAGGACTCATTGATTCCGACAAAATCACAGCTAAAAACAAAGGGGTCACAAACACAAAGGGGGCAGGACTCATTGATTCCAGGCATTGTCGAAAGAGAGGGCGGGTTGATTCGCATTATATCAATGATGTCGCATGTCATTTATTGTACGATTATTTTGATTTGGCTCAAGGCGGCGGGCATGGAGTTCCCGAACGACGGCGTGGCCGGGTAGACTACGTCATCGAGACCAAGACTGGCGATCGGGGGTTTCATGCAGGCGACCACGTCACTCATCCACCGCCGTCACCCGCTTTCCGAGCCCCGCCGGCAACGGGAAATCCTGGACCGAGCCCTGGCGTCCGTCGATTTCCCCGGCACGCTGGCCGCGGCGGGGCTTGGGCCGCTTGAGTCGTCGGGCGTCGAGGTCTTGCAAATCAACCTGGGCAAGGTTTGCAACCAGGCCTGCCGGCACTGCCACGTCGACGCCGGTCCCGACCGTCGCGAATCGATGTCGAACGCCACAATCGAGGCCTGCCTGGACGCGGTCAAGGCGGCCCGGATCCCGGTCGTCGACGTCACCGGAGGCGCACCCCAACACCGCCTGTTGGTCTCTGGAAGCACAACGGGCGACTGGCTGGGTTCGCCGATCCACAGGAATTGGAAAGATTATTCTTGCGCGGCGTCTCGGCCTTTACCGGTCCGGGGGCACCGCCTGCCCCACGACGAACCCCGATGTTTGAGCCAGCCACCCAGACCGACTGCAACCGAGCAAATTCCGAGGATCCAGCCGGCCCGGCTCGGCCAGTTGACGCGCGCGGGTCGAAGCGCCAGCCCTGTCCATTGCGAGGATGCAAGGAGCTCGGAGGAATCGACCACGTCGGGAGGACGATTGGGATCGAGGATCTGCACGAGGTTCCCGGTCCAACCCACGGGTCGAACGACCATGAAATGCCCGTGGGGATTCTGGCGCAGGAACACGAGCATCGACCGGTCGATCGCCCGCTTCTCCTTGCTCAGGAGGACTCCCTCGAGCAACAGGCCGCGGGCCGCGGCGGCTTCTTGAAGCTCCCTCATTGAGTGACCTCCGGGGTTGGGCTGAGGGAGGATCGCTTCGAGGTGCTTGAGCCCCGTGGGAAAGCCCTCGATTCGGAGCAGAGTGTAGAGAGCCATGGTACCGCAGTCGTAGAGAGGCTTTGGCGGCGCCTGGGGTTCCGAGGGTCGCGTGCTCGAGGATTCGGACGGCGTGGAATGGACTTGGGCACGAACCGTGCTGAAGACCAACAGGCAGAGCAAGAATAGGCCGAGGGGGCGGGCTCGGTTCATCGCGACCTGCGGATGAGGATGACGGTCCATGCGAAGAGCGTGACGCCTACGGTAAAGAACCCGAGCTGAAAGAGAAGCGTGGCGCTCCAGAATTCGCCCGACGGCGAGGATGCCTCGATCATCCGGGATTGGCGATCGGCCTCTTCAAGCTCTTTGTTCAGGCGATCCTCAATGCTCTTGGGATCGGTACGCTCGGGAGGCGGGGATTTGACGAAGAGCTCGTCGAAAGTTCGTTTCATCACCCCTCCCGCGCCCCTGGGATCGGGCTTGGGATCCTTGACCGAGAAAGCCGAATCCGGGATCGATCGATTGAGAACCACGCTGCTCTTGACGATCCGAATCGTCGTTTGCCAGACCGGTGTCTCCGAATAACGCGTTCCGTCGACGACGAAAGTATCCTCGACTGCCGACACCGGTAGCCACACTTGCTTCTCGGCCGAGATCGGAAAGCTTTCGAGCGCGATCGAATGAACCGTGGAGGAGACCTTGGGTGGAAAGACCAGCCAATCAACGCGCAGCGGCTGCGCACCGCGCTCGAGATCGAGCCAGAATCGATACCGCGAGTTATTCCTGCCCTCCGGGACGACCGAGAGATCAAGCTCAACCTTGAGGCAGCGGCGACCGTCGACCACGTCCCAACCCAGATCCTGGTATTTGAGCGCCTTGGGATCTTTCAGCATATCGTAATACCAGAACCAGATCAAATGGTGAGGGGTGGGCTCGTCGCTGCCAATGGCGAAGCCCGTCGGCGGAAACTCCTTGACGGAGGGCGGGTATCGATTGTCTGGGATCCGCGCTAATCGAACGACTTTGCCGCCAAAGAGCGCCGCCGATACGTGCAGCATGTCTTGCCGGTTGAAGCGAACGTAAACGTCGTTCAGGATCGAGCCGTCCGATCTCCAAATGTAGTTGCCGTCGAACTGGCCCCGTTTGAATTCCCGCCGTTCCGCCGACGCTTCGGAAAAGACCAACTCCTTTCGTCCCTCGAAAACGAACGACAGGCTCTTGACATCCGCGTATGACGATCGGACGATCCTCAGGTATTGATCGGGGCTCACCCCGGCTGGGCCCGGCTGGGAGGTGAGAAGTACGAGTGCCAACAAGAGACCGCTACCCATTCTTGCCTCCCTCGCGCATGAACCCCATGCCTCGGACGAACCCAACGCCCCCCGAAATCTCGCCTTGACGACGAGACAGGACTCCGCAGGCCCACGCACTGGTCTCAATCCCGCCTCGCCGCCGTCGCGGTGAGATCGACGACCATCGACTCTCGATTGCGCTCGACGCTCGAACACAGAGGCTCTGTCCGACCAAAAGCGATCGCTCGTCGCCTCATTCCTTGGGATAAGCCGTGGGCTGACCGATGCATGCGACTTCGCCTGGATTACCGGCGCAAATGATCCCCTGGCAAATTCCAATCAATTGGTTCATGTTCACACAAGTATCCGCATGTCCAATCTTACCAAGGAGGATCGCCGAACCGTGGCTGTCCGGCACATAGGGAGGGTGCAGGAGGACGTTGTCCTGGCACGACACACATTGAAGGCCGTTCTGAGCAGTGGTGCAGACGATGATCACGTTCTGCCCTTTCCAGGTGAGCGCGGCGCATTCCGTCAGAAGGTCGAATGCTTTCTGGTTGATCGTGTTTCCACGAACCCGGCTCAGGGCGGAGTCACCAAGAATTCCCCGCGGAGGGACGCCCAAGGCAGAGATCATCCAGGACGCCGTCGCCGCGAAAGCCAGAAAACCCGACGCCCGCTTGGAAGTGATTCGCATGCCTTGATTCTCCAATCTCAAAGAGATGTTCCAGAAAAAGCTGTGATTCTTGTCAGTCGACGATTTCGCCACCGTTACGGGTACCGAACGCACGCCAGACCGGGATCGAGATCGTTTCCTGGAAGAATCGCACCGATCCGTCGCACATCGCGGCGTTCACGCCTCCCGGGTGGTTGCTCCGGGCGGTGGACATGTCTTGCTGAGGGAGTGCGCCGCCGTTGGCGCAGTCGGGAATGCGACCGTTAGGATTCTGGGTGTGCGTATAGAGCGTGTTGTCTCGACCGGTCCAGAACCAGATGGAGCCCATGACGGTGCTCCCCACGGTGTTGCCCGGCCGTGCGGCAATGCGGCATGCCTTGAGAGCGCCGTCGGCGGTTACGATTGGCGCCATCGTCTGGTAGAGATCCCTGCGCGGATCGAACCCAGACGCGAGCCCGCTGCCTCGCAGCCGCTCGCTCAGCAGCGCCGTGTGCGACAGGCCGTCGGGAACCTGGGAAATCCGCACGATTTCGACCTCGTTGAAGATCCCGTTGCCACTGTCGGGGAGTTCGGTCGTGACCCCATAACCCGGCCCGACGCCAACGTTTCCCCGATAATTGTTGCCAGTCGATGCGAACTGGCCCGCATCCGAGGGGCAGAGGAATGTCGAGATCTGCTGGTTCATGGCGGTCGCGGCTGCCGCGTTGGCGGTTTGCTCGAAGGGCATACCCTTCACGGAAAACAAAAGCGCCGTCGTAGGCCATGTTCCCAGGACGAAGTTCACGGAATCATAGATCGCCGTTCGCTCGACGTAAGGGAGCAGATGGACATGGATTGAGAAGAATCCCCCGTAATGCGTCACGGCCCCATTGGTCGTGGCGGGCGGGAAAGCCTGATGTATCCCCACGTAGGCCTGAACGGCCAGCCCGAGCTGACGCAAATTGTTCTGGCATTGCAGCCTGCGCGAGGCTTCGCGGGCCGCTTGGACCGCGGGCAGCAGCAGCCCGATCAGGATCGAGATGATCCCCAGCACCGCCAAGAGCTCGATCAATGTGAACCCGCGTCGAGCATTCATCGCGCCCCTCCCGGGGAATCGGCCAGAACCATGACGCTAAGCACCGCTGTTTTCTGAGTCGGATGATTGGTCTCGAAGATGACGTCGACCGCCTTGCCCACTTCGGCGCGGGAGAGATCGAGAACGATCGGAATCTCGACGACCCTCGACGCTTCGCGAGGAAGAACCGGCGAGGACTTGAGCAAGATGCCTTTCGCCGCGGTCACGAGGAAAGGGCTCCCGTCCGACTCGAGCACGACCACACGCTTGACATTCGTCTCCGAGGATCGCAGGACGAGCCCGCTCGGCCGCACCGACAACGCGTGGCGAACCTCCCAGCGCACCTGCGCGGACTCGGATCGCCCGTCGGACCACGAAAACCGCAATTCGTCGACCTGCAAACCCGGCGTACGCAGCGCGGGGTATTGGAGCGAAATTCCTCGTCTGGTGGCGACGAGACCGGATTGGTCCTTGGTCTCGACGGCCGGCCCCTCGAATCGCGCCTCCGTTTTCCCCGTTGTCGATAGGCGTTCCGGCAGGTTCCGACCTCTGCCGCCCACTTGGCGCGCGATGACCCGAATCGTCCTCGAGCCCGCTTGCCCGAGCGGCACCGAGTCCATGGCGCCGTCGTCCTCCTCGACCTCCCACTCCGCAACCAGGTTCGCGCGGAGAAAGAGGGAATAAGCGGGCCGCTCCTGGTCGTCAGTCTCGATCATAAAGCCGACCCGCTTGCGTTCCGAACGAAAGCCAGCCTTGAGGACGACGGGAATAGTGATCTCACCGCCTGGGGCGATGGATTCGGGAAGCCGGCCAATCGCGGAGCAACACGGAGTTGTCGCCGTTCCGTTCAACAAGTGGATCGGCCTATCAGCCGGATTCCGAAGCGTGAACTCATGCCCGAGCGACTGCCCGAGGGCCAGTACCGTGCCGAAATCGTGCTCATCCGTCGTCGAGTACTTCGGATCCATTCCGATCGCTCGATCAACCAATCGCGCCTCGTCCGCCCGGGACTTGCTTGAGGACGAGCAGCCCGAGGATAATATCCCCAAGGCAAGGCAAGGCAAGGCAAGGCAAAGCAATGCAAGGGGATCTCATGGCCCTGAATCCTGAAGGATTTCATCCCAGGACGTCCACCAACCCTACGATCTCTAGGATTGAAGCCGCAATCGTGTTTGTCAAGACCCCTGTTTTTTTTCACAAAAACGACGACCTGACCACTTTCCGCACCCAGCGAGCCCTTCCGTACGCGCCCGCGTGGAATTGGAGACCAAGAGTTCAGAGGCTGAAGGAGATGGAGCTCCCGGACGACTGAGCCGAGGGGAAACTTTCGTCATCGAGACCAAGACTGGCGATCGGGGGTTTCATGCAGGCGACCACGTCTCTCATCCACCGCCGTCACCCGCTTTCCGAGCCCCGCCGGCAACGGGAAATCCTGGACCGAGCCCTGGCGTCCGTCGATTTCCCCGGCACGCTGGCCGCGGCGGGGCTTGGGCCGCT
>DAIDHE010000260.1 GCA_027459775.1 Planctomycetales bacterium | reverse complement strand
GGGCCGACTCGAGCGCCTGCAAGGCCTCGTCCGGCTTGTCGGTTGCGCTCAGCAAAATGCCGATGCTGTCGTAGCTGGCCGCCAGGTGGCTCAGGAACTGGGTGACGGAGGGGTTGGCGTCGGCCAGCTTCTGTCCGATCGTCCGTGCCGACTCGTACATCTCCAAGGCCTCGGCCGGCTTGCCGGTTTCGCGCAACAATGCTCCGATGTTGTTGTGGCTTTTCGCCAGGTCGTCCTGGAACTGAGTAACGGAGGGGTTGGCGTCGGCCAGCCTCCGGCGGATCGCCAGGGATTCGTTGTGTGCGATGAGGGCATCTTGCTTGTCGCCGATCTCGGCGATCAAATCGCCCAGGTCGAACCCGGCGTGTGCCAGGCGAGCCAGTGACTCAGGCCGGGTGTCCTTATCGGCCTGAAGGCGATCGCGCAGCGCCTTGAAAAACGCGAGCGGCTCCTTGAGCAACGTCTTGCGGAGCGATTCGAGCGCGGGGTTGTTCTTCAGCTCGGGGTTGTTGGCGACCGCGTCGCGGAACTTCTTGACGGCGTCGATCGCTTGTTGCTCGCGCGTCTCGGCGCGACCGCGCTGCTCCTGGGCGAGCGCCTCGGAGGCCTCGGCCCTGGTCTTCTCCTCGACGGCGATTTGCCGTTGAGCCGCCTCGGCCCGCCGCGCCTGCTCCGCCCGGACCAGCCCCCACGCCGTGCCGATGAAGCCGGCCACGAGCGCCGACAGCACCACGCTCGCCGCGAGCACGGGGCCCCGATTCCGCTTGAGGAACTTGCCCAGGCGATAGCCCACGCTGGGCGGGCAGGCCTCCACCGCGTCGCCGTTGAGATAGCGCATCACGTCGCGCGCCAGGGCGTCGGCCGTCTCGTACCGCCGGTCGCGATGTTTCTCCAGGCACTTCATCACCACCCAGTCGAGATCGCGACGCAAAAGCGCCATCAGCTTGCGCGGGTCGGTCCGACGCAACGCCGCCAGCGACGGCGTCGATGCGTCGGTCGAAAGCCGCGTCGACGGTTTCGACGGCTCCTCCTCGCGGATGATCCGGATCATTTCCGTCAGCGCTGCCCTCCTCAAGCGCGCCGCGTCGATCGGCCTCAGGCCGGTGAGCAACTCGTAGAGAATGACGCCTAATGAGTAGATATCAGCCCGCGTGTCAATATCTTCACCCGAATAGCCGGCCTGTTCCGGGCTCATGTATTCGAGCGTGCCGACGACCGCGCCAAACTGGGTCGACAACGACGCGTCGGTGATCTTGCCGGCCGTCGCCTTGGCGACGCCGAAATCGATGACCTTGGGGGCGGGCCTGGCGTCGATCATCGTGACGAGAATATTCGCGGGCTTGAGGTCGCGATGGACGATCCCCTTTTGATGGGCGTGCTGCACGGCCTGACAGATTGGCACGAAGATCTCGAGCCGCTCCTTGGGCGTGAGCTTGAGCTCGTCGCAGAAGGTGTTGAGCGGCAGGCCGTTGACGAGCTCCATGACGAAGAACGGCTGCCCGGTGGGCGTGAGGCCGGCGTCGAGCACCTTGGCGATGTTGGGGTGGTCCATCAAGGCCAGGGCCTGGCGCTCTTGCTCGAAGCGCTGGAGCACGGCGCGCGAGTCCATGCCGGTCTTGATCAGCTTGACCGCGACCTTGCGCTTGACGGGCTCGGTCTGCTTGGCGACCCAGACCTCGCCCATGCCTCCCTCGCCGATCTTTTCCAGCAGCGTGTAGCGGTTGGAAATCACCATGCCGGCGGCGAAGGTTCCGCGAAACTCGCTCGTCTCGGCGAGCCGCGGCCGCGGCGCATCGGACCGCGGCGTATCCTCGAGCGTGGCTGCCGGCGAATCGTGCGCGCTCTCGACGGCGCTCGTCTCGCCAAGCGTCTCGGAATCAGGCGTCAGAAAGTGGCCCGCGCCGTCATGGGCGGAGAGGAGCGCCTCGACGGCGGCCCGCAGCTCGGGCTGGCCGGCGCAGGCTTGGTCTAGAAACGCGGCCCGCTCCTGGACGTTTGGCTTGCCCAGGGCTTCGTGGAACAGGGTTTCTTCGTTCATCGGGATTCCCCTCCCAAATGGCGCTGGCGTGAAGGTCGTCCCCATTCCATGCGACGCCGGCCCGATTCCAGCACCAGGGATTTTCGGATTATTTCTGGAGTTCCCCCCCGCCGCGGAGCTCGCGGCGCAGCCAGGCGCGTGCGTAAGTCCAGTGGCGATCGGCCGTTGAGGGGGAAATCCCCAGGATCTCCGCCGTCTGGTCGCTGGTCAATCCGGCGAAGTAGCGGAGCTCGACGAGGCGGGCCTTGACCGGGTCGATGGTCGCGAATTTTTCCAGGGCCGCATGGAGTGCGAGGATGTCGTCCGCCGGTTCTGGAGCGATCGCGAGGTCGGGCTCGAGCGCGACCCGGATGCGACCTCCGCCGTGCTTATCGCGTTTTTTTCGTCGCGCGTTCTCGACGAGAATGCGCCTCATGGCCTCGGCGGCCGCGCCGAGGAAATGGGCGCGACCTCCCCAAGGCTGTTGGGAATCGGCTCTCGCGAGTCTGAGGAAGGCCTCGTGGACCAGAGCCGTGGCGCTCAGGGTGTGGCCCGGGGCCTCCGCGGCCATTTTCGCGGCGGCAAGCCTGCGCAGCTCGTCATAAACGAGCGGCAGTAATTGGGCCGCGGCTTGGCGGTCGCCGGCGGCGGCGGCGTTCAGAAGCTGGGTGATCTCACGCATGGTGAATCAACCCTACTGTTATCGAAATGATTACACCTAAAATCACGTGATACCAGTTGTCGTCTCCGCTTTCTTGGTCCGCACTCGGTCTCTCGCTCACCCCTCCTCTTGTCTTCTCCGTGTCCCCGTGGTTGATCCGTGCGTTGGATCACGGGGCGGCGAAGGGCGTGCGTTCGAAGACCTCGAGCGGGATGTAGCACGCGGCCTCTTGATGGCGCTCGGACAAGACGAGCACCCGCGTCCGCAGGGCGGTCTTGAATTGATCGAGAGTGTAAACGGCCTTGCGATCGCCGGTCTGGCCGGCGAGGTTCGCGCTCTGGAAGACGCCGGTGAGCCCCAGCGCGAACAGGCCCAGCCGGGCCGTCTCGTCGGCGCCGCCGGGGCCCTCCTTGGATGCCACGAAGGTGATCACTCCGCGCTTTTGCTGGAGCTCGCGGACGAACGGCTTGATGCTGCTCGAAAGCGATTCGCCGAGCGGATGGACGGCGTCCAGAAAGACGACCGCGCGGCAGCCGTAGTCGGTGAACTCGCCCAGGAGCGCGGCCAGGTCGCGGGCGAGGGCGGCCGGCCGGGGCGGGTCGCCGGGCTCGGTGTCATGGGCCGCCAGCCGCGCCCCGTCGCGCGCGGCCAGCAAGTGGCCGGCGATCACGAGCGCGACCACGTCGCCGGGCCGGGGCTTCTTTTCTTGCAAGATCTGATGCAGCCGGTCGAACTCTTGCTCGATCGCGCGGGCGCCCGCGCGGCTGCCGGTCAGGATCCGCGGACCGTCGCAAGCGAGCCGGCCGGCCTCGGCCGAGACCAGATGGGCCGCCACGAACGCCGCCAGTCGCTCGGCGTCCTGATCGGCGAACTTGACCGGCGTGATCAGGGAATTCACATAAGTGTCAGCACCGATGGACACCAGAAACAGCCGAGGCGCGGGGGGCGCAGGCGGAGCGGGGGGCGGTTGCGGCGGGGTGTAGACCAGGTCATGGGTCAGGGTCCGCCGGCCGCCGCCGGCGTTGACCGCCTCGATCAAGAGCCGGGTCCGCTGGTTGGGCTGGAGCTCGAGATCGACCGTCTCGCTCAGCTCGCCCGCGGGTCCGGCGAGCGCGGGCTGGATCACCCGCTTTTCGCCGAGGACGATCTTGCGCTCGCGGATCGGCGATTTACCATCGCTTGAAAGTGTGAACACAACTCGTGGCCGGGCGACCGCGACCGCCCAGACGTCGCCGGGATTGGGCGGGGGCGCGACCCCCGGGCCCGCCGCGAGCGTGATCCGGGGTGGTTGATCTTGCTCGGCGACGCGCTCGGGAATTTGTGTGGGGGGGATCGCGCCCAGGGCTTGCACCACATCGCCGGTCGCCCAGAGCCGCTCGAGCACCGCCGGCTGATTCATCGCCCCGGCGTGGGCCGCGATCGGCACGTAATCGGTCGGCCGGGCCGCGTCGTAGGGCGGGTTCGTCTGCCAGCCCAGCAGCCGCGAATCACCCTCGATCGATGTATCATAATATCCCGATGGCGTCCACAAGACCCATTCCTTGTCCTCGCCGAGCAGAAGCGTCAGGGCCGGGCTGTCGCGCTTGGTCGACGGCATCCGCGCGCGATAGTCGAGCACGCCCAGGAACGGCACGGGGATCCGCCGGCGCGCTTCGATTCCGATCGTGAGAAGCCCCGCGGGCGCTTGATCGGCGGCGGCGGGGAACGCCGCGATCTCGTCTTTGAGCTTGAGCCGCTCGAGATCGGCGCGGCGGGCGAAGCCTCGGCCGCCGACATACGCGAGCGTGATCTCGTCGCCGGGAATGAGCCCCATCGCGTCGGCGAAGCTCCTGGGCTCGACCGATTCCACGACCAGCCCCTCCGGGCCCGCGCGGAACCGCGCGCCCAGGCCGGGCCGCCGGTCGCAATCGGCGAGCGGGTACAGGGTCACCGTCTGGTCGAGCGACCCGCACGCCAGCCAGCGGCCGTCGGGCGAGGGGGCGACCGAGACCACCGCCGCGAGCGGACCCGCGAAGACCCGCGTCCGTGCGCCGGTCTCGAGATCGAAGATCGAGACGCCCGCGACCGTTCCAATCGCGACCGTCGCGCGCGGATGCCGCGGACCCGGCGGGATAAACGTCCACGACCACCACAACTGCTCGGTGGCCCGATCGAGGACGATCGGAACTCGCCTGCCGTCGGCGTTCACGGCCTCGAGCCGATAGGCGTTCACGTCGCCCTCGAGCGTCCAGCCCGCGTATTGCTTGATCGCCGGCCGCAAGAGCGCCCGATCCACGGGCCGCCAGGCGCGCTTGTGCAGGTCGAAACCCTCGGCCGGGGCAGGGGGGTTCACCGGCTCTCGCCTGATTCGCGTGAAGCCGATCGTGTCGCCGTCGGCGGTAAAGCCCAGGTCAAAGGGTGTGCCGCCGTCTCCCTTGAGCACCAGCGGCGGCTGGTCGAGAGCCCGGGCGTCGTGGACGACGATCGCCTGATCGTGACCTCCCGAGTACGCCAGCCGAGCGCCTGCGGGGCTGAAGGCGATTGCCCGCACGAGCCCTGGAACCCGCCGTTGCCAGGCGACGGCCCCGGCGGGCATGGCGCGCACCTGGACGTCGCAAGCCAGGGCGACCGGGTCCAGGGTCGGGGCGCGATCGCTCTTGATCGAGACCGCCAGGCGCCGTCCGTCGGGCTCGAAGACCACCGCCTCGACGGGGCCGGCCTGGGCGTCGGTCGGCAGACGCACCGGAGCGGCCGCGAGACCGCCCGCGGCAAACCGATAGAGAGCCCCGCCTTCGAGCCCGACCAGGATCGACTGGCCGTCGGGGCTATAGGCCAGGGCGTTGATCGGGTCGGGCCGCTGGGCGTCGCCCAATCGCGCGTCGACCTGGACGCCTTGAGCCACGTCCCAGATCCGTAGCGACCCGTCCGCGCCCGCGCTCGCCAACCGCGCCCCGTCGGGGTTGAACTCCAGAGCCCGGATCGCGCCGGTGTGCCCGCGCAAGACGCGAAGCGGCCGCCACGTCGCGACGTCCCAAAGAATCACCGTCTGATCGGTCGAGCCCGACGCCAGGATGGTCCCGGCCGGGTTGAAGGCCAGGACGGCCACCGGCCCCAGGTGGCCGATTCCCCCCGGCTGCCGTGGCGGCAAGAGCCGCGCGGCCACGTCGCCGGTGGGCTCGGGGCTGGCGCCGGGCGTGCGAAAAACGGTGAAATCGCCGCGGCGGCTCTCGACGCCGTAACCGCCCACGGCCAGCAACCGCTGCCCCGCCTGGTCGGCTCGGGGCGACAGCGCGAGCGCCAGGATCATCCCCGCCGGCCCTCGCCAGATCGGCGGCCGATACGACCGCGCCAGCCGGCCCCCGTCGCCCAGCCGCCACTCTTTCACCACCTTGTCATCGCCCCCGGCCAGCAGCGTGTTCTCGTCGCGCCAGACCAGCTTCCGCACCGGCGCGTGATGCCCTTCGGTCTCGACGACCAGGATCGGCTTGCCGGCGTAATTCCGGACCTGGTCTTGAGCAAGACCCTGCCCCGCCCAGGCGACCACGGCGACCACGGCCCCGGCATAGCCGAAAAGCGCGGGCCTGGGTCGTCGCGCATCAAAAACACGGTTTTCGCGCCAAAGGTTCACGGCCGCCTCGCTCATGATGAGGATCACGCGATCCGCGCGGGTCGTTCGACTCAAGCGCCCGCCATCACGATCCTACTACGCCGATCGCCGGCCGTCGTGATACTTCTCACGATCGAGGGTCATTCCGCGGCCCAGCGAATGCTCAGGTCGGTGCTGGGGTTCGTGCGCCGTGATTCAATCCAGCCTCAGGGAAGAAAAGGCGATCTTCGCCTTTGGTAAGGATCTCCGCAGTCCTTGTGCACCGAAGTCGGTGACCCTCGTGGCGCGAAGGTCGATCGAGCGCAGCTTGGTCAGGCTTTTCAGGGGATCCAGGCCGTCGTCGCTGACGTCCGACCCCCAAAGCTCCAGGGTCCGGAGACCGGTCATGGCCTTGAGGTGGACCAGACCGGCGTCGGTGACGGCGGACCCGTTGAGCTTCAATTCCTCGAGCCTCCCGAGCCGGCCGACCTGGGCCAACAGATCGTCCCCGCACTCGGCGGCGAGTTCAACGGAAACGACTTTCCCGTGGGCGCCGCCGAGGAACGAGGCAAGCCATCCCGGGCGCGGGGGATTCGCGTAGGGATCGCACTGACCGTTGCTCCACTGCCAATCGTACCAGACGAATCCGCCCGCGGCTTCGATGGCCCGAACCGCGTCGCGCTGGTCGCGGTATCGGCGGAGCTCGCGCATCATCCACCCGGCTCCGACCCCGATGACCAGGCACAGCGTCATCAGCGTCCGAACGCTCAAACGAATTCGGATCCATCGCCTCGTGGGGCGTAACAGAGCCCGAGCTTCCATCTCAACCTCCACTCGGTCGCAGTCTTGGATCGGACCGGCGACACGCCGTCGGCGCACGTCACCGACTCATTAGACACCGGTCGGTCGCGAGTTGTTCCCCCAATTCCGCGGCGCAGCGAATGGTTGAGGGCGTCTTCCCACATGACGACGCCCATCGACGGACAGCCGCGACCCGGAAGGCTCGGGCCTCCGGGGCCAGCGCCTGGCGACGGCGGCATTGACTGGAGGCGGACCAGTCGGGCGGGGCCGCGGCTGGTTGCAACCGCGTCGCGCTGGTTTTCGATTCCTCGAGTCGTCCCAGGCGAACGCCTCGATCAAGATCGCGTTCGTCGAGGCCGTGGACGACGTGTTCCGCAACCGCGACTCTGGCGGGCGTTTCAAGAGTACCAGCCTGGCGAACGCCTTTGGCCGGCTCAAGAAAGCGATTCGCGAGCTGGCCAAGAAGATGCGCCGCGATGAGCCTCTCGGCATGATCGGTGAACCGCCCTCGGCTCGCCGGATCTCCGCCGATCCCAGAGCCCATGCGCGACAGTTCGCCCACGATTTCGCCGACTTCCTCGAACGCTGTGTTGAAGGCCGAATGCACGCCCTGGGCGTCGCCGAGAAACACATCGGCCTGGCCGACCCGTCGA
The DNA here is from genome assembly GCA_027459775.1 of Planctomycetales bacterium. GTDB lineage: Bacteria > Planctomycetota > Planctomycetia > Isosphaerales > Isosphaeraceae > JAKBAP01. Next base: position 8,351 of record DAIDHE010000260.1, on the reverse strand, counting down.
GAGCGCTGCCCGGGGCGGTCTTTCACCCCAAGGGTGAGACGGGCGGCGCGGTCATCGGCGAGAGGTTTGCCATCGATACCGGCGTCTTCAACCCGGAACGTTACAGCCCAATGGTGGGAGAGACATGAGCGAGAGGGCGGCTCCGCGATAGAACCGATGCCGTGATCGCTCACGAGTCGGCCGAGAGCCACGTTGGAACGCACTATGGCGCGGAGTCGCTGGCCGCCGTGACCAATCTCCCGGTCTCGGATGGGGCCTGACGCATCCTGAAAGCCATGGCCGGGAGGACGCGATGATTCACGATTTGACGGCGGGGCATCTCGATCCCCGGAACGTCCAGGGCCCCGTCCTCAACCCCATCGAGATGCGAGTGGTCAGGCGGCTGCTCGCGGAGCTGGCGGGAAAACACGACGACGGCGCGCCCACCCTGGACGGCTGGAAAGTCTCATTCGAGGAAGGATGCATCGTCCTTTCCTGGAAAGGGGGCAAGACGAATCGGACCGCCGAGGAATTCGCGCTCCGAATCCAACGGGAAACCGGCCGCCTGATCGCCGACCGCGAGCACGGGCGCATCGTCGAACCAGGACAGTTGACGGGCCTGGGAGCGCGGAATCCCGCCGAAAGCGCGTAGAGATCCCCGAACCGCCGGCGCAGCCTCCTCGAGTCCGCCGCGACCAGCCGGCTCCCGAGCCTTGGACCTCGGTCGAAGGTCGTATCGCCGCTCACCCTTGGACAAGCCGGCTTCACCCCGGCACCGCGAAGCTCAGGTGCATCTCGGCGTGCCGCAGGTGGAGCTGAATCCATTCCTCGTGGGTCAGCCGGCCCAGCACGGGATGGATCGCGGTCGCCTTCTCGGTTCGCAGTCGACCCACGGCTTTGCGAAGATCCCCAAGGGCTTCCGACGTCGTGCCCGCCGCCGGAAAGAACGCGGCCTCGGTCTTGGCGTTGAGCTTGAAACCGGGCGACGTGCCGCGGGTGAGGATCCGTTTCTTGAACAACGGCCCGATCAGTCTCACGGGCCACGGCGCCTTGAAGGCAATGCCGTCGATGGAGCCATTGATCGCGATCGCGAGATGAGCCAACAACCGATCGAGCGGCCAGTTGCCGAGCATCCTCGTGGACGGAGACGAGGCCGCCGACTCGGCGTCGGCGAGCAGGTCGTCAAGCGAGTCGAAATGGAGCTTCCGCCGGCCTTGTACCTTCTTCACGTCGACCCGCGCGGCGGAGGCCGCGCGCTCGGATCCGACTTGGTTGAGCGCAGACATGTCTTCATTCCTTTCGGGTTCGTCGATCGTTCGCCTCGTTTTCCAGCGATTCTTTCAGACCGATCAAGGTCGTGGCCCAGTGCTCGGCGAATTTGCTGACCCAGCGCTCGTAAATCTGGCGAATCGGCACGGCGTTGAGCGAATTCACGCAGCGCCGGCCTTCGTCGCGGGACGTGACGAGGCCGGCGTCGCGCAACACCTGAAGATGCTTCATGACGCCAAACCGCGTGAGACCCGGGAACCGCTCGACGATCTCGCTGGTTTGCCGCGGACCCTCTCGAAGATCATCGAGAATCGCCCGCCGCGTCGGGTCGGCGAGGGCTTTCCAGATCCGATCCAGCTCGCCCGAGCTCTTCCCGGCCGATCCCGCCCCGGCTCTTCGAGCGCGGCCTTCGCCGGTGCGGTCGCTCATCCGATACTACCCGGAATCCCCCCGAGAATCTGCTCCCAACCTTTGCCGACCCCCTCCCGATGGGCGGCCTCGATCAGCCCGAACGCGCGATGTCGAACCGTCACCCTGGTTCCCCCGGGAACCTCCGTGAGCCGGAATTGCACGTGCCCGGCGACCGGGTACGACATGAAGAGCGGCCCCTGGATCTCGATCAAGGTCGGTGGCTTGATCACCTGGACCAAACCCCACAAATGCCCACTCCCCTCGCCCAGATCGCGATACCACCGGCCCCCCGGGAACCGCTCGAGCTTCAGCGGGATGACGGAGCGGTCGGTCAACTGCCGCACGAGACCCTCAAAAGCCGCCGCCAAGGGCGATCCCACCTCAATGTGCTGCTCGATGTCCAGCACCAGATTCGGATTGTCCAACGTCGTTCTCCTTTTCCTCATCAGCACCATCGGCGGTCGCCCCCACACGAGCGCCACCCTCGTTATGTGACTCAATAGTAACGTGACATCAGGGTCACGTCAAGGCGCGAGGGCGAGTCGACCGGATCGAGGGCGTGGCCGTCACGATCGCGGTCAAGCTGTCGCGTGGTCACGTCCCCGCCCGCCAGATTCCCGGCAAGGCGGACAGTCTTCACGGCGAGATCAAACGGGTACGCTCGAAATCGGTCGCGGGTCGCAAACAGCCCCGAAGCTCCTCGTGGGAAAGGCTGCCCGATCGCGACTCGCGTTTGGCGGAAACGCGGAACACGAAGAGCGTCTGGCCGACCCGCGCGAAGGCACGCTCGGGACGGAGGACGTTTCGGTCGAGGATCACGACGTCCTGCCATCCGCTCGTGAAAACCGCGTTCGCCGGCATCCCGGAGAGGATGTTGGAGCTGATCACCCAGTAAAAATCTCGGGGCGCGGTCTCGCCTGGCGGCGAAGGTTCAATCTCACGCCCGCGCAGAAACGAGGCGGGAAGCGCGACCGTCGGAATGCGCAGGCCGTCGATTGAAAGCACCCCGTAATAGCTGGCGTGGACCGGCAAGGGCTCGGGCGCGGAGTCGTGCCACGCCTTGAGGCGGTACAGATCTTGGCCCCAGTCGAGGTTGCTTCCAAGAAAAAGGCGGTTGGCCCTGGACGGGCCCCCAGCAAGTTCATTGGCGTACGCGAGATATCCGGGGCGCACAGCCAGCACCGAAAGCACGTTTCCGAGCACGCAGGCCGCGATCACGATCTTTCCCAGTCGTTGGCTCAACATCGCGCGTATGGATCCCCCGCACGCCACCGCGAGCAGAGGCAGAGCTGGCAGTGCGTACCGTATGGGCCAGTTCAACCCGCTCTGCGTGGCGAGCATGGCCAGCAGGAACAGCGCGGAAACGAACGCCACGCCGGACCCCGGGAGAATCCCTCGCCTCGTAAAGGGTAAAACGATGAGAGAGCTCGAGAGAAGAATGAGACTGCCCAGGGGCAGCTTGTAGGCCAGTGTCTCGAATGGGCTGTACCAGTGTCTCACGCGAACGATCCGGCGGTTCTCGAGCCGCGCGAACCCCACTTCCTCATCGCGCTTTTGCGAATCGAATCCGAGCACATATTGAGCCGGCAATGGAACCGGAAGGGTGGCGAGCCACGAGTTTCGGAGCCTGTTGGCCGTTGTCGAATAGCCGCGACCCGGGTTGTCCAAGCCCGAGAGCAAGGTGCTGCGGAACTCGAAGGATCCGAGACGACGCCCGGTCTCGTCGAATCCGTACAGGAGGTTGAGAGCGAAGAGGCTGATCGTGAAGATCAGGATCAGATCCCACCAAGCGGGTTTCGCCGGACGCACGCCCAAGTCGCGGTTCGTCGATCGCCCAACCCATCGGTGCGCGACCATCAGACAGAGCCAGGCCGGATAGAAGACCAGCAGGCTGAACTTGGCGGTCTCGGCCAACCCGAGACAAACGCCGGCCACGATGGCGCGCGAGCGGACCGGGACGCGAAGGTATCGCCAGAAAGCATACGCCGCTAGACAACCAAAGGCGGACGCCCCGACATCAATCGTGGCGATTGAGGAATGAGCGAGAACCGAGGGGTCGGTCAGCCAGATCGCGGCGCAGACCGCGGCGACCGTGCTCCCGCGGTCCTCCCTCACCCACCAGAAGATCAGTCCCGCCGTCGCGATCGACAGGAACAACGAGACGCAGCGGGCTCTTTCAATCAAGTGGTGGTATCGATCCTTGTTGGCGTTGATAAAATCCGCCCCGACCATCCACTCGCTTCGCTGCCCTTCGAAAGCCCGGGAATAATCGAGCGCCGGCGAGGACAACAGGACGGGGAGCGAGGTCATGAGTCGTACGAGGGGAGGGTTTTCGCGATAGAGATAGTGACGACCAAGCAGCCAGTGGCTCAGTCCCGCCGGAATATGGCCGTACTCGTCCAGAACAACCGGGTTGCCCCTGATGCACTCGGCCGAGAGCCACACGAACAAAGCGACCAGGGCGTAATAAAGGATGCTGGAGTCCCGACCGCTCGAGACACACGCCGCACCGAGGGGTCGGAGCTTCGCCAACAGCTTGAATTGCAACTCAGGTGCTCCTCCACAGGTCGACTTCGATCGCGCGTTCGGTACAACCGAGGGACCGGCCCCTTCGGCTCGTTCAGCGAGAGGCTTGAGCGGTATACCGGGTCACGCGAACGCCAAGCGGGGCCTTACCCTTGGCATTTGTCTCGACCTCGATCGAACCGTCAAGCGACGGCGGAGCGTCGGTCGTGGGGGAGACGATGAGCTCGCGTGGCGATGCGATGACCGCCTTGACGCCCGGGGGCGCGCGGAGCACGCGGGTGAGCTCGACCGAGTCGTCGCGGCACTGGAGAAAGACGCGAACGGGGCGGGATGCGAGGAAGACCCGGCGGGGATTGGAGGCCAAAAAGGGCAGGCGTTCCCAGACGATGGGAACTTCCAAGGCTGGGCGTGCATCAGGGCCTGGGATTGTGATCAGAGCCTTCTGGAGTCCGAGGGCCGAATCCGTGAGGGTCAATCGATACTTCTGATCGTGATAGAGATATTCCTCCGCTCCGCCGACCTTTCCCCCGCTCTCCTCGAGCCGCTCGGCCTTGAATCCCGCGGGAAACACCGGTCCATTCGCCGGGAGGGGAAGGCTCGCGAGGTAGACGCGACGGTGCGTCAGCTCGAACGACCACGGTTCGTTCTCATCCAGGGCGGTGCTGCTGACGGAATCGGGCTCGGACTGGTCGCTGATGAGGCTGAAATAGGGGACGCTCACGCCCAGCACCCCGTGGTCCGTTTCAAACTCGAAAGGGGCGGATTGGGGCGACGTCGAGCCTGGCGGCGTCATCCGAACCGGCAGAGTCGTCATCTTTCCAGGAGCAAGCATTTGAGGAAGCGAGGATTGGTCGACCCGTCGGCAACTGCAACCGCCATTGGCCCGGATGATCTTGATCGGCCGATTGCCGTCGTTCCTGAGGACGAGCGTCATCGGCAATTCGAAGCTGCTTCGCTGGATATAGACATAGGTGTCCTTGAATGCGGCGTTCAGCTTCACGACAGGGGTCGAAGCAGTTCCACAGCCCGAGAACCACGGCGCCATCGCGAGCAGAAGCACGACCACACCCGAAGCGCCGCCCCGCGATCGACGCCGCCAGACGATCAGCCCCGCGCCTACCAGGAGCAGGCTGAGCGCGACGTAGGGCCAGACGCTCGGCTCGTCCTCCATGTACCGGGGATCGAGAGCCCTGCGCTCGGTCGCGTCGAGTTGCGGCAGGAGCGTGGCTCGCGGAGGGTCCGTGAGCGCTTTCCCAGCCAGCTTCTTGACGTCCGGAAGGCTCAAATGGGGCGGGTGCGACTTGAGCGAGACCAAGTATCCCTGGGCCGCGATCGCCCGGACGTCCTTCAGGTCGGTCAGGGAGGCCGGCCCGCTCAAGTCGCGAAACGACGTCGCGCGGAAGAGGCCGGCTGGGACGGGCTCGGACGAGGGGAAAACTGTGTCGTCGTCGTAAGTGGGATACCTCTTCGCGAAATCGTCGACCTGAAAATAGAGGATGCACCATTCCGTTGGCACAAAACCGCCGGCGGAGCAGGGCTTGGCGTCGATCAGATACATCTCCTCGGAATTGGTCGCGAAGCCCGGCCCCCCCGAAATGCGCCGCGCCAACCTGGGCAGGAAGCCGACGGACGGGTCGTACGAGATCTCGAAGCGTTCGAACACGCCATCGCCTCTCTTCATCTCATAGATCTCAACCTCGACAGGCCGCCCGCCACGGGTCGATCGCCGTCGAGTCGGGGTCACACCCGGATACGACTCCTTGATGATCCGCGGGAACGGGAAATTGTAACCCCAATGAAATGGTCCACGCCCATCCTGAAGCACCGCTGGCTTCCGGTCGAGGCGCTCGATCTGGATCGCCCACCAGACCAATCCCGACTTCGGAGGCATCGTGGGGCTCAGGCTCAGCGCGTGATGGTGCGATGCGAGATACTCACCGTCCAAGAGAGCCTCGGTCCAGGGAACCACGTGCATCGGCAGTTGCATTTTGCTGGACTCGACCTTGATCTTGTCGATTTGAGAACGGAATCGTGTGAACACCTCCTCGCTGGAGTGGTACTGGTAGAGCTCGACGGAACCGTCGCAGGCCCAATGTCCGTCGATCTCATCGTCTCGGTTCGCCCGAAAAACCGGCTTGACCGCGCCCCAGATTTGTTCTCGATAACCCTTGTCGATCGTGACGTACACCGACTCAAAGTCCATCTCGGCCCTGATCGATGCGAAGTTCGCGCGGAAACCATCGAGCGGGCCGGCCTGGGTTTGACCCAGCGCCGCCAATCCAAGTAAAAGCCAGAACATTGTCGTCCTCCTCGCGTAGGGCGTGCGTCTCATGTCACGACGCTGCAACGATCAGCTCAGGCCGAGGGAGACGGGAGCGTCTCCGCGCGACGCGAATGTGACGCCGAGCCTAGCTGTCAGTAGCCGGGGCCGCTGCCGCAGACAGTCCCAAGTGCCGAGCAGTAAATCCAGTACCATGTCCCCGTGCAGGACGTTTGACACGTGGGAGCGCTGATGTAGTGGAAGGTGTTCCCGCACGGCTCCGTGGTGTAGCCACAGTTCGCGTCGCTCCTCGTGGGCGCGGTGCAAGAGTAGAAGGGCCCTGAGGTTCCCGCGAGAGTCCAGTAGCCCTCGGCTACATTCTTGCCATTCGGGAGCTGGCACATGTAGCCGCTCAGCCCTCCTGTGTCGCAGGTGATGACTGTGTTGCAGCCAGCGTTGTTCCCAGAGATCACGCAACTGACAGCGGCACTCGCACAGCCCGCGCGAATCGAAGCGGACCGCCAACTCGGAGCCAGCGCCACGAAGAAGAAGACGAGGGTCGTACCGGCGAAGCGGGCGGCGGGCGAGGCGAGGGCCTCTCGCGCCTGGTTCCAGAGCCATCCGTTCCGAATCAAGTGCATGTGTTCCTCCGGCGAAAGGCGGGCAAGAAATGGAAGTCGACGATCGACTACCAGATGTCGTGAGCGTTGGCGGTTCCCATGGCCGTCCAGACCTGGGACGAGATCGAGTTGGTCGCCACGATGGCGTGGCCGTCACCCATCAGCACGTTGACGATCCCCGGGTGGAACGAACGCGGAGGCTCCAGCCCGTGATCGGCGACTCGACCCATGCCCTCCGAGCAACTCGGTCGCGGATCGTTCGGAACGCCGTTGTGGGAGTACTGAGTGTCGGCCCATCCGCCGTACATCCAATAGCGCCCCGTCGTCGTCATCCACTGGTACGGCGGCCCGGCGGCCACGCAAAGCGGGATGAACTGGGCATCGGAGCCATAGAACCCCGGAAACTCGTTCCAGAGCTTGATGTCGCGGGGAGGGCCTCCTCGCGCCGAGAAGGATCCGCCAATCCTCTCGCTGGCGAACGCCGTCTGTGAGAGTCCGTCGGTAATCGTCGCCTGACTGGGCAAGAGCCCAATCGCGAACGGACCGTCCTCGACCACGCCCAGCGCGAGGGGTTCGTAACGACCACGATTGAACCGGTATGTATTCAAGTGATTCCTCTCGCCATCGGATGGACACAGGAAGACCGCCAGCCGGGTGTTCCGGGCGGTGTGGTTCTGGATTGAAGGAGCGTCGCCGGTGTCGTCGAGGCCGAATTGCGTGTTGATGCTGGAAAACAGTGGCTGTTGCTCAAGCTGGGGCAACAGGAACGCCTGCTGGGAAATCATCAGGGCGGCAGCCCCCGTGTACCGATATTGGTGGACCAGGGGACTCGTCGGGAACATTTGGAAGGTCGACTCATACGCTCCCATCGCCACGCCGATCTGATGGAGATTGGCGGCGCACTGCATCCGCCGGGCCGCCTCGCGGGCGGCCTGCACCGCCGGCAAAAGCAATCCGACCAGCACGCCAATCACGCCGATCACCACGAGCAGCTCGATCAGCGTGAAGCCAGTGCGCATCCCAAACTCACGGCCACGGGCAGGCCCAACCCTTGCGTGAAGCATTGGAGCGACCCCCAAAATGCCTGGCCGCGACGTCCGGTCCCGACGCCCAACGCGTCTCGAGAGCAACTCATCTCGCAACACGGGCGAGTGCGCGGCATGACCGCGGCGTAGGATGTGAAATGATGAGAACCGTCCAGAGCCGCGCTCAATGAACGGACCAAACTCGACTAGCCTCAAGGATGGGGTTGAAGTACCCCCCCCCCCCCCCCCCCCCCCCCCCCC
>DAIDHE010000250.1 GCA_027459775.1 Planctomycetales bacterium | reverse complement strand
ATTGCGGGCCGAGAGCCCCCAGGCGCTCGCGGCCGACGCCCGGCGGATGGGCGACCCGCGGAAAGGCGCGATTCTCTTCTACCGGCCCGCGCTGCTCTGTTCCCGTTGCCACGCCCCCGACGTAAGCACGAAGCCCCTCGGACCCGACCTGTCGACGCTCGGAAAAACAGCGACCGACGCCGCGATCGTCGAGTCGATCCTCGATCCATCCAAGACGATCGCGAAGGGCTTCGAGGCAGTCACGATCGTCGACGACCACGGCCAGACAACGACCGGGCTCTTGGCCGAAGAGAGTCCCCAGGCGATCGTGCTCCGCGACCTCGCCCACGACGGCCAGCGGATCACGATCACCCGCGAGCACATCGACGAGAAAAAAATCGGCGGGCCTTCGCTCATGCCGGCTGGGCTGGCACGGGCGCTCGCGACCCGCGCTGAGTTCCTCGACCTGGCGCGGTACGTGATGGAGATCGCGGAGAAGGGGCCCGTTCGCGCCCTTGAACTGCGCCCCGACCCCGCTCTGGTCGCTCCGGTGCTTCCTGAATATGAACATCAGCTTGATCATGCCGGGCTGATCGGAGCTCTGAACCCGGCAAGCCTCGAGCGGGGCCGGGTGATCTATGACCGCGTCTGCGCCAATTGCCACGGCGACCACGAGCGGGCGGGCTCGCTGCCGACTGCTCCTCGATTCGCCGCCGCGACCTTGAAGACCGCCGGCGACCCTTATGCGATGTACCGGGTGCTCACCGACGGGCTCGGTCAAATGCCCGCCCAGACGTGGATGGTCCCCCAGCAAAAATACGACGTGATCCACTGGGTCCGCGAGACCTATCTGCGCCCGCGCGGATCCGACTGGCTCGTTCGCGTGGACAAGGCCTATCTCGACCGGCTGCCCAAGGGAACGAGCCGCGGGCCCGCGCCGAGCAAGATCGAAGCGTGGTCGGCGATGGACTACGGACCCAGCCTGAGCGCGACTTATGAGATCGGCCACGACGGCGGCAATTTCGCGTACAAAGGAGTGGCGATCCGTCTCGACCCCGGGCAGGGGGGGGTGTCGCGCGGGCGGGCGTGGGCGATGTTTGAGATCGACACCCTGCGGCAGGCGGCTGTATGGACCGGCGAGGGATTCATCGACTGGAACGGGATCAATTTCAACGGCCAACACCAGGTCCATCCGCGGATCGTCGGGACCGTGACGTCCGCGCTGCCGAGCGGACCCGGCTGGGCGAACCCCCAGACCCTCGATTTCCAGGACGATCGACCACGTGGCCGCGACGGACGGCGATACGGCCCTCTCGAAAAGCGCTGGGGCCGCTATCGCGGCCAGTATCGCCATGGCGACCGAGTGATCCTGGCCTACACCATCGGCTCGACCGAAATCCTCGAGACTCATGGCATCGCCACAATCCCCAGCCGACCAGACTCGGTCGCGTTCACCCGGACGCTCGAGATCGGGCCTTCGGCGGGCAAACTCGTCTTGCGCGTGGCTGGGCAAGAAACCAGCGCGGCGGTCGTGGCCGGCGATCACGGGGCGAGCTGGTCGGTCGCCGACGGCTTCCGCCTGCTCAGGATCCCGGCGTCGAATCAAACGCGGCGGCTCACTCTGGTGCTCGCGCGGAACGGGACCGACGCGGCGGCGATCGCGCGGGGCTTGTCCGCGCCCGAGCCGCTCGAGCCGCTCACGCATGGCGGGCCCGCGAAATGGTCTGAGTCCTTGAAGACGACGGCCCGCCTCGGCGAGTCCGAGGGGCCGTTCGCGGTGGACGTCCTCACGCCGCCGGAAGCGAACCCGTGGCTTTGCCAGACCCGGCTCTCGGGCCTCGACTTTTTCCCCGACGGCCGCCGGGCGGCCGTCTGCTCGTGGGACGGCGACGTCTGGCTGGTCGACGGCGTCGACCACCCCGAAAACGGCCTCGCCTGGCGACGCATCGCCTCCGGACTCTTTCAGCCGCTCGGGCTGCGAATCACGGGCGGGCTCATTCACGTCGGCTGCCGCGACCAGATCGGCCGCCTGCACGACCTGAATAACGACGGTGAGATCGACTTTTATGAGAATTTCAACAGCGATCATCAGGTCACCGACCACTTTCATGAGTTCGCCCTCGACCTGCAAACCGACGACGAAGGAAACTTCTATTACGCCAAGGCGGCCCGCCACGGACTCGAGGCCGTCGTGCCCCAGCACGGCACGCTGCTCAAGGTCGACAAGAGCGGCGCCGGCACCGAGATCCTGGCCACTGGCTTCCGCGCCCCCAACGGAGTCTGCTTGAACCCCGACGGCACGTTCTTCGTCACCGACCAGGAGGGATTCTGGATCCCCAAGAATTGCGTCGATTGGGTGAAGCGAGGTAGTTTTCATGGGAACATGTGGGGTTATCACAATGTGGTTGACACGTCTGACTCCGCCATGTTTCCGCCGGTCTGCTGGATCACCAACGCGTTTGACCGCTCGCCGGCCGAGCTGCTCTGGGTGACGACCCGAAACCCGGCCTGGAAGCCGCTTGCAGGCGCACTGATCAGCCTTTCTTACGGCAACGGCAAGGTCTTCGTCGTCTTGCGCCAGCAGGTCGGCGACGTGATGCAGGGGGGAATGTGCGCGCTCCCGATCCCCGCGTTTCCCACCGGAATCATGCGCGGACGGTTTCATCCCATGAACGGCGATCTCTACGTTCTGGGCCTTTACGCCTGGGCCGGCGACCGAACCGCGCCGGGAGGCTTCTATCGAAT
>DAIDHE010000426.1 GCA_027459775.1 Planctomycetales bacterium | reverse complement strand
CTTATATCCCCGGACAACACCCGTATCCTGGTCGCCCGACGAAAGACGATCCGCTCCCCAAGAAGAAGGTCCGGCCGGTCCGGCCGACCCAGCCCGGGCCCGACCCTTGGGAGTACCAATGCGATCTCTTGGATAGGTATCTCTATATGATGAGCCATCATAAGAAGAATCTCGGTCCGCCTTTTGGAGGAAAGTATAAATATAAACGCCCGTTCGGGCCAGGCGGCATGGGTGGAATGATGGGTGGCATGGGTGGCATGGGGCTGATGCCGATGTAGGGAGCGTCTCTATGCTACCGTGCTCGAGAATACTGTACGCTCTGCACGATTTCCTGACCCTAACCCATTCTCCGGCATCACGTTCCGCCACGGCCTCACGAGGCACTGCCCAGTTTCTCCACTCTGGCCTCTCGGCCCGCCAGGATGGCCGCGATCAGCTCACGGCCCAGCGCAATTGCCCGACACCGATGCGTCCTGGACATCTTCCGACTCAATCCATGCGCCCGCAGCATCCCCGGCGGCCGGCTCACCTGACCCGACCGCCTCCGGTGCATAGCCGGAAACATCGACCGCTCGGCGCGCAGGTGGCGCCGAACGTCACGGTTGCGTAAACCTGTGAGCGTGTGTTCGCCACGCCCCACGAACTCCAGGGCCGTCGCGTCCTCTGAGGGTGCCTTGAGCCTTGTCCCGATACCAGGATACAGGGGACCGAATGGCGTTGTGTTCAGGCGGAGGTCTCGGTGGACTTTTCGTACCTTCGTACCCTACCTCGGACAACGCCATCTCTACGTCCCCTTTTGGTTGGTTGCGGCCGAAGGCCGCGCGGTGGAGTGGGCCAGTGCGTCACGCTGTGTAACCAATGGCGAGAGTTCGTGGCCTCCCCGTGTATCCGACGGCGGGGGATCGTGGCCTCTGGGTATCCAACGGAGGTAAGCCGTTGCCCTCTGGCTGGCAGGTTCGCCGCGCGACACACGCGGAACATGCGTGCCGTCATGCCCGCGGGGACGCTCAAACGCTTCGAGACGAACCCTGTCTTGCTTGGGAACGGCGGTGAATGTGGTGACTATGCCCCATGTGCAGCTACTGCTCGTCGCGTGCCTCGCAGCTTGCGGGGTGCGCCCACCGGCACGCGATGTCCCAGCGGATTCGGACCGGCACGTACGCATTGAGGCCGTTCGGACACAGGCTTTATCACCACTCCACGATGTCCGGCCGATGGCAATCCGTCGTCCGACGGCGCGTGAGAGGACGACCCTTCAAGACGCCTCCTCACGCGTGTCAAGGGGCGTCGTTCTTCTGGCCTCCCCATCCGTCGTGGATCAAGAGTCGTTCCCCGTCGCGGAATGGGTGTCCGGCGGCATTCCGGATGTCGTAGGCACCCTGGCCACCGGCTTTATTATTTCAGCAAAACGGAGGTTGGTCGCCACTGCCGCCCACTTTGCCGATGCCTTGTCGCATGGAATGCCAATGATGGCGATCCTGGATGGCACCACGCACATGTACAAAGTCAATCGCGTGTGGTATCACCCTCGTATGCAACGGGAGCTTGACCGAGGGCTCTACGTGAGATCCCAAGATCCCAAAGATGGCCGCGTAACCCTGTATGGGCCGGATATGGCTGTTGTCGCGCTGACGTCCGAGGGCCCCGATTTGAAGGACGAGGTGGTACTGGCGACTGAGGACGAACTTCACTCCATGCTTATGGCCCCTATCGGGGTTCTGGGCTACGGGGCGAAGGGGGGGGCTCACTACTGGGCAATCCCCCCCGCCGAGGCGAGTTTCAGCTGTTCGATACTGGCTCGCCTCACCGACGGGGCCTGGAATTCTGAAGCGGCATTTGCGTCTCGGGAACTCCTTTGGTACGACATCGATCTGGGCCCAGGCTTCAGCGGAGGCCCAGTCTTCAACGAGGGAGGTCACATCGTCGGAATTGCCACGTCGGGATTGCCCGCATTAGATAACTGTTACATCGACCAAGGTTTCCGAATCGACTGTCTGAGGGAGCTGATCGCTTACCACAAGCTCGACGAGCACATTGTCGAAGGGGACACGATCCCTCGCGTCGACCGGCGAGCAACCCCGGATCCGCGACTCCTAGAACTGAGACACGCGGTGAGCTTGGTCAAGAAGGCGGTGCAATTGCGCTCCGTGGGGAGGTACGGCGAGGCCACATCACTCTGCGATCAGGCGCTCGGTGTCGAGCCGACATACGCCGCGGCCCTGCTCGAGAGAAGCAAGGAGAAGCTCTATTACCTCGCTCTGGATTGGGACAAGCTCAAGCCTACCGAAAGAGCCTCCTTGTCCGATACCGCCTACGACGACGCACACAGAGCGGTCGAGCTCGTGCCTGTTTGGAATGAGGCCTGCATTTTCATGCTCCAGTGCGCCATCTACAGGACCGTGGCGACGGACATGCCGAATGAAGGCTACACTGAGATCGCGTCCTACGCGACTCACATCCTGACACGATTCGGCAAGCCATATTTTCTTTATCAATTGACGAACTGGGAAAGGGCATTCGCTCTCAATGTAAGGGCCCATGCCAAGGGAGCGCTAGGGCAATCGATGGAGGCGCTTGTCGATTACGCCGAGTCGATCGAGATCGATCCGGAAAACCCGCGATGGTATCTCAACCGCGCCCAATTCGAGGAAAGCTTGGGTATGATCGAAGAAGCCGCAAAGGACCGGGAAAGCGGCAGGAGGAGATGGCCTGATGAGGCCAGGCATTAAGAAGGCGATAAGGAAGGCGGGGCCAAGGAAGGCGGAGCCAAGCCGGGAGCCAAGCTAGGACAGGCGATTGTTTTCCGTTTGTGAAAACAAGCCAAGCTAGGACAGATGTATCATTGGAAGTCAATAGCCGTCGGAAGTGATGACGGCGGGCGGCCGTGCCAGTGGTTGGAGCGCGCGAAGTACAGCACGCCCGGACCCTCGACGTCGAGCGTGACGTTGAAGTCATCGGCCGTCTGGTAAAGAAAGTGGCTGGCGTCGGCCCCGCCCTGGTTGCCGCCGCCGCGGTCGTAGGTGCCGCGCATAGATGCTCGCGTGCCGATGCGCTGATACGGCCAGCGCTCCCGCTGGCGATAGGCGTCAAGCCCGACCGGCACGACCGGCGGTTCCTCGGCCGAACCCCGCGGGCAGGGCGCGACCAGCAAGACCAGCATCGCGTACACGATCCCGCACAATAGACGCTCGACGGGGCGGGATGCGCGGCAACCCGGAATCGATCGCGGGGGCATGGTCAATCTCCTGAACAAGAGCGCGTGCGATCCGGCGAATCTCTCGGGTTGCGAGCGATCGCGACCGAATCAATGAGTCCTGACCCCTTCGATTTCGTCAAGATTAAATGATGTCTAGACGTCTTTGTTTCATGGCCGACCCAGGGCTTCGCCCTGGGCTATAACCTCTCAGTCCTACGGACTGAAATCAGGGGATTCGCGCGACCGATCCGTGGGGATTACACCGATTGCTCGCCGGAGGGCTTCCGGTTGCGGTAGAGCGCGGGATCGACGGCGGCGGCCATCGCCTGGACGTCGGCTCGGCCGCCGAGGAAGGCGCTCACGCGGGCGGCCTGCTGCTCGGGGTGGGCGACCAGGTCGTTGTAGCGGACGTCCAGAAGGGCGATGTGCCGCTGCGCGGCCAGCCACACCCGGAGCTGGTTCAGATGCCGTACGAACGCCGGCTTGATCTGGTCGCGCGGGGCGGAGGAGCGGTTCAGACGCTCGAGCATCTTTTCCTGGGAGAGCAAGACCTCGTCGAGATCGCGCTCCATGAAGATCACGAGATAGTTCTCGGAGCTGGGGAGATCGTAGAGGAGCTGCGAGACCATCTTGACGGCCTTGCCACGCGCCTCCGGGATCCAGGCGGCGTCGTCCTTGATCTTCTTGACCCGCTCGAATTCGTAATACCCGCGGGGGTTGTCGACGTCGGCCTCGCGGATGACGTCCGTGACGACCGGGACGCCGCCGCGGTCGAGCATCTGCATCATCAGCGACGTACCCGAGCGAGGAAGGCCGGAGACGACGATGATCTCGGAAGGCATGGGCGGCTCCAGATGATAAGGGGCCCCGATCAGACCTTGACGCCCAGGGCGCGGCGGAAGACCAGGGCGGCGGCCATCGAGACGACGAACCAATAAATCAACCACGAATCGGTCCCGCTCGTCCAGGAGGACCGGGTGGGAAATGCAACGGCGATCGACCGGACGGCCGCGCCGGGGCGGAAAGGCGCCTCGGCCGGGTTCAAAAGGATCTCTTCCCAGTCCCAGCCCGGGCGCAGAGCGCTCACGCGCATGAGGCCGTCGCCGACGGCGAGCTGTTTGTCGACCGGCCGGCCGTCGACGTCGAAGGTGAGGCGATGAAGCCCGGCAGCGCGGGGCTTGAGCGTCCAGCAAAGCTCGCGCTTGCTCCGCACCCGCACCGGACCGAGCTCGACCTGGACCGCGTTGCTCGGGCGCAAACGGACGTGGGGCCAGGGGGCCTTCGCATCGCCGCCCAGGGCCAGCGTGAGGACGGCCTGCTCGCCCACGCGGAGCGGCCTCGACTGGTACCAGAGCGCGAGCTGGCCCAGAAGCAGCGTGACCGGCAGCGCCATCACGAGCATCGGCACGAGCGCGAGCAACATCAGGCGAAAGCCGCCCACGAACAACCGGCCCTGTGAGCGGAGCGTCACCGCGGTGCTGTCCTTGAACAGCTTCAGGGCCAGAAGATTCGCGTCCAAGTCGTCGCGCACGCGCTTGATGGAGCGCTGATTGGACGTGTACTTGAACGCGATGAGCAAGATCACGCCGGTGGCGGCGGCGACGAGCGTGGCGGAGAGCCAGCCCGGCAGCACGCCGAGCGGGGCGAGCAACGGCCGGCCCAGGGCGTCGGCGCCCGCGCTCAAACAGGCGGCGATCCAGGAAAAGACGGCGTTCACTCGATGTATCCCAGGCCGCGGAGCTGGTCGGACACCGGGCCTTCCTGCTCCTCGATCTTCTGGCGCTGAATGCCCTTCTCGATGCAGTCGGCGATGAACTCGTCGAGGCTGCTGTAACCGGCGGCCGCGGCGGCTCGCCGGGCGCGATCGTACAGGCCGGGCTCGATCTTGACTTTCACCATGTCGAGATTCTCCTGTCGGTTAACCGAAGACGTTCTTACCCACCATTGACGGCGGCGCGCGCAGGCCGAACTCGGCGAGGATCGTCGGGGCGAGGTCGACCAGCGAGGGCGCCCGGCCGTGGATCGGGCGGTTGCTGAAGAGGACGCCGGGTACTTCCAGGGCGTCGGCGCAATGGTCCGCGCTCCAGGCCGAATTGTTGTCGAGCAGGACGTCGCCGGTCAGGTCGCCGAGGCAGGTCTCCCATGAGGCCCGGTAGCCGCGGGCGTAGCCGACGATCAGGTCCGGCGCCAGCGCGGTCGCGTCGCCCTGGTAGAGCCGATCGGATCGGTAGACGCCGCGGACGACCCGCTTGCCGTCGACGTCGGTCACCGCTTCGAGGCGTGCGATGAGCTCGTTCAGGACCGCCTCTCGATCGCCGGGCTCGACCAGGCCGTCGCGCTCGCGCCCCTTGAGGTTCAGGTACAGGCCGTTGATCCCCAGGCCGTAGGCGAGCGTCTGCGACCAATCGACGTCCTTCATGATCGAGGTACACTCGGGCGGGCCCAGATAGCCGGAGTCGCGGAGCCAGGAGTTCAGATTGAACTGGCGGCCGAAATTGGCGAAGCCGTGGTCGCTCATCACGATGATGGTGGCATTGTCGCCGTGGCGATCCCACAGGCCGCCGATGACCGCGTCGAGCTTGCCGTAGAGCCCGCGCACGTGCGCGAATCGCGCCCTTGCCTCGGGGCCGGTGCGGATCGGGTGCTTGTCGTCCGAGTCCCACCAGAAGATGTGCGACTGAAGGTCGCTGCTCGAGAAGTAGAAGAACAGCAGACCGTCCTCGAAATCGTCGACGGCGCGGTCGAAGAGCGCGAGCCGCTCGTCGAGCACCATCCCCGCCTGGCGGGCGTACTCGTCGTCGGTGAAGACGCCGTTTGAGCGGGCCTTGTGGTCCTCCTGGAATCCGGTCGTGTAAAACGGCCCCAGGCGGGCGGCCAGGCCGGTCACGAACGACTCGGGCTCGGAGATTTTCTGGGCCGGCGCGGCGGGGTCCATGTTGATTGGCGTGACGTAGAGCCGGAACGGTTGGGCGACTTGCTGGAGATAGAATCGGCAGATCCCGCGGACCCCCTGGCTGGGTACGAACCACGGGGTCGACATGGTGAAGTCGAGCCGGGTCCATGGGCTCCACTGGCCGGCCGCGAGGACGATCTTGCGCCTCTGGATCTCGATCACCGCGGCGTTTGCCTCGCGGTCGCGATGGACGAGGAACGGGATCTCGATCGGCCTGGGCGATTTGAGCAGCGGGTCTTCGGGCCCGACCAACCGGGCGCTTGCGGTCTCGTCGTCGAAGACCAGGCGCGCGCGCATGCCGCCCCCCTCGTCGAGCCGCTCGGCGGGGCCGGACTCGGAGAAATGCTGATATGTGCCGTAGCCGCCGAGCATGTCGGGCGTCCCCATGCCGCAGAGGCAGCGGTGATGGTGGTAGTGCGACGGGCTCGCCGGGTAATTCGACGGCAGGTCGTAAAACGTCGAGGGGACGCCCGCCTTGTCGAGATAGTCCCAGAACGGCGTCCCCTGGCGGCGGAGGACGGTGGCGGGGAGCTTGTGGTTGAACGGCCAGAAATCGAGTTGAAGGCGATGGTCGCCCACATCCCAGGATCCCTCGCCGGGCGCCGTCTCGGCGGCCGAGTAGAACGTGGCGCACTGGTTTTCGGGATGGCGGTGGATGAAGTCAAAGATGCCATGCGAGCCCGGCCCCGCGCCGTTGATGAAATTGGCCCAGGCGAAGGGGCTCTGCGGCGGGACGCTCGTGCCCAGGTCGCTGAACCCGCCACGGTCGCGGAGCTTCGCGAGATTCGGCAATTGACCCGTCGCGATCATCCGCTCGCAGAGCCGGGGGTCCATGCCGTCGACGCCGATGATGATGACCTTCTTGCCCAGGGCCCGCGACGGATTGCGCCTGCCGCCAACCCAATAATTGCCGGCGGCCCAGCCGGCCGCGCCGATCGTCGCCGCGGCGGCCGTGCCGGTCAGGAGCGTTCGACGGGTGACATTCGTCATGTCGCGACCTCCGCCAGTTCGCGCGCGGGCGCGGGCGCCTTGGGCGCGGGGGCTGCGCCGCCGACGGTCCAGGGCTTGCCGTCCATGTAATCGGGGACCGGCACGCCAAACAGGCTGAGCACCGTCGGGGCCACGTCGATCAGCCGAGGGTTCGGGTTCCGGACGGGCTGGCTCGAAAAAAGGATGCCCGGAACGAGCGACGGATCAACGCAGTGGTCGCCTCTCCAGGCCTTGCTGTTCGCATGGAAGACCCGGTCGGTCGTGCGGCCGATGGCCGTCTCCCACGAGACGCGATAGCCGCGCTGGTAGCCGACGATCAGGTCGGGCGCGTCGTCCTTGTACGGCCCCTTGTAAAACTTCGCCGCGATGTAGACCCGCTTGACCGCGCTCGCGCCGGCGCCGGGATCGACCAGGCCGGTGAGCCGATCGGCGATCTCCTCGCGAAGCCGGTCGACCTTGGCCCCCGGCTCGACCACGCCCCGCGAGTATTTGTCACGAATGTTGATGTAAATACCGGCCAGCCCGATGGCGAAGGCGCGGGTCCGCGACCAATCGACGCCGGCCAGGTGTTCCTCGTCGCCCCGGCCTTCAATCAGAGTGAGGTAACCGTTCTCCTCGAGCCAGCGATTCAGGTCGACGCCGTGACGGAACGGGCCGAAGCCGTGGTCCGAGAGGACCAGGAGCAGCTCATCCTTGCGACGGCACTTCGCCATGGTGCGGCCGACCAGGTCGTCCATGCGGCGGTAGAGATCATGGATCACGCGGCGGCCGGCGATCACGTCGTCCGCGGGCCGGGCGGGGTGGCCGGGGTCGATGTCGCGCCAGAAGGTGTGCTGAAGGCGGTCCGTGCCGTCGAAGACGCAGGCGACGAGCCCGCGCGGGACCTTCTCGAGCGCGTCGAAAAACATCGCCTCGCGCTCGGCGTCCATGTCGAGGCACTGCCGCAGGAACTGGTCGTCGCTGATGACGCGTTCGTTGAGGGCCCAGGTGTCCTCGGCCAGGCCGAGCGTGGCGAACGGGCCCTGCCGCTTGGCGAGGTAGGTCGCATAGACCGACGGATAGGCGACCGGCATCGCCGCGCGCTCGGGGTCGAGGTTGATCGGCGTGACGTAGAGGCCGAATTCGGGCTCGCAGTCCAGGAGCAGGAACTTGCAGATCCCGTGGACCTTCACGCCGGGGGCCGCGCGGAATTCGACATGGATCCAATCGGTATAGATGTCTTTTTGTAGATCATATTTCGCGCCGCCGATCTTGAGGATTGCGCCGGCGGGGCTCGTGATCGCGACCTCGAACGGAAGGAGGAGCTCGCCTCCTTCGGGTTGGAGGGGGTTCTGGGGACCGACCAGGTTCGCCTGGACCTGATCGCCGGCGCGGGCGACGTGGTGGACTTCGCCGCCGATCGTTTCGCCTGGGGCTTTCGGGCGCGTCGTGTAGTACGAGAACATCCCCTGGGTGCCGCGGAGGTCGGGGACGCACATCGCCGAGAGCAAGACCCCGCGCAGCTTCTCGGGCGGGAAGGTGATGGGCACGCGCTGAATGCAACTGAAGATGCCGTACCGGCCCAGGATGCCCCAGAACGGCTTGCTCTTGCGCAGCAGGCGCACCTGGGCCTTGCCCAGCGGGATGCGGTACGGCCCCAGCCGGATCGATCGCCGCGGCGGGCGGATCTCGACCGAGCTGAGCTTGGCGTGGTAGCGGTTCAGGTCGGGGGTCAGGAAGTCGAAGATATTGTGCTTGCCTGGGTTCACCCCCGTCTGGAAGGTCGACCAGGCCACCGGCGAGAGGGGGGGCACGGTCGTCCCCAGGGGCGAAAAGCTCCCTTGTTCCCGCAGTTTTGCGAGGTTTGGCAGCGTCCCCTCGGCGAGCATGGTCTCGGTCAGGCCGTGATCCATGCCGTCCAGGCCGAGGATCACGATCCGCTTGAACCGGCTCCGCGCCAGCGCCCGCCAGCCGAACACCGCGCGAAAGGCGAGCCGAAACGGCCAGGTGATGATGGTCGAGAACGCCGAGGCGATCGCGGCGAAGAACGCCATGAACGAACCCGCCAGGGCAAACCCCGCGCCCGGGCCGACGTAGGCGTCGGCCCGGGCCGGGACCAGGAGCACCAGGACGACGACCAGCAGCACCAGACGCAATCTCTTGCTCATAGCCTCACTTTTCCTTTTTGGCCTTGGGCTGCATTTCCTCGACGGTCTTCCCCGGCGTCAGATCCTTGCCGGCGAGGCCAGGGTAATCCTTACCGTAGCGATAAACCCGGAAGACCCCGTGAGGGCCGGGAGGACCGGGAGGGCCGCCGGGGCCGCCGGGAGGGCCGCCGGGGCCGCCGGGGCCGGGAGGGCCGCCGGGGCCTCGACCGGGGATACCGCGGGCGAAGTCGTCGCGCGTTTTCTTGAACTGCGTTTTCTGCTCGGCGGTGAGCAGCGCGTCGAGCTTGCCGTCGATCCGCTTCTGGAGGTCGCCGATTTTCGTTTTCTGATCGGGAGTGAGCTTCAGGGTGACCTGCGTCGAGAGCGCCATGAGCTGCCCTGGCGGGGCGAAGCTTGCCGGGCCGAAGCCCTGGCGCTCGGTGAATCGCTTCATCTGGTCGCTCGTGAGGGTGGACTTGAGCGCATCGTCGAGCTCTTTCTGAAAGCCGTCGAGATCCTTTCGCTGTTCCGTGGTGAGTTTCAGCATGTCGCGGAGGAAGAAGGGCAAGACGTCGGAGGGACGGGGTGGTCCGCCGGGTCCGCCGGGTCCGCCGGCGCCCTCGACGGGGTTGAGGTATTTCCAGACGATCTCGCCGGCGGGGGTGACTTCGAAGAGCGTGCCGCTGTTCCCGGAGCAGATCAGCGTGTCGCCGTTGGGGAGCCGCTGGGCGCCCGAGATGAGGGCGGAGTAGAAGTCCGTCTTTTTCGGCGCGGAGTAGGTCCAGACGGGCTCATCCGGTCCGAACGGCTTTCCCTGGGCGCGGACGTAGCGTCCCTCGGAATCGACCGGCGGCGCGATCTCGACGACCACCGAGTATTCCCCGCCGGGCCGCTTCATGCCGTTGTTGAAGACCATCAGATGCCCCGCGCCGGGCCGCCCGCTGGGGATCCAGTGGGCGTTGTGCTGGTGGAAGAGCTTGCGATCCTCGTGAGTGCCGGTGCGGTAGGCGAGCGGATTCCCCCAGCGGTAGAGCAGGTCGCCTCCCTTGCCCGATCGGCCGCCGGCGTGGCTGGCCGCCTGGGCGGTGGTGGTGGAGTGGTCGATGATCCAGAACTCGCTGAAGCCGTGGACGCTGATCACGACCTGGTCGAGATCGGGGTTGTAGTCCAGGCCGTTGAAGTGGGTCCAATCGGGGTCGATCCTCGGTGGCGTCGTCCCGGGTGGTCCTCCGCCGACATAGCCGAGCGCGCGAAGCTTGTCGACCCCGGCCTTGGTGGCGACCATCGCCGCCATCGCGCCATCCTCGAAGTTTACGTCGACGCGCTCGGGATGGGCGGCGACTTCGCCGTAGTTGGCCTTCGTCGAGTCGTGATCCTGGATCAAGTGGTCCCAGAGATGCCACTCCCAGACCACCTGGCCGGTGGTCTTGCCGGTCGGTTTGACCTCGACCAGGCAGTCGGCCTGGAACGGGCGGTCGTTCAGCAATTTGGGCTGACGGCCGGCCGCGAAGGCCTCTTCGCGACTCTTTTTGTCCCAGACGATCATGAGCACATTGCCATTCGGGAGCTTGATGGCATCGTGGTGCTGACGATGGTTTACATCGCCGTAGTTGAAGTCCCAGACGAGCTGGCCGTCCCAGTCGAATTCCTGGATGCGGCTCCCCGCGCCGGGCCCCGAGCCCGGCAGCAGGTCGCGGCTTTCGGCCGGCCGGAACAGGTGGCCGTTCTCGAGCAGATAGGCGAGGAGTGCGGGGTTGGACTCGGTCTTCCACGATTTGACAACCTTCCCACCCATGTCCATCAGGTAGGTCGTCTGGCTCTTCAGTGGCGTCAGCAGGGTATAACCTTGATAGGCTCGCGGTTCGTTGATCAACAGGCCGAGCTTGGGCTTTGTCGGCGTCGCCGGGGCTTCTTTCTTGGGCTCGTCGGCACTGGTGTTTCGCTTGATCAGGTCGAGCCCGACCAGCGCCGCTGCGACGACCGCCATGACGGCGGCCCGGCCGAGCAATGATTTCGATTGTCCATCCCGCGGCGCCATGAGATCGACCCTCCCCCTTCGGTATCCAACATCCACGGACCGTCATCCGAACGAACCCCAGCGATTCTAGCCGCTCCGTTCCGGGCGGGTCCACCTGGCCACCCCGGGGGGACGAGATCGGCGAGCTCTCATGGCTACGCCGGGCGGTCGAGAACGTCGACCGGACCGTCATCCACGGCTGGATCGCGGGGAACGGCTCTGGATCGGATCTCCGCTACTTCGGGAAGACCGCGACGATCAAGGGGTGGTTGCTCAGAGTCAACTTGAGCGAATCGACGGCGGTCGTCGTTTTGATGGGTTCGGTCCCGAGAGTTGGATCGTAAACCTTGACCCTCGGATACACCGCGCCCAGATGGACGGTCGCCTGATCCGCGCCCCTGAGCCGCTCGTCCCAGACCAGCAGCTCAAACACGCCGTCGCTCTTTTGCAAGAGCATCTCGTGCACGGTGGGGGGTTGCTCCGCGAGTGCGTAATTCAGCCGGCCGGGCCTGGCGAGCGCCCCCTTGTCGGCCAGGATCGTCGTGAGATTGTGCAGATACACGGCGGCCTTTCGCGGCGTGTCGTCGCGTTTGAAAAACCCGAAGCTCTGATTGCCCCCCTCGTCGGTGCGGTCGCGGAGCAGGTACACGGCGGTGTGGCTCCAGCCTCGCTTGAACTGATCCAGATACATGCTCAGCAGATTGAGCGCCTGGATCTCCTCGGTGACGGGCCCGTCGATCGTGCAGCCGGTCTCGGTGGTCACCCGCGGCAAGGTCAAAAGGTCGGCTT
The DNA here is from genome assembly GCA_027459775.1 of Planctomycetales bacterium. Taxonomy (GTDB): domain Bacteria; phylum Planctomycetota; class Planctomycetia; order Isosphaerales; family Isosphaeraceae; genus JAKBAP01. Next base: position 8,155 of record DAIDHE010000426.1, on the reverse strand, counting down.
CCGGATAGCCGCGAAAATGCTTGCCCCAGGTCGTTCCATGATTGCCGTACAGGCCGTCGACCTTGCACGCCCCGGTTGGATCGGCGGCGTTCCAGGTCTTGTTGTCCGCCAAGCCGGGCGATCCGGGATGATAAATATAGTTATGAACATTAACATAATCGGCAAAGTGCGTCCCCGCGGGGAGCAAGGTTCCCGCCCCATCGGGGATGGTCAGATACTGCAATCCGACGTTGTCGACCTCGGCGCCCGCCTCGCTGATCGACCAGACGGGGTACTTTTTCAGGACCGGATCGCTTTTGACGGCCTGGTAGAGGTCGCGCTGGAGCTTGGCGACGGCCAGCCACGAGGGGGCTCGGCCGCCGCCGTGTTCGCCCTGGTAGGCGACGCCCCAGTTGTTGGGTTCGTTGTTCCCCTCGAAGGCCAGCAGGGCGTCGGCCGCGGCCAGGGGCCGGGCGGTCTCGATGAGCCTCTTGAGATCGGTCCCGCCGCTGACCAGGCCCCAACTGAAGCGGACGCCGGTTTGCCGGTGCAGCTCGAGATAGGTCCGGAGGGTCGTGGGGCCGGCGGTCGTCAGACCCTCGATGCCGCCGCGGACCCAGCGAAAGCCGGCGTATTTGATCATTGAGATCGTCCTTGGCAGCGGTTGGCCGCGGTCGGGAAAGGTCGAGTTCACCCCGATGCTGTTCAGGAAGTCGGTCGCCGGGATGGCGGTCGTCACGGCGGGCTCGCGGCCGGCGGTCGTCAGGACGATGTTGTTGAAGACCTGCTCGTCAAAGTTCCGCGTCCCGAGCAGGATCAATTGGCTGAACGAGGTCGTGGCGGCGTCGGCGAACCGCACGGTCGCGCCCGCGCCCTTGTTCCAGTCGTTGCTGGCGATGGTCCATGCGCCGGCGGATTCGCGGGTGATCGTGAGGCGGCAGAGGCCGCCGCCGTCGCGAACCGACGCATGGCTGGCGTCGATCTCCTCGGCGGACCAGGTCTTGTCGTGGGCGGGAGCGGCTTTGGCGACCCTGGCCCACTGCACGGCCCATCGCGCCTTGGTGCGATGGACCTCGAAGACATAGCCGTCTCCCTGGGGATCGAGCAGCATCAACGAGACCGCGTCGGACGCCTGGCCGGCGTCGCCCCAGCCCCAGCCGTAATCGAGGGACAGCGTCAGCCGGGCGGGATTCTTGATTTCCTCGAAGGATTTGGCGAGTGCTCCGTCGGGCTTGTTGGCGGCGAATCGAGCCACGGGGCCGGGGTTGCGGGCGGCTTCGCTGGGGTAGCGGAACACGTCCCAATCGCCCTTGGCCTTCCAGCCCATGGTCGCGAAGCCCCCCTTGGAGAAATCGGCGTCGACGATCGTCCCCGCGTGGCCAATCGTCGAGGCGAGGACCGCCGCGAGGACGAATACCGCACGCTTCGCGATCCCTGGTGCTTTCATCATGACCTCGGTTGTGCTGGGCGCGTTCTCGGAGCCTCGCCCCTCTCGTGAACGACCACGCCGAGGGGCGGCATTCGCGGCTGTCGACTTCGCTCGCGGATCAACGGGTTCCTCTCATTATATAATGCCCGCGAATTCGTGGCCCAACGGGTCTTGGTACCGGGCGAGTCGTCTTTTCCAAGCAGGCCGCATTCGCGGCGGATCGCGAAGTGGGGCCTGGACCCGGCGTATCGAGGAGGCCAAACCCATGTCGACGAGCGGCCGGTCCGTGGCGAGAAAGGTTGTCTTCATCGCGCTTGCCCTGGGGCTTTGGGCGACGCCAGCGTTCGCGGCGGACGAGGGGCGAGAGCCGCCCAGGCGCGAGGCCCGGCTGGCCAGCGGCCGGCGGCTGGAGTCTTCGATCCTCTTCGATCGCAATTCGCTCGAGGGGAGCCTACGGGTGGGCGACGGCCCGATCGCGCTCGCGACCGCGGGGGCGCTCTTGCGGTTCGAGCTCCCCGCCGTCCGGTTGACGCGTGAGCGAACCGACCTCGGAGAGGTCACCCGCCTGGGCCACGGCGAGGGGGGCGCGATCCTGGAGGGCTTGGCCGACGGCCGGGTTTGCCGCGTCGATCCCGCGACGCTCGATCTCGTCGATCCATGGCCGTCTCGCGGGCCTGTTCGGCTTAAAACATGATGACACCACCACTTTCTCGACGATCGGTAGCTCGGAATCGAACTTTCGAACGTCTCCTTCAGACCGAAACCGCCGAGACATGTCGTGAGACTTGAGTTAGAATGAAGGCGAGTCACAAGCGACCTTTCATACGATCGGGACCAGGTCATGAGCCACGTTATCGATAGGATGGCGACGAGGGGTATCGAGCGGCTGCTCGCCTCGGTAGGCGACTGCCTCACGCCCGAGGTCGCCGAGCGGCTCGTCGCTCTGAGGGCCGAGCCCGATGTCCAGGCTCGAATCGACGAGCTCGCCGACCTCGCCAATCATGGGCGTCTCACGCAGGATGAACGGGAAGAATACGAAGCGTACGTCCGAACCATCACGTTCATCTCGCTCCTCCAGGCCAGGGCGAAACGTCTGCTGAACGGCCAGCGGAAACCGTGATGGACACGGCGAGCCGCGCCGTTTGTTCGCGAGCGCGCGGGAGGTGCCTGCGAGTACTGCCTCCTTTCCCAGGAGGGGGCTCTCGCGGCCTTTCACGTGGAGCACATCGTCGCGAAACAGCATCTGGGCGAGAACAATCTCTCGAATCTGGCGCTCGCCTGTCACCACTGCAATCTTCATAAAGGTCCGAATCTATCGGGCATTGACCCTCTCACGCGTCGGCTGGTCCCTCTCTTTCACCCGCGCCGGCAACGATGGGCGAAACACTTCCAACGAGTCGGCGCCCGGATCGACGGGCTTACGCCGACCGGCCGAGCGACCGTCCAGGTGCTGGCAATGAACGAACCGGAACGGGTCGAACTTCGAAGATTCGAGTCATGATCTCAAACTGAATAGGTCGGCGCGCCCAAATGGCGCGAAATCCGCTCCGTCGAGCCCTGCCGCGCCTTGGCTGGTATGATGATCGCCCGGAATCGAGGCTTGGCCCCATGGCCGGGTCCACGAGTCCTCTGGGCGGTGACGCGCGCAAAGCTTGATCACGGGAGCGAATGCGAATGAAAGGGCTGTCGTTCAAGGTCGGGCTCGAAGTCCTCTTGATCATGATCCCGGTCGCGGCGGCGCTTTGGTGGTTCGAGGCCAGCCCGATTCTGGTGTTTGCCTCGGCGGCGCTCGCGATCGTGCCGCTGTCAAAGATCGTGGGAGGCGCGACCGAGTCGCTGGCCGCCCATATCGGGCCGACGCTGGGGGGGCTCCTGAATGCCTCGATGGGCAACGCGCCTGAGCTCATCATCGGCTTTTTCGCGCTCAAGAACGGCCTGATTCAGATCGTGAAGGCGTCGCTGACCGGCTCGATCCTGGGCAATCTTTTGCTCACGCTGGGGTTGGCGATGTTCGTGGGCGGAATCAGCCAGCCGGTTCAGCGCTACAACGTCCGGTCGGCGCGGCTTTCGATGACCATGATGATGCTGGCCGTCGTGGGAGTGATGGTTCCCGCGCTCTTTCATTTTTCCTCTCCGGCCGCCGAGCAAGAGATCAGCCTTAAGATCGCCGTGATCCTGCTGGTGGTCTACGGGTTGAGCCTGATTTACACGCTCAGCACCCATCGCAAGCTGTTCGAGACCGCGGGCCCACGGGAGCTCAAGCTCGAATCCGATCGTTCCTGGCAGCGGGCCGCCGGCGAGCTCGCGCTGGCGACTCTGGCCCTGGCGTTCATGAGCGAGATCCTCACCGATTCGCTCGAGCCGGCCACCACCATGATGCGCCTGAACCCCGTTTTCGCGGGCATCATTTTGCTGGCCTCGGTCAGCAACGTCTCGAGCATCATGAACGCCATCGTCTTCGCGCGCAAGAACCAGATGGACCTGGTCGTGGGCAGCGTCATCGGGGCGGCCACCCAGATCGCCCTGCTGGTCGCGCCCGCCCTCGTCCTCGCCAGTCTGTTCACCCACGATCGCATGGATTTGCTCTTCACGAGGCTCGAAATCGTCTCCGTCGCCATCGCCGTCATCCTGGTGAACAATGTCACTCTCGACGGCGAATCCGACTGGCTCGAAGGCGCCATGCTCGTCGCCGTCTTCGCCATGCTCGGCGTCGGGTTCTTTTTCCTCAAAGTCCACTGACCCCTCGTCACGCGCCGTCGCGGCCACCACCCCAGACGACGTCATGCCAGCCCGCACTTCCAGCTTCCCCCGTCGAAACAAGCATAAAAAGCCCGCTGGGTCGCTGATTTATACTTGACTACCCAGAATTCCCAGCTTAACCTACAGCAAGCTCTTTCATCGGGACCGTTTCGAGAATTTTGCCGGCTTGGGATGTCTTTGTCGGTTCGCCAAGAGTTCGGATTCAGAATGGCTGTTCAGTTGGTGACGCTTGATCCAGCGGTAGGATTGCACGTGCGCCGACGGGCGGGTGATGGGGCGGCGAACACCAACGACTGACACGAGGAGTGCTGATTCATGTCTGAAAACGTAGCCGCCGAAGCCGCGTCGAGCGATCCGCTCAAGAACGTGGCGGATGCGATGGAGACAGCGCTTCAGGCGGCCAAGGATGGGGCTTCCGACGCGCGGGCGACGGTGGAAAAGGCCATGCCGGCGGTGGGGCAGTTCATGTCGCGGTTGGTGTACACGACGTGTTACACGGTTTCGTACGGCGTGGTGTTCCCCACGGTTCTGGTCGCGCGGTCGATCCCGGGGAACAATGCAATGGTGAACGGGCTGGTCGATGGGGCCAAGGCCGCCCGCGACGCAGTGGATCAGATCAAGGCCAAGTCAATGGTTGAGCCGGCCGCGGGGTCTTGACGGCGGGGAGGCGCCTCGTCGTGAAGGCAACCTGATTGGAACGGCGTGTGAACTCTCGGTTGACCATTTGCGTATGATGAAGGTTGTTTGAATCCACGGGTCATGACGTCTGGGAAAAACATTCGCCCAAACGGCTGAGAACGCCCGATCTCTCGCCGGGGTTGTGTCCATCGCTCTTGCCGAGCGACCTTCGGAACGGGAGGCCGACCGCGATGCCGGTGACCAAATCCGAGATGATGTTCTTCGCGGCCGGGGCCGCGGTCGGCGCGGCCCTGGGCGCGAACTTGCCACTGCTCAAGGAAAAACTCGGGCCGATGTTCGCGGCCGCGCTCGCCGGGGCCAGCTCGGCCGTGGGCGATTCCTATTCCGAGGTCGCGCGCCACGTCGCCGAACGGGTCGAGGCGGTCCAGGACGCCATGGCCGAAATGAAACAGCGGCCGGCGGAGAACGGCACCGTCGAATCGCACACGACCTGACGGCGCGGCACAGCCTGCATTCCGCACTGAAACATCCGGTTGTTCTGCCACGATTCTGGGACTCGGCCTCCACGGGGAGGGCCGAGCGGGTTTCGCGCGCACTTGAGATTCTTCCTTGTCCGCGGTCTTGTTTCCCAAGAAGTGATTCATCATGGACCTTGCCATTCGGTTTCCCGCTCGTGGTCGGATCCACCTCGAGAGCCGCCATCTCTTCGCCGAGCCTGGGCACCCCGACTGCCGGCGCTTCCTCGAGCGAATCTTTCAAGCGCCCGAGATCGAGCGGGTGACGATCAGCAGCCAGGAAAGCTCGAGCGAAACTCCCCGGGCCGAGATCGGATACTGCCCCAAGACCTATTCGCTGCAGCAGGTGGTCAAGCGCGTCTCGGCACTTCTGGATCCTGGCCGCACGACCCCGAACGGCGCGCGTGGTTCGAATGGCGTACACGCGGGTACCAATGGCGTACATGCGGGGACCAATGGCGTTCAGCCGGGGACCAATGGCGTTCAAGCTGGCACGAACGGGCATCATACCGAAACGAACGGGTATCACGCCGGGGCCAACGGCAAGACCGAGCCCGGCGACAAGACGAGCGCGGGCGAGCCCGTGGGGGTGACGATCACCTCGGTGAGCCCGGTGCGGGATTCCAAGGGAGAGATTCGCTATTTTCGCCATGGGGCGATCGTCACGCACTGGGAGATCAAGCACGAGCTCCCCGGCCGGCTGCGGCTCAAGAACCCGGCGCTGCACCGCAAGAGCGAGCTCTGCCAGGCGATCGAGCGTGAGCTGGTGAGCGTTTTGGGGATCGACTATTACAAGACCAGCTCGCTCACGAGCACGGTGCTGGTGCAGTACGATCCCAAGCAGCTTTCGCGCGACCAGATCATCGAGATCCTGGAGACCGCGCTGGTGAACGCCGAGCATCCGGCCGAGAAGGACAAGCCAGATCTTCATTTGCCCCTGTGCACGGTTTCGATGCCGCTGGCGGCGGCGGCGCAGTTCGCGGCGCCGGGGCTGTTGCCGGCCTCGGCCCTGCTCTTCGCCTACACGTCGATCCCGACCTTCAAGAGCGCCCGCGAGGTCTTGTTCGAGGAAAAGCGCCTGGGCGTCGACGTTCTGGACGCGATTGTCGTGGTCGGCTGCATGGCCACGATGTCGATCTTTCCGGGGACCGTCTTGTGCTGGTGCCTGGGCTTTGGCCGGGTGCTGGTCAAGCGGACGCAAGACAATTCGAAAAAGCTCTTGCTCAACGCCTTCGGCAAGCAGCCGCGGTACGTCTGGCTCTATCGCGACGGGGCCGAGGTTCAGGTGTCGCTCGATCGGCTCGAGCCGGGCGATACGATCGTGGTCTCGACGGGCGAGGTCGTGCCGGTCGACGGCGTGATCGCGCAGGGGCTGGCGATGATCGACCAGCATGCGCTCACGGGCGAGTCGACGCCGGCGGAGAAGGGGGTCGGCGACCGGGTGTTCGCGGCGACCCTGATGGTGGCGGGCAAGATTTACGTCGAGGTCGAGAAATCGGGGGCCGAGACGGCCTCGGCGAAGATCAGCCGGATCTTGAACGACACGGCCGGGTACAAGCTGAGCTCGCAGCACAAGGGCGAGCGGCTGGCGGACAAGGCGGTGATTCCGACCCTGGCCGTGGGGGCGATCGGGCTGGCCACGATGGGGCCCGGCGGCGCGGTCGCGGTGCTCAACAGCGATTTTGGCACGGGCATCCGCATGGCGGCGCCGTTGGCCATGCTGTCGTCGCTCGCCTTGTGCGCCAACAAGGGGATCCTGGTCAAGGACGGCCGCGCGCTCGAGCTCATGAATGAAGTCGACACCGTCCTCTTCGACAAGACGGGCACGCTGACCCGCGAACGACCGGAGGTCGGCCGGATTATCGCGGCGGAAGGCTTTGACGCCGAGCAAATCTTGCTGTACGCGGCGGCGGCCGAGCGCAGGTTCCATCACCCGATCGCGCTGGCGATCTTACACAAGGCCCAGGAGCTGGACCTGGAGTTGCCGGCGACCGATGATACCCAGTACAAGGTCGGCTATGGGATCACGGTGTCGGTGCTGGGTCGTACAATCAAGGTCGGGAGCCGGCGGTTCATGGACCTCGAGGGCGTGTCGTCGCCGCCGGAGGTCGAGGAGGCGCTCGCGCAGGCCCATCGCGAGGGGCACACCATGGTGATGGTCGCCGTCGACGGCGAGCTGGGGGGGGCGATCGAGCTGCACGCGGCGGTGCGGCCCGAGGTCCGCGCGATCGTGCAAGGGCTGCGCGCCCGGGGGATCAAGCACATCGCGATCATCTCGGGCGACCACGAAGCCCCGACCCGGCGGCTGGCCGAGTCGCTGGGCATGGACCGCTATTTCGCCCAGGTGCTCCCCGCCGACAAGGCCGACCACGTCATCGCCCTGCAAAAGGAAGGGAAAAAGGTCTGCTTCGTGGGCGACGGGATCAACGATTCCATTGCGCTCAAGCAGGCCAACGTGTCGATCTCACTCCGGGGCGCGTCGTCGATCGCCACCGACACCGCCCATATCGTGTTTCTCGAGGAGGGGTTGTCCAAGCTCTGCGACCTCCGCGACATCGCGCGCGATCTGGACCACAACGTGCGGCGGAGCTGGCGGTTGATCCTCGCGCCGAACATCGCCTGCATCCTCGGCGTTTTCACCCTTGGCTTCGGTATCATGGCGTCGGTCGCGACCAACAACGTGGCCGCCCTGGCCGCGCTTGGCAACGGCATGCTACCCTTGCGCAAGATCGCCCAGATCGAGGCCGAGAAACGTCATTCACGGGAATTGAGGCAAGCCTATGGCCTGGAAAGAAACGCTCTATGAACGGCCGCTCAAGGGGCCGATCGACGC
>DAIDHE010000425.1 GCA_027459775.1 Planctomycetales bacterium | reverse complement strand
GCCAGATCGACTATCTCCGCGACCGCGATTACGTCGTGCTCGACGGCGAGGTCGTCATCGTCGATGAATTCACCGGCCGCATGATGCCCTGCCGCCAGTGGCAAGACGGGCTCCATCAAGCAATCCAGGCCAAGGAACGTCTTGAAATCACGCTTGAGACCATCACCGCCGCTCGCGTGACCGTTCAGGACTTTTTCAAGCGCTACTCGAAACTCGCCGGCATGACCGGGACCGCGACTTCCGACGCCCGCGAGCTCAGGCGCATCTACAAGGTCGTCGTGTTCAAGGTTCCCACCAATCGCCCCAGTTGCCGCGAGTGGATCCCCGACCGCGTGTTCTCGACCTCCGACGAGCGCTTTCGCGCGGTCGCCGACCAGATCATCGAGTGGAACAAGAAGGGCGTGCCCGTGCTGGTAGGGACGCGATCCATCGAGAAATCCGAGCGCTTGAGTGCGTTGCTGGAACAGGCCGGCGTCGAGCACCAGGTCTTGAACGCCAAGAACCACGAGATCGAGGCTCAGATCGTGGCCCGAGCCGGCGAGCCCGGCCGGGTGACCGTCGCCACCAACATGGCCGGCCGCGGCACCGACATCAAGCTCGGCGAAGGAGTCGCGGCCGTCGGCGGGCTCCATGTCATCGGCACCGAACGGCATGAATCCCGCCGCATCGACCGCCAGTTGTCCGGGCGATGCGCCCGCCAAGGAGACCCCGGCGTCACCCAGTTCTTCATCTCGCTCGACGACGAAATCATCGAGGCTTTCGGCGAAAAACCGGCCAAACGCATCCGCGCGCGGCTCGGCGGCAAGGGCGAGCTTACTAGCCCCGCGATGCGAAGGCTCTTCGTCCGTGCCCAGAACCGCAAGGAGCGCCAACACTACCGCGACCGCAAGCTCCTCATGCACTACGAAAAGCAACGCGCCGAGATGCGCAAGAACATGGGCCTCAATCCCGTCCTCGGCTGAGCCGGCGCCCCCGGCTTTTGTCGCGCATTCACGAATGCTATGCATGCGCGTGCATTGGATTCGCGCCAGCGCGCGACTCGCTTGCAGGCCCGATCGCGATCGGCGATACTGGATGATCGAGGAGGGCCAAGCACGATGGCGACCGCGTCCGCGACCCCACTTCTGACCGCCGAGGAATTCGCCAATCTTCCCGATCCCGGCTTTCCCCAAGAGCTCGTTCGAGGAAGGGTTCTCGACATGCCCGTACCCGGCCCGAGACACGGATACGTCTGTTCGAACGCCGCTGGCATCCTCCGCGATTTCGTTAAATCCCGCGGCCTTGGTCGCGTGATGGGCAACGACACGGGTGTGATCACCGAGCGCGGCCCGGATACGGTGCGCGGGGCCGACGTGTCGTTCTACAGTTTCGCGCGATTTCCCAAAGGGGCGTTGCCGGCCGCCTTGGGTCCGCAGATCCCCGAGCTCATCGTCGAGGTCCGCTCGCCCAGCGATCGCTGGCGTGAGATCCACGAGAAAGTCAGCGAATACTTGAAGTCGGGAGTGCTCGCCGTCGTCGTTCTCGACCCCGCCGCCGAGACGGCCCATCTCTGGACGCCCGACGATCCCCCGCGAGCCCTGGCCGCGAGCGACGAGTTCGCGCTGCCGGCGATCCTTGAGGGCTTCCGCGTCCGCGTCGGCGAGTTCTTCGAGTAGGCTCATCCGGGTCTATCTCACTTCGCGGTAAGGCTTGTTCTCTTGATAGAGTGTAAGCCTGAGAATATCTTGATCTCGCTTGTCCTTGGCCTCCATCGCCCGCGTCTGCCACAACACGGCCGCGGCGAAGTCGCCCGCCTCGGCATACGATGCGGCGAGCGTTTCGAGGTCGACGGCGTTCTGGAAACCCGATATCGTGCAGGCTCGAGTCGCCGAATCGACGGCCTTTTTCCCATCGCGATACGCCGGGTCCGGGCAGGTCGCCAGCAGCCAGGCGTGATCGTGATACGCTGTCGAAAGGGAGGGATTGAGCTCGACCGCGCGATCGAGGTCCGCGCGGATCTTGGCGTATTCGTCGGGGCGTTTCCACAATGTCGCGCGCAGGACGTAGGCCGCCGGATCCTTCGGGGCGAGGCGAATCGCCTCGGTGAGATCCGCGAGCGGTTTCGCGCGATCGCCGGTCCGCGCCCAGATCTCGCCGCGGCTGAAATGGGCCTTGCCGTTCCTGGGTTCGAGCTGAATCGCCTCGGCGAAATCGGCCGTCGCCTGGGCATGGTCCCCCTTCATGCTCCATACGGTTCCGCGACAGATCAGGAAGTGAACGCGCTTCGGATCTAGGCGGATCGCCTCGTTCAAATCCACGAGTGCCTTATCGAGATCCTTTCTGGCGAACCAGGCCTGGGCGCGGTTGAAATGCACCAAGGCGTTCGTGGGATCGAGCCGGACGGCCGCGTCGAAATCGGCGGTCGCCTTGGCCAAATTCGCCTTCTTGAGCCAAATCGTCCCGCGGTTCAAGAAGGCCTCGCCGAGTGTCGGATCCAGGCTTAGCGATTCGTTCAAATCAGCGAGAGCTTTATCGAGATCTTCCTTGGCTAGCCAGGTCTTGCCCCTGTAGAAATGAGCCCATGCGTTCTTGGGTTCGAGCCGGACCGCCTCCTCGAAATCCGCGAGTGCCTTGTCGTAATTCGCCCATCGGGTCCAAATCCATCCACGTTTCAAGTGGATGCCGATATCGTTCGCATCCAGACGAATCGCCTCGTCGTAATCGGCAAGGGCTTTCTCAAAATCCTTCTTGGCCGCCCGTGCGCTGCCCCGATAGGCATAACCCCAGGGATTCTTGGGATCGAGGCGGATGGCCTCGTTGAAATCGGCCATTGCCTTTTCGGTCTCGCTTCTCTCGATCCAGAATCTGCCTCGAGCTCGACGCAGTCGAGCGGAGCGCGGATCGAAGCGAATCGCCTCGTCGTAGTCGGCGATGGCTTGGTCGTATTTTTTCAGCTCCGTCCAGAGGACGGCACGATAATGAAGGGCGTCGACACACTTGGGATCGAGCCGGATCACCTCGCCGAGATCGGCGAGAGCGTGGTCGTAATCCTTCATTTCCCGGTACACCTTGGCACGATCCGAGTAGGCCACGACAAGGTCGGGGTCGATCTGGATCGCCCCGCTGTAGTCGGCGATGCCCTTGGCATAGTCCTTCCTCATGGCCAAGACAGACCCCCGGGTGTAACGCGCGACCTCGTGCTTGGGATCGATCCGGATCGCCTCGTCGAGGTCGGCGAGGGCCTGGTCGTGCTCGCCGCGCAAGCCGCGCGCCGCCCCTCGACCGGCATAGGCGTCCGCACACTTCGGGTCGATCCGGATCGCCTCCGTGTAGTCCGCGATCGCTTGCTCGTAAGCCTTTTTGAGCAACCCGTCGCCGGCCCTTCGTTGGAGCTCCTCGGTGATGCTGGAGTCGACCCGGAACCCCTGGCGAAGCTCGGAGAGAGCCTCTGCCGACACGGCGCGAATGCTGTGTGCCGTCCCACGGACGCAGTAGGCCTCCGCGTACTTCGGGTCGAGGCGGATCGCCTCCGTGGAATCGGCGATCGCCTCGTCGATTTCCTTCCTTGCGAACCAGTGGCAACCCCGTGCCTCGTAAGCCCATGACGCTTTGGGATCGAGCCGGATCGCTTCGTTGAAATCCGCGAGGGCCTTGCCAAGATCCTCCCGGTCGACTTGCCAGTGCACCCCTCGCAACACATAAAGAGATGCGTTGCGCGAGTTGGCCTTGATCAATTCCGTATAATACTCGACCGCTTTTTCGGTCGCGACGACATCGCCGGCCGGCACTGGCCCCCGCGGCTCGTGGCCTTTCCTGGACTCGAGCCAAAGCTTGTCGGCCTCGGGGTGCTTGACGATGAACACGTCGTGGCCGTGGAGGAGGTGGACAGTCATCGCGGTCGCGCCTGGGCCGCTCTTCAGCTTGAGGACGACGCGCTCGCCGACCCAACGTTCGTCGTCCGCCCGAGCCGGGTCGGTCGCAAAGCCGACCGACGCGAAAAGCGCCGCGAGACATGCAACCGACAGGACGCGATCCATCGCGGAACCCCTTGGACACGGGATCGGTCGGATCAAATTATCTCCATTTTCCGATCTCATAGCAAATCGACCCTCCGGAGGCCAGATCGGCTTGATGAAACGGAGCAAGAAATGACGGACGAGCGATCCTGGTTCGGTTCGGTATCGATCACGCCCCCGGTCGAGCGGTGGTGGCGAGATTGGGTTTGGCGTCAGAGCGATTTTTCTCGACGGCCAAGGCGTTGGCCTCGGCCTGGAGCGACTTGGTGCGAGCGAGGGCGGCGTCGAGGGCGGCCTTGCGATCGGCGAAGGCCTTCTCGGCGGCGGCCTTTTCCGCGAGCGCGACCTCGGTCTCTTTCTTGGCGGCGGTGAGCGCGGTCGCGGCGGCCTGATGAAGAGAGCGGGCCTCGGTCAATGACTTTTCCGCAGCCGCCCGATCCTGCTGGGCGTGGTTGCTCTTCTCCCTCGCCGACTGGACGGCCAGCGCAGCCGCCTTGGCCTTGAGACGCGAATCGGCGGCCAGTGTCGGGGCCGTGCTCTTGGCTTGCTTGGCCTGCTCGAGCGCCTGGCCAGCGCGTGCCTGTGCCTGGCCCGCAGTGGCAACGGCCTGGGTGAGCTCGACTGATCTGGCGACGAGCTTGGCGAGCTCGTTCGAGGCCTGATCGGCGGCCTGGGGGTTGGCGGCGGCATCCAGTGCGGCCGCGGCCTTTTGCAGGACTGGGTCATGAGCCTGTTTGTCGGCCAGCGCCTTCTTGGTCGCGGCCTTGGCGGCCTCGAGCGCTTGGAGCGCGCCCTTCTCGGCGGCGCCCGATCCCGCGACCGATTTCTCGGCGGCCTGGAGCGCGGCCGTGATCGAGGCCTCGATCTGCTCGGCGGCCCGGGTCGTCGCCAGGGTTTCGTCGAGTACGGCTTGCTTGGCCTTGGCCGCGGCTTCTGACTGAGCCAATACCGCCGCTCGCTCAGCGGCCGTCTTGTCTGCGCCGCCGACCTTGAGCTGAAGCTCGCCGATGCGATTGGCCTTGGCCTGGGCGACGGCCCGCAGCTCGCCGGTCTGTTTGGCGAGCGCCTCGGCCTCGGCCTTCGCGACGGCGAGATCCTGGGTCGCCCGCGACAACCGCTCGGCGACCGGTCGCGGATTCACCGCCAGGTTCGCCAGCTTGCGGCCGTCCTTCAAATCCCAGACCCGGATCTCGCCCGCGAAATCGGCGCCGATAATCCGTGATTCATCATATGTAAATGCAGCCTCGAGCGCCAGATCGCCGAAGGCCTCGAATTCGCGCTGTTTGCCGCCGTTCTGATCCCAGACGCGGACCAGGCGGTCGCGGCCGGCGGTCGCCAGGCGGCCGTCCTTGGCGAACCGCACCGCGGCGACTCCGCCGCCGTGTGCGCCGAAGGTCTTGATGTTGCCGCCGTTTTCCATTTCCCAGAGTCGGACGGTGCCATCTTCGCCGGTCGAGGCCAGGACGTTGGAATCGAGTCGCCACGACACGTCGGTGATCGCCGCCTGATGGCCGCGGAGGTCGAAGTATTCGCGGCCGGTCTTGGCTTCCCAGACGACGAGCCCGTTGTTGCGGTCGCCGGAGGCGAGCAAGACGCCGTCGGGGCTGTATTCGACGGCGGTGATCCATTCGGTGTGTTTCTTCATTTCGAAGGCCAGCGAGCCGTCGGCGGTGTTGTAGACGCGGACGATCTTGCCGGGTCCGCCCAGGGCGACCTGGCCCTGGTCGGGGGTGATATCGGCGGCGAGGACGACGTCGTATTCCTTGCCGACCTCGAAGACGCGGGTTCCCTTCTTGACGTCCCAGGCGACGGCGAGTCCCGACTGGCCGCCCCGGCCGCCGCCGGCCAAAAGAAGGTCGCCGCTCCGGCTGAATTTGAGCACGTTGATCGTCCCCTCGGGGAACGGCAACACGCCCATCAAATGATTATCCGTTGTGCGGTAGAGCAGCACTTGCTTGTGCCCGGCGACGGCGATCAGGGGCGCCCAGGGCGAGGCGGCCATGGCCACGACCGCGCCCGGCTTGGCGCTGGGAATGAAGGGTTCGGTCGAGAGCCCCTCGGGCATGGCCGGTTGGCCCTTGGGCTTGCCCATCGCGGCCGGGTCGAGCTTGAACTCGAACTTGGGCTTGGCCTTGACCATGGCCACGCTTCCCGAGCTCTCGAGTGCACCGCCGTCGATCCACTCGCGGATGAGGTCGATCTCGGCGTCGGGGATTTTGGCCGAGTTGGGGGGCATCTTGGGCTCTTCCTTGTGGGTCACCACCATGAGCAGCGTGCTGGACTCGGCGTCGCCGGGCTCGATGACCTTGCCCGAGCCCCCGCCCTGCATCGCGCCGCCGTAGTTGTCGAGGTTCAGCCCCCCCTTTTGCTTGTCGGGGTTGTGGCATGAACCGCAGCGGCTGCGAAAGATTCCGCTGATCTGGTCCTGGTAGGTGATCTTGCCCTTGGGCGCGTCGGCGGCGCCTGCCGCCAGGCCGAGCAGCGAACACAGAAGGCCGGTCGCCATGATCGCGGTAAGCTTATGTCGCATGGATCCGATTCTCATCTCGTTGAAGGTCGATTCACGGCGCGCCCGCGGGGCGAATTCCGATCAGTGATTGAACAGGAATTCCCGGCTGTTTAAGAGCGCCCAGAAGAGATCTTCCAGGGCCTGTTTCTGGTCCTTGTTTTGCTTGAGCCCGGCCGACAGAGCGGCGATCTCGGCCGGCGTGGGCTGGCGAGAAAACGACCTCAGGTAGAGCTCGCGGATCGCGTCCTCGGGCGATTTCTTGTTGGCGGCCAGCAGCCGATCGACGACGCCGCCCTGGCGGATCTTCTGATTCACCGTGTCGCCGTTCAAGAGGTGCAGGGCCTGCGACAGCGTGGGCTCCATCTTGACCTCGCACGAGCATGGGGTCTCGCGAGTGGCGCGGCCGAAGGTCCGCAGAAAATAGGTCGACCGCGTGCCGTCGGCGATCTGGACGGCCCGGGCGCCCAGGGGCAGGCCGTCGAACTTGTCCTTGGTCTCGGTGACCGCGCTGATGGTGTCGAGCAGGTTCTCGGCCTTGATCCTGCGAACGAGCGCGTGGGCGAAATTGCGATCGTCGGACTCGTTGGACGGATTGCGGTGGGTCGAGCGCTGATATGTTCGCGAGTTACAGATCTCACGCACAAGCGCTTTCAGGTCGTACTTGGTGTCGGTGAAGTGTTGGCCAAGCGCCTCCAGGAGCTCGGGGTTCGAGGCCGGGTTGCTCACGCGGAAATCGTCGACGGGCTCGACGATCCCCACGCCCATGAAGTGGGCCCAGACGCGGTTGGCGAACGACGTCGCGAACCACGGGTTGCGGGGCGAGGCCAGCCATTTGGCCAGGACCACGCGGCGATCCTTCCCCGCCACGTCGGGCGTTTCGCCGCCCAGGAACTTGGGCGGCATGGCCCGGCCGCCGACCGGGTGGTTGACCTCGCCGCCCCCCGAGTTGAACACGATCGTCTCGCGATAGTCCTCGCCCCCCTTGCGGCCGATCTGGGCGAAGAACGCGGCGAAGCTGTAGTAATCGTTTTGCGTCCAGCGGTCGAACGGGTGGTTGTGGCACTGGGCGCACTGCACCCGGATGCCCATGAAGACCTGGGCCACGTTCTCGGTGAGCGGCAAGGTCTCGTTCGTGATCTGATAAAAATTGGTCGCCGCGTTCTTGAATGTGCCGCCGCTCGCGCCCAGGAGCTCTTGCACCATCTGGTCCATGGGCATGTTGTGCGAAAGCTTATCGACCAACCAGTTGTAATATAAGAACATGGCCTTCTGGCTGACGTTGCGGGTGGGATCGGTGCGGACCTGCAGGAGCTCGGCCCACTTGGAGACCCAGATCTCCGAGAACTCCTTGCGCTCGAGCAGTTCGTCGACCCACTTCGACCGCTTGGCGGGGTCCTTCGACGCCATGAATCGGTTGTATTCCTCGACCGAGGGGGACAGGCCGACGATGTCGATCGAAGCCCTGCGCAGGAACGTTTCGTCGTCGCACAATTCGGAGGGGGCGATGCGGAGCTTCTTGAGCTTGGCGCTCACGAGGCCGTCGATGTAATTGGCCTCGGGCTCGCTGGGGAATTCGAACTTGAGCCCCCTGGGCAGGACGATGAACTGCGAACCGGTGGTATGGGTTTCGAAGCGTGCCATGACAAACGCCTCGCCGCGCTCGCCGGCGGTGACCAGCCCGTCGGGCGTGACGGGGGCCGAGACGTCGTTGTTGGTCAGGAACACGGCCAGCCGGGTGACGTCGCGATCGGTCCCATCGCTGTAGCGGGCCCGCAGGGTGAGCTGCTGGGTCGAGCCCTTGCCGTCCAGGACGCCGCGGCGGGGATAGAGGTCGACGCCGACCACGGTCGGCAGCTTGGCGACGTCGTCGTTGGGCGCGCCCGCCTCGATCCAGCCGTGGAGCGTCTGGTAGAGCTCGCTCGAGACCTCGAACCGCTTGCCGCCAGTGTGCGGCACGGCGCCGACGGCCTTCTCCAGCAGCGTGCTGTCGGAGGGGACGGCCAGATTGACGCGGCGGCCGACCATCTCGCGGGTCAGGCGGAAATGATCGCCGTCGGGGTCGAAGCCGAACAGCGAGATGCGAAACCCGTCCTTGCCCCGCGCGGCCCCGTGACAGCTCCCCGTGTTGCAGCCCGACCGCATGAAGACGGGCATGACGTCGAGGCGGAAGCTCAAGGGGGGCGAGACGGCGGCCTGCGCGACCTTGAATGGCAAGGTCGCCGACTTGCCGCCGTGGCTCACCGTGAGGGTGGTGACGCCGTCGGCCGTGGGGTAAAAGGTCGCCCCGACCCGCCTCGCGACCTTGGGATCGGCCAGGGTGATCGCCGCCTGAGCCGTCACGTCGCGGGTGATCCCGTCGGCGTAAGTCGCCTGAACGACGATCGACTGCCGGTCGCGCGCCGTCGTGAGCGCCACGTCCCCCGGGAAGACCTCGATCCCGACCAGAGCCGCCATCGGCGCCGGCGCGAAGACCTGGTCGGGCAGGGGGGCGAGCGCTCCACCAGCGGCGGCGTCCTTCGCCCCCGCGAGGCCGAGGCCGCAGAGCAGAACAAAGGCGATGGTGCGTGCAAGGCGATGCATCGGATTCGTGTCCTTGGTCATGTTCATGATTCCGCGCGAAGTTCGCGCTCGTCGGAAACGGATCGCCGTCATTTGCCCCCCGCCGCTTGTTTGGCTTCGAGACGCAGCTTTTCCAGCCGCGAAAGCGGCTTGGCCGCCGCCGGCGCCGCCGGTTTTGGAGCGGCCTGAGCGACCGGAGCGGCCGCCGCTTGCGGCTTGGGCGGCAGCGGCACGTCGATCCGCAGAGCGCCCGTGCCGATGTTGTGCACGATCGGCTCGCCGTTCTGCGTGATCACCACCTGACAGAACAGGCTGGCGTGATTCCCCGCCGGCGAGACCTTGTCGGTCTTGATGTGAAAGATCAGGTCGGTCGCGTCCTTGGTGATTTTCTTGACGTCGGTCGTGACCTTGTTGGGCAACCCGATGAGCGTGACCTGAGCCTCGCCCGCCCAATCGACGGCCTTCGCGACCTTGACCGCCATGTCGACTTCCTTGCCCTGATCGACGCTCGCGGCCTGGAACGACAGCCCCAGGTAAGGCGCGGCGATCGTCAGGCTCGCGAGCTGGCTCGAGACCATGATCGGCCCGCTCGCGACGCCCGATGCGCCATTCACCACGATCTTCCAGGTCCGCAGCTCAGCGCCTCCGTCGGCGTTCATCGGGATGACGGCCTCGGACTGGCCCTCGGGGATCGCGATCCCGCCCGCCGAACCGACCCCCGGCGGATTCCACGGCAAGTAAACCGAGATCGCCGCCTTGAAGCCGGGCTTGCGATTGGCCCGGACCTTGAGCCCCATCGATCCCCCACGCACCAGCGGAACCTTGGGCTCGACGATCTCGATCGAATAGGGACATTCCTCGGTGACCGCGACCGCCAGCTTGTCGACCTTGCGCGACCAGACGTTGACGTTGTTCTGCCCGAGAACCAGCACCGACTCGGACTGAAACGTCGAGGGCGCCTTGATCTTCTCGTCGACGGGTTTGCCGTCGACATTCGCGAAACCGCCGGCGAGAGGGGCGTCGGGCTTGGCCTCGAAGAGCACCGGAACGACGACCTGGCTGGCGGCGATGTTGGGCGCCGTCGCCGTGACGCCGGCCGGCAGCCCCGAAACGGCCACCGCCAGCTCGCCGCCGAACTCGGCCCGATTGCCATAGACGAGGATCGCCTGGCGATTGCCCCGCGGCACGGCAGGCGCCATCACGCCCGTCCCCAGCGGGATCTGCTCGGCGTTCGTGGTCATCGTCAGGGTGGGGACGACGCGGGTGACCTCGATACGATAGGTATAGTCGGGCCCTCCCTTGCCAAGCTGGTCGATCAGCCAGATCACATACTCGGCCGTCTCGGGCGCCTGGAAACGGAAATAGCTGTCGGGCCCGATCGAATCGTCGGCCCCGAGCATCGCCCCGCCCCCCTTCTTGCCCAGATACATGACCGGGTCGAGCGGCGACCGGATCCGCCTGGCGTAGCAGTGGATGTCGTAAACCTCGCCCTTCGTCGGCTTGAACACGAAATGATCGACGTCGCCCGGCTTCTCGATCACGCCGTTCAGCGCCATCGGGGCCGTGAACGGCGTGGCGTGGGCGTGGTCGTCGTTGGGCTCTTGCTCGAGCACGTTGCCCACGTCCGACAGGCGAAACACATTGGGATAAGGCGAGACCCCCTTCGCGTCCTGGCGGAGAATCCCGAAGTCGCGGTCGAAGGTCTTGGGCGCGGTGAAGGTCGTGACCGCCTCGCCGGCGGGGTCGCCGATCCAGCGCACCTTGACGGCCTCGCCCATCCGCCCGCCCGCCGGCAAGATCGCCGTGGACCGGGGGAAACTGCCGATGTGCGCGCGATACAAACACGCCCCATTGCCCGAGTACGAGCTTTCACGTACTTGTATGATGTATTTTCCATCCTCGGGGGCGATGACCGACGCCAGGCCGTCGCGCCACGCCAGGGCCGCGTCGTCGCTCGCGGCGATCTCGAACCGCTTGGCGTTCAGGATCGCGATGTAGGGGTCGAACTCGCTCACCCCCAGCCGCAGCCCCTCAACCTCGACCGAGATCCGCTCGCCCTTCTTGACCTCGACCACGAAATAGTCGACGTCCTCGTTGTCGGCCACGCCGTTCACCGTCGCGTTGAATGGCACGGGCTGGGGCTTGGCGAAGTCGTTGTTGGGCTCGATCTCGTTCACGTCCTTGAGCGCGCCGACGCTGAACGTCCGCAGCTCGCTCACGCCAGTCGCCGTCCGCACCCGCAGGTCGTGCAGCCCGAGCGCGCAGTCGGGGGCGATCTTGATCCGAGCCTTCACGCTGTTGTCGTCGATCTTGGTGATCGAGACCGTGGCGATGCCCGGCTGGTAATAGAAGATCTCGCGGGCGTCGCCCAGGCGAGCGCCCGAGAGCACGACGTCGAGCTCGGTCCCACGCTGGCCGCCCAGCGGCCGGACGGCCGAGAGCGCCGGGCCGGCCGCTTGGGCCAAACCGCCGGCCGCGAACGCCAGGAAAGCCGCCAGAGAGTAAACGTATCGTGACATGTTGCAATTTCCCAGTTGGTCGCGGGGGTCGAGGACGCTCAGGCCAACAGTTCCTTGACGACCTTGCCGTTGTCGACGATCTCGATCGGCCGGTTGCCGGGCGCCATGAGCTCCTTGTCGGCCACGATCCCCAGCAAGCTGTAGACCGTCGTGGCCAGATCCTCGGGCCCGATCGGGTCGCGCTCGGGCTCGCTGGCCGTGGCGTTGGATGCGCCATGAATGTAGCCCCGCTTGACCCCGCCGCCGGCCAGGACGACGCTGAACACCTTGGGCCAGTGGTCGCGGCCGGCGTCCTTGTTGACCTTGGGCGTGCGGCCGAACTCGCTCGAAATCATCACCAGCGTCCGCTTGAGCAGGCCGGTGCGCTCGAGGTCGTTGATCAAGCAGGAAAACGCCTGATCGAACGGAGGCAACTGGCTGTTCATCTGGGCGGCGATCTGGGTGTGATAGTCCCAGCCGCCGAATTCGACGGTGACCATGCGAACGCCCGCCGCCACCAGCCGCCGCGCCAGGAGCAGCCGCTGGCCGGCGGCGTTGCGGCCGTACTCGTCGCGGATCTTGGCCGGCTCGGCGTTGATGTTGAAGGCCTCGCGCGCCTTTTGCGAGCTGATCAGGCTGTAGGCCCGGTCGTAGAAGGTGTCCATGGCGGCGATGTTGTCGCTCTTTTCGCGGGCGGCGAAATAGCCGTTGACCGTCTCGAGCATGCTCCGCCGCGCCTTGAACCGGCCGTCGTCCACGCCCCCCGGCAAGTTCAGGTCTTGCACCTGAAAGCCGTTGTCGGCCGGGTCGCGACCGAGCGAGAACGGCGAGAACGCCGAGCTCAGATAGCCCGTGCCGGCGTAGACGTTGGGCTGATTGGGGATGCAGACGTACGGCGGCAGGTTGTTGCGCGGCCCGTAT
>DAIDHE010000221.1 GCA_027459775.1 Planctomycetales bacterium | reverse complement strand
AGGGGGTCTGGGAGATCACCAATCCGGCGATCCGGCGGCTGGTCGTTTCGGCGACGTTTCACGGCCGAGACATCCTGGCACCCGCCGCCGCCCACTTGATCAACGGAGGCGAGCCAGCGCTTCTGGGCGAGCGCGTCGAGCGCTTCGTGAAGCTCAAGAACTTCGAGCCCGATCTCGACGAGCGGGGAATCGTGGGCGAGGTGATTTTTCGCGACGGATTCGGCAACTTGATCACAAATATCAACACCGATCAGCTCGGTTCGACGCCGCGAGACGGGTGGCTGATCGAGATCGCCGGCGAGCGAATCGCCGGAATCGCGCGGACCTATGGCGACAGGCCGCCGGGTACGTTGCTCGCGCTCGTGGGCAGCACGGGCTGGGTCGAGATCGCGGTGACCAACGGCGACGCGGCCCGCTTGCTCTCGGCCGGGGCCGGCACCACTGTCTGGCTGCGCAGGGCGTCGAGAGACTAGCGGGAGCGGATTCACCCGGGAGATCGGAATGCCATGAGTCGAAACAAGGTCGATCATCCTCATCCCACCCCCAATCCCGATGGACCCCACACGCCCACAGGCGAGCCCGACCCCGCCCTGATCGCCGGCCAGCAAGCGGCCGCGAGCCTCTCGCGCGACTCGGGCACCGATGAAATACCACTCTCATTCGCCCATCCGGGCTTCGTGCCCGACCCGTTTCTCGAATCGACGCCGCTCGAGGCGCCTGGCGCGGAAAGCGTGGAATCGTCCGAACCAACGGGCCGGCACGCCCCGCCCGAGCCTTCGTTGATCGCCCAGCCCGCCGCTCCAAGCGGCGACTCGTTCGCGGTCACACCTCCCCGCTCTTCGGACGTCACTGGCCCCAGCCCGCCGGGAGCCCCGTTCCTGTCAGCGCTCGCCGTTGAGTCTCCCGACCCCGAGCTGCTCCCCGCCGGGATGATCAACCTCGAGACAGCGCCGCCCGCCGCCCTTCGAACCACGACCGAGCCCGAGATCGAAGAGGACGTCCGCGTCCCCTGGACGACGCTGCTCCTGCTCGCGTACTCGACCGCACTCACGATGCTCCTCACCTGGTTGATCCTGACGGGGCGGCTGGGCGGCACGCACGCGCAGCCGCCAGCCGAAGAGCCGCCCTCGGCGATCGCCCAGCGTGAGGTCGAGCAGCCCGTCGAAGCCCCGCCCGCGCCGCCGATTCCGCCGGAGAACACCGTCGATCTCGGCGGAACGATCCGCCTGGGCGACCTCGAGGCGACGCCGCTAACAATCGAGGCCGATGCGGTCTCGCTGCTGCGGTCGATCGACTCCGACGAATCCCGCCGCGCGGATTCGCAGTCGCTCATCTTGCGAATCCGCTTCACGAATCGCTCTCGGGACGTTTCCTTCCGACCGATCGAGCGGGCGTTCCTGCGCGAACAACCTTCGCGCAGGGACCGCTCCGAAATCACCACCTCTAATGGGAAACGCATCGCCATGTTCTCACTTGCTGTCGACAGCGAATGGGTGATCCAGGGCCAGAGCTTTGAGAGCGTGGGACCGGGCGAATCGGTCGAAACGGTCGTCGCGAGCGAGCCTGGCGTCCTGGACCGGCTGACCGGAGAGGCGATCTGGAGATTGCGGGTTCGCACTGGCCTTTTTCGCAGCGACATGCTCGGCGTCCGCTTTCGCCCCGATCAGGTCGATCGCCGCCCCGCGCCCGATGCCCGTCCCGCCGACGCGGAATGACCCGCCGAGGCGCCGTTCACGCTCGTGCGGTCGTGTGAAGTGGACTTGCGCTTCGCACCCGGGCTCGACGCGAGCGATTTCTCGAGCTCGGCGGCCCAACCCCGCCAGCGCTCGAACTCAACCGCGAGCCAACCTTCGTCGCAAGAGGGCTCGCCGGCCGCGAATTTCAGCGTGTCCACCTGATCCAGGAACTCGACCAGGCGGCTGAAGGTCTCGCCTCCGAGGGACTCGCGAAGGGCTTGATCACGCGCGATTTCCTCGGTGGTTCGCGCCCGCCACGCCGGCCCCAACCGCGAGGCCAGAGCCGTCCGGACGGCGAGCGCGAGATCGAACAACAAATGCACATGCGATTGAGCGCCACTCTGGAGCACGCTCGAAATCGACCCCGCCCGAGCCGATCGGCGGCGGCGAACCCAGACCCCGACCGCGACCACGAGCAGGGTCGTCGCAAGCAAGATCCAGGGGGCGAGCGCGGGCTCCGTGTCGGGCCAAGGTTCGGGTCCAAGATTGGAACGGGGCGGCGTCAAGGTCCGCGGGGCGAGGTCGTTCATGGGCTGCTCCGCCGCGCGGCCCGGCCGCGGAAAAGCTCGGTGAGCGCGCGCAGAGGATCGAGGTCGGTGGTCATCGTGAAGCCCTGCGCGCCGGTGCTCGAGCACAAGCGGGCGAACGCCGAGTCGCGCCGTTTGGCGGCCTCGGCATAGCGCGCCCGCACCCGCGGCGAGCTGGAATCGACCTTGAGCCGTGCGCCATCCTCGGCGGCCTCGAGCGCGAGCAGACCGGCGGCGGGGAGCGTCGTCTCGCGAGGGTCGACCACGCGCAAGAGGATCATGTCGTGCCGTCGAGCCGCGCCTCGCCAGACCATTTTCTCGTCGCTCAAGAAATCACTCACCACGACCACGAGGGCGCGGCGGCTGGCGCGGGCAAGGCGGTCAGTGGCGACCCCGAGCTTGGTCTTGGACGAGGACGTCGGCGCGGCCACGAGCGCCCGTACGATTCGCGCGAGCCGCCGCGCTCCGCCGGCGGGGGGAAGCTCGAGCTCGATCTGGTCGGAGACCAGCATGAGGCCCACGTTGTCGCCGTTTTGCAGGGCCGCGGTCGCGAGCAGAGCGGCCGCCTGGGCGGCCCGATCGGCCTTGGTCGGCTGATCCGAGGCGAATTGCATACTGGCCGAGGCGTCGACCACCAGCCAGAGCACCAGCGACCGCTCCTCGATGAACCGCCGCACGAACGGGCGACCCAGCCGGGCGGTCACGTTCCAGTCGAGGTAGCGGACGTCGTCCCCCGGCTCGTAGGCCTTGAGCTCCGCGAAGGTCAGGCCGACTCCGGGACGCGCGCCGTGATAAAGCCCGGCGAGCTGCGAGACCGCGCCCGGGCGCACCCGATAGCGCAGCCTCCGCGCCTGACGCACGATCGCCGCGGCGTCCACCCGCCGCGGGGCGGGCCTGATCCGGGAGCAAAACCACCGTAAGAACATGAACTATCCTTATGGTATGATCATGCCGAGAGAGTCGCTCGCGAGTGCTCTCCACGGACGACATCATTGTATACGCACATATTGTACCCGGGCGATCGCGGCCGCGGAACCGGCTGACGACGGGCGCCTCGACGAATCCACATCTGTCATCCGCCGAATCTGTTCCAGGTTTCGAGGTCGAGGAAGTGGATGGTCCCATCGTCGCGGAGCTCCATGCCAGTGTCGGCCCGGACCTGGCGATCGATGTCGTCGAAGGGGGCGTCGAGGCTGGACGCCACGTCCCAGAGATGGGCTTTGTTTTCCTGGCCGCCCGAGAGAACGGTGCGGCCGTCCGGGCTGATGGCGACGAACCAGACCTGGTTTTCGTGGTGAAAGGCCGATCCGATCGGTTTGCCGGTGGCCTTGTCCCACAACTGGGCGGTGCGGTCGTAGCTGCCGGTGACCAGGGTGCGGCCGTCGCGGCTCAAGGCCAGGGCGCGGAGCGCCCCCTCGTGGCGCAGAGGGGGTGAGATCGCCGCGCCGGTGCGGGCGTCCCAGAGGCGGGCGACGCGATCCCAGCCACCCGAAACGACGGTCAGGCCGTCGGGGCTAAAGGCGGCGATCGAGACCGGGCCGTC
Organism: Planctomycetales bacterium; assembly: GCA_027459775.1. Taxonomy (GTDB): domain Bacteria; phylum Planctomycetota; class Planctomycetia; order Isosphaerales; family Isosphaeraceae; genus JAKBAP01. Next base: position 849 of record DAIDHE010000221.1, on the reverse strand, counting down.
GTGCGGCAAGGGTGGGATGCGGAGCGTGCCCGAGGCCGCGTCCCAGAGCCGGGCCTTCATGTCGTCGCACCCGGTCAAGACGGTCCGCCCGTCGGAAGAAAACGCCAGCGCGAGGACTCGACCGCCGTGTTCGAGCGGAGGGCCCAACGGCGCTCCCGTGGCCGCGTTCCAGAGCCGGGCGGTCTTGTCGTCGCCCCCAGTCGCGATCAACCGACCGTCGGGACTGTAGGCAACGGCTTGCACCCAGTCGCCGTGCCTGAGCGGCGCGCCCATGGGCGCTCCGCCCGTCGCGTTCCAGAGCCGCGCGGTCGCGTCGCCGCTGCCGGTCAGCACCGAGTCGCCACGCGGGCTGAAGGCCACCGCCTTCACCGCGTTTCCGTGACGCATGGGGGGCGATAACGGACGGCCGTCGAGGGCGCTCCACAACCGGGCGGTTCCGTCCATGCTGCCGGTGAGCACCGAGAGACCGTCAGGCGCATAGGCAATCGCCTCGACCGCCCCCTCGTGCGCGAGCGCCGTTCCGATCGGTGCGCCGCTGGCAACGTTCCAGAGCCGGGCGGTGTGGTCCACGCTGGCCGTGAGAATGGTCTTCCCGTCGGGGCTGAAGAGCACCGAGCGGATAAAGCCCCGATGCGCAAACGTGCGTTCCCGTGAGGGAGCGAGCCCGCGGATGAGGGCGGTCTTGTCAAAACCCGCCGTCAGCAGGAATCGGCCGTCAGGGGAAAAAGCGACCGCCGAGACCGTGTGTTGGTGCCGGAGCGGAGGGCCGATCGGGCGCTCGAGGGCGACGTCCCAGAGCCGGGCCACACCGTCGATCGAGCCCGTGAGAACCATCCGCCCGTCGGGGCT
>DAIDHE010000190.1 GCA_027459775.1 Planctomycetales bacterium | reverse complement strand
GAGTATCTGACCGGCGTGGCCCGGCTCGAGGCCCGATTGGGCCGGATCGAGCCCGCCCTCAAGGCCGGCCGCGACCTGCTCGAGGCCGCCCCAGGCAACCCCGAGCACTACGATTTCTTTGCCCAGCTTTGTTTCCAGCTTGGCAAGTCCGACGAAGGGCTCGACGCCCTCCGCAGGGCCGTCCGGGTCAACCCCGGCGACACCAGGATCATCACCACCCTGGCCGAAAACCTGGCCTCGGCGTTCCGCAACGAGGAAGCGCTCGAGATGTACTGGCGTGCTTATGAAAAAGCGCCAACACTCGATGAGAAGGTCGGCGTGGTCGCCAAACTGGCCGAGATCTCGATCCAGCTCAACCAGCTCGATCGGATGATGACCCGGCTCAAGAACCAGAGCCAGCCGGGCGGCGGTTCGGGCGCTGAGGCGCACCCCCGCGACCTCGCGATCTGCACGGCCCAGGCTTATGCCACGGCCGGCGACCTGGGGAGCGCCCGCGCCGAGCTCGAGCGGCTGCTGGCGTCGAACGCGCGCGATCCCCAGATCTTGCAACAGCTCTCGAAGCTCGCCGAGGAAGAGAGCGATTTCGAATCGTCGGCTCGTTATCAGAAGCAACTCTCGGAGCTGGTATTGAGCGATGAGAACAACGTCCGGCTGGGCGAGCTCATGCTCAAGGCCGGCGAGTTCGACCAGGCCCAGTTGGTGTGGTCCAAGATGGCCTCCGGCAAGGGCGAGCCCCGGCGGATCTACGCGGCCCTCGACCACTTGATCGCCGCGGGCAAGCTCGACGCGGCGCTGCGCGCGACCGAGGACTTGATCCGCAAGAACCCGGCCGACTGGGAGGCACTCTACCGCCATGGCCTGGCCCTGGCGGAGCTCAAGAAGCCGGAGCTGGCGGCCGAGACGTTCACGCGCTTGCTGGCGCTCACGGTCGCCGACGACGACAAATCGGCTCAGGCCCAGTCCCGCAAGAAAGACCCGAGCGCCCTGGCCGCCTCGGCTCGGCCGTCGTCGTCCGCCAAGCTCGCCACGCCCGCGCTGCAAGACCGGCTGGGAAACATCTACCAGATCCGCTCGGCCTGCAAGCTCGAACCCCAGATGTATTACAACCCCGGGGGCATGAACGCGGTCTGGGGCCCGGCCGATTTTGGCGAGGCCCGCATGGCCGCCCTGGGCTGGCGACTCACCCTCGCCGACCGGATCGTCAAGAAGGGCTCGGACAAGATCGTCGAACAATTCCACGCGACGAGCCAGACTTCGCCTGTCCGTCTCCGCGACGCCTGGGATTGGTTCTATCTCTGCTCCGTCCGCAATGATTACGCGTCGGCCTACACCGCCGCCGTCGCGCTCTCGCGCGCGGCCCCCGCCGATCCGCTGGCACTCTGGAGCCTCTTGCACGCGATCGGCGAACGCACCGCGACCCAGGGCCAGCGGTACTACCGCAATAATGGCGGCGAAGCCCAGGACCGCGAGCCCCCCTTGCCCAAGCCCGAGCTCGACCACATCCTCGCCTGCTTCCAGGCCCTGCGCGCACGCAGGCCCGAGCTCGCCCAGGCCGAGGTCCTCGTCAACATCGCCAAGGAGCTCAAACGCGCCAAACGGAAAGACGAAGAAACCCAGATCTACAACGAGACCATCGCCTCCGCGCTTCAGCTCCCCCAGATCGCCGGCGTCTTCGACCTGGCGGCCGAACGCGGCGACGTCGACGGCCTGCTGTTGCTCCTCGAGCGCTACGAACGGCTCTCGGTGAACCGGCCGAACCCCACGTTCTATACCGGCACGTTCTACTTCCAGGGGCCAGGGCTCGCGCTCTCGCACGCGATGGCGGTTTGCGCCGACCACAAGGATTTCGCCGGAGCGATGCGGATTCTGGACGGTGTCCTCGCCCAGCTCGAGCGCAAGATCGAGCGGCAAACGCCCAGCGCCGCCCGGTCGGCACGGCGACGCGGTTCGGCCAATATGAGCTACACGCCTCAGTACCAGATCTGGGTCGGCAAGCAGTCGCAGTACATTCAGATCGGATTCCCCCGGCAAAACGAGTATCTGGATTCGACGGCGATCCAGGCGATCCGAACGGCGTACGGACTTTACAAACGCGCCGACCTGGTCTCGGACCTGCTCGCGCATCTCGAGAAAAAGGCCCAGGCGGCCAGGACGCCCCAGGCCGCCGTCGCGCCCCGGCTGGCGCGAAGCGCGATCTTCTGGTGGGCCGACGACAAGGACCAGGCGATCGAGGAGTTCGCCAGGGTCGCGCTCGAGTCCCCGATCGACTCCGAGATGCGGCTCGATCTGGCGGAGCTGCTCGAGCAAAAGGGGGAACGGGCCGACGCCCTGGCGACCGCCGACGGCGTCCAGCCCTATGACACCCAGACCCTCCAGCGCAGGGAGGAGATCGCGCTTCGGCTCGCGGTCTCGAGCGGCGGCATCGACCGCGCCCGCGCGGCGGCCGAGCGGCTGTTTGGGCTGCGGCTCGAGACCGAGGCCCAGATCAAGCTCGCCGGCCAGATGAGCCAGCTCGGCCTGGGCGAGCTCGCCGAATCGGTGCTCGCCCGCGCCCGCCGCCGCGCTGGCAACAAGGCCAGCGCCCTGGTCAGCATGATGCTCCAGTACCAGGCGCAGGCCAAACTCGACGCCGCCCTCCAGATCGCGGCTCAGATCCTGCGCTCGACCACTGCGGTGCGGCAAAACAATTTCAACTATTACAACCCCGGCGGCCCCGACCAGGCTCGCGAGGCCGCGATCGGCGTCCTCAACCGCTCGGGCAAGCTCCCCGAGCTCATCGCCCGCGCGACCGAACAGGTCAAGAAAACCCCCACCGCCATCCAGCCCCACCAGGCCCTGGCCGACTACTACAAGGCCGCCGGCGACCGCGACAAGGCCGCCGCGGAACTCGCCGCCCTCGTCGCCCTCAGACCCGACGACTCCAATCTGCGCCTGCAAGTCGCCGGCCAGCTCGCGCAAAACAACCAGCACGCCGAGGCCGTCCAGCACTACAAGTTCCTGATCGAGAAAAACCCCGCGAGCCTGGGGAACGCCTGGTATGAAGCCCAGAACACGTTCCAGGCCGCCAACAAATCCGAGGAGCTGCTCGACCTGCTCGAGAAGCTCGACCTCCGCCAGCTCGGCCAATCGTGGATGATCACAAATATGATTTCGTCGTTCCAGGATCCCAAGCTCGGCCAGCGGGTGATCGGACTCTT
>DAIDHE010000173.1 GCA_027459775.1 Planctomycetales bacterium | reverse complement strand
GAAGAGAAGACCGGAGAGGACAGACGGAGAGAGACGGAGAGAGAGAGGGAGAGAGAGAAAGAAGATCAAGGAGAAGAGTGGAGAGATCGGAACGCACGGCGGCGTGCCGCGGCACGGGCCGGGATCTTGAAATCTGCTTTTTTCCTCTCCGTGCCTCCGTGGCTCTGTGGTTGAACATGTTATCACCGTTGTCGCCGCACCGAGGACGAACAACCGATGAAACCAGGGCAGAAACGGTCGACCGGGCGCTGGTTGCCGCACTCCCAGGGCGGCCGACGAGCCCTGGGCCGCCTCGTCGCGACCGCGCTCTCCACGGCCCTCGTCGCCTTGACCGCCGTCGTCGCCCAGGAGACCGCGACCCTGGGCGCCCTGTTTGAACAGGTCGTGATCAAACAGCAAATCTTCGTGAAGGCCGTCGCCGCCGAAAAAAAGGAAGTCGACCAGGCCAAGGACGCCGAAAAGAAAGACGGCGACCAGGCCAAGGACGCCGAAAAGAAGGCCCCCGGCAAGACCAAGACCATCGTGAATCCGGCGGGCAAGACCAAGAAGACGATCGTCGCCAAGAAGGCCGTCCCGGCCAAGCGCGTCGTCGTGATGGCCAATGCCAACAACGTCAACCCGATGGTCCAGCAGTTCCTGCAACAAGGCCGGCCGATGATGCACGCCGAGCTGCTCTTCGCCCGGGGGCTGCTCAAGCTCGATCGGCCGACCCTGGTCAAGATCTACCCCGAGATCAACAAGGCCCTCGAGGACGTCGCCAAGAAACTCGCGGAGGGCCAGATGGGGGTCCGGGCCGCCGGGCAGAAGAACCTCGACGCCTCGACCCTGCTCACGCAGAGCATCGCCGCCGTCTTCAAGAAACACCTCACCGCCGAGCAGTACAAGATCTACGAAACCGAGACCGCCCGCCGGGTCGAGACCCGCAAGAAATCCGCCGTCCGGTTCCTGGTCGATTCCATCGACCGCCAGCTCTTGCTCTCCGACGATCAGCGCACGAAGATCACCGCCTCGATCCAGAAGAATTGGGACGAGAATTGGACCATGTACACCGAGTATCTCCTCTACGGCAACCAGTTCTTCCCCAACGACATCGACAAATACGTCACGCCGCCGCTCAACGAGACCCAGAAAAAAATCTGGGCGACCACCCAGAAAGTGAACGGCTTCTGGGGCTTCGGCGGCATCTGGATGTTCAACGGCCAGGAAGACCCCGTCGCCAGCCTGCTCGGTCTCGAGAACAAGAAGGACGAGGCGCCGGCGGGGCCGCTGGCGAAGGCCGCCGCTCCCGCGGTCAAGGCCGAGAAGAAAGCCGAGAAGAAGGCCGAGGTCAAGGCCGAGACAAAAGACGAAAAGAAGGCCGGCGACACCGCGGCCTCCAAGAAATAATGAGGCGTCATACCCATGAAATCACGACAAATCCTCATGACCTGGCGTGTTTTCGCGGCCGTGGCCGCTCTTTTCGTACTCGCCGCGTCCGCCCGCGCCCAGGACGACTACGACGTTCCCGACGACAACCCCCCCGACCCCAACGCCAACAACATGATGGGCGGCATGGTGGTCATGCAGCAAAACAACGTCGAGATGTTCGACCAGTGGGTCTTCAATCAGGTCGGCGGGGCGGGCCAGGCGCGGAACAAGATGGCCTCGCAGCTCAGCCTGAAAGTCGACGAGGTCGAGCGCGTCTGCGGGCTCAAGCCGCCCCAGAAAAAGAAGCTCGACCTGGCCGGCCAGGGAGACGTCAAACGGTTCTTCGTGCTGGTCGATGAGACCAGGCGCAAATATCAAAAGGCCCCGAACAACCAGAACAACAACATCTGGAACGACATCCAGCCGCTCCAGGCGAAATTCATGACGGGGCTCTTCGACGAAGGGTCGCTCTTCATGAAGACCCTGCACAACACGCTCTCGACCGACCAGAGCGAGAAATACCTGGCCGTCGAGCTCCGCCACCGCCAGGAACACCACCACGCCACCATCGACTGGTTCGTCGCCCACCTCGACAAGGGACTCGGCCTCTCCCCCGACCAGTCCCAGAAGCTCACCAAGATGTTGCACGAAAAGTCGCGCCCGCCCCGGCGGTTCGGGCAGAGCGATTATTATTATATGTTGTATCAGCTCTCGAATCTTTCCGAGAGCGAGATCAAGCCCATCTTCGACGACATCCAGTGGAAGCTCGCCAACCAGCAAATCCAGCAAGGCCGCGGGATGGCCCAGTGGCTCAAGGCCCAGGGCGTGATCGACGACGATCCAGCCCCCGCCAAAAAGCCCGTCGCCGCCATCCCCGCCGTGCGCCTCAGGCCCGCCGCCAGGGCCGCGAAGGAAGAAGACAAGAAGGCGAAGGACGAAAAGAAAGCGAAGGACGAAAAGAAAGCGAAGGACGAGAAGAAGGCCGGAGCCGCCGGCGAAAAGGCCGCGGCGAAATAGGCCGGGGTGCGTCGCGGCTTCATTGAAGGGCTGCTCTATCGGTCGGATTGATCGGACGGATGGGACGGATGAACCACAGAGACACAGAGACACAGAGAAGAGAAGACCGAGAGTATGCGGGCAGAGAGAGAGAGAGAGAGAGGGAGAAGAATCATGAGGGACGGAACCAGAGAGCGAGGAGATGCGCCACCAGACAGCCGGATTTCAGGCGGCGAAGGCGCAATCTCGGCTGGCCACGGAGCTAGAACCCTCAACCCGATCACCGACCCCCATGACACCCTGTTCTCGCCGCTCCGATCCTCATCTCTCTTTTTTATCTCTCTTTCTCATCCCTCTTTCTCATCCCTCTTATCTCTCTTTTTTATCTCTCTTTCTTATCTCTCTCTTCTCTGTGTCTCTGTGTCTCTGTGGTTCAATCTGTAAAACTGTAAAAGCCCGCAACCGCAAGCAACCGAGGGGTGATCGCATGATCTCGATTCGAAACGTTTGGCCCCTCTTGCTCGCGGCGGCCTTGGTGCCCGAGGCCAGGGCCCAGCTTCCCACGCAGCGCTTCGGCGAGGTCGTTCCGCGCGACGTTCGCGAGATGTACGACCGCGGCCTCCAGTACATGGCCTCGTCGCAGTCCGAGAGCGGCGATTGGAGCGGCTCCGGCGGCGAGCAAGGGCCGGGTTGCACCGGGCTCGGGCTCATGGTCTTCCTCGCCTGCGGCGAGGATCCCAACTTTGGACCCTACTCGAATCACATCCGCAAGGCCGTCCGCAGCATCGTCAAGGCCCAGGATGAAAACACCGGCATCATCGGCAGCTCGATGTACAACCATGGCTTCGCCATGCTCGGGCTGGCCGAGGCCTACGGCGTCGTCGACGAACGCGGGCTCTACGGCAAGGAAAAAACCCCGCGCTCGATCGGCCAGGCGCTCGAGCTGGCCGTCCGCGCCGCCCTCACCTCGCAAAAGAAAAACCAACTGAGCGCCTGGCGCTATTCGCCCGATTCCACCGACGCCGACACCTCGGTCAGCGGCTCGGTTTTGGTCGGCCTCTTGGCCGCCCGCAACGCCGGCATCGAGGTTCCCGACGAATCCATCAACAAGGCCATCGCCTTTTACGTCTCGATGACGTCCCCATCGGGCGAGGTCGGCTACGCCGGCGGCATGGGCGGGTTCGGCGAATCGATCGCCCGCAGCTCGATCGCCACCCTGGTCTATTCCATCTCCAGGCGCAAGGATCTCAAGCAATTCAAGGCGACCCTCGATTACCTGAAACAGCGGATCGAGCAGATGCCCCAGCAAGCCTGGCCCGAATACGCCCGCTATTACGAAGCGCAGGCGCTCTTCCAGGGCGACCTGGCCACGTGGGAGAAATGGAACAAGCTGCTGGTCCGCCAGCTGAAGCAGGCCCAGGCCGCCGACGGCAGCTTCCGCGGCCAGCTTGGCAATTCGGTGAGCACCTCGCTGTCGCTCTTGGCGCTCGCGGTCAATTTCCGGTTCTTGCCAATCTATGAACGATGATCACATCCCACGCGGAAAACTCGGCGCCCGCCCGGCTCGCCGCGACTCTGCTCGCGGCCGGGCTCGCGACGTTGGCCCTGGTCGCCGCCGGGCCGACCGCGGCCGGCCCGTTTCAGCAAGTCGTCGCGAAAAAAAAGATCATCGTCCAGGCCGCCCCGGCTGATCAGCCGGTCGTCGCCAAGAAAGTCGTCGTGGCCAAGCGCGCCGTCGTGAACGCGAACGGGAACCTGATCAACCAGCGGCTCGTCCAGCAGGGCAAGCCGCTGGTCTACGCCGAGCTGCTGTTCGCCAGGGGCGTTTGCAAGCTCGACCAGCCCACGCTCGCCAAGATCTACGCCGACTCGGGCAAGGCCCTCGAGGAAACGGCGGACAAGCTCGCCCAGGGACAGGTCCGCCGCGGAGGCTTGAGGTTGTTCCCCGACGCGGCGGCCGTGCTCCGGCACGAGCTCGCCGCCGTTTTCAAGAAGCATCTCACCGCCGACCAGTACCGGATCTACGAGACCGAGTCCGCCCGCCGCGACGAGCTCAGGCGCAGGGCGGGCGCCCGGTTCCTGGTCGACTGCATCGATCGCGAGGTTTCGCTTTCGGCCGAGCAGAAAGCGCGGATCAGCGAGACCCTCGACAAGAACTGGGACGGGGGCTGGACGCTCTGCCTCGAATACCTGCTCCTGGGCAATAGCTACTTCCCGTCCGGCGTCGATCCGTACGTCACGCCCGAGCTCAACCAGGCCCAGCGAGCCGTCTGGCAGAGCGCCCGCAAGGTCCAGTTCGGCCTGAGCTTCGGGCCCAACTGGGGCGGCAACGGCCAGCCTGACCCGATCCCCGCCCTGCTGGGGATCGAGACCAAGGAAGAAGTGGCCGAGCGCGAGAGTGTCGTGAAGAAGCAAGCGGCCGCGGCCGAGGCCCGCCAGAAACGGCTCGCCGAGATGTTGAAAAGAACCGCCGACGCCGAGAAAGCCGCGGCCAAGGCGCAAGGAACGGCCGGCGCGAAGGCCGCCGCCCAGAAGTAACGAAAGGCTCGACAAGAAGCCGCGGGCGAGGGGTCGGAAAGCTGCTCGGCCTCTGGAACGAGGCCACCATGGACGCGGCGAAGCTGCTCGAATCGCTCCCCCCAGACCCCGACCTCGACCTTCCCCCTCCCGTTGCCAATCGCGCCAAGCCATGAAATAATGAATGTGATCCGTTTCCAATCATTGAGGACGACTTCGCCATGAACCCCTGGACCGTTCGACTCGCCCGCGTGACGGCGCTTTGCACGGGGCTCTTAGCCGCCGTGGCCCAGGCCCAGGTTCCGCCCCCCGCGCCGCCGGCAACGAAACCCGCGCCACCCGCGACGAAACCCCCCGCGCCCGACCCTTCACGGCCGGTCCTGCACCTCGCGAACGGCGGCTATGCACCCGGGGCGCTCGAGGCCTCGGCCACGCCCGGCATCGTCCGCTGGCGGGCCGACTCGTTCGTCCAGCCGTTCGATTTTCCTACCTTCAGCCTCACTGCCGTCCACTGGCCCGCCCCGGCCAAGCCCGAACGGCCGACCGCTGATATGTCGTTCGAGCTCGCCGGCGGCGACGTGGTCTTCGGAAGTCTGGTGGGCATGGACGACAAACGGGTCGAGATCGAGGCCCCGCGGATCGGCAAGATCACCATCGAACGCTCAAACCTTCAGCGCATCCTGCGCTGGCGTGACGCGGGCGATCTGGTCTACGTGGGCCCGAACGGCCTGGCGGGCTGGAAGGATACGTCGCTCGACAAGGAAAAGAACTGGCGCGAGGAATCGGGCCAGCTTCTGGTCGAGAAGGAGGGGGCGACGATCCAGGCGAATCTCAACCTGCCCGCGCGGGCGGCGATCGAGTTCGAGCTGTCGTGGACCAAGAAGCCCGACTTCAAGCTCGCGCTCGGCGTGGGCGACTCGCCGGCGTCCGAAAAACGCGCGTTTCGCTTCGAGACCTGGGGCAACGAGCTCATCATTCAGCGCGAGGTCGACAAGGACGCCGACCTGGCCGTCGTCCAGGAAATGACCGACAAGGCCGGCCGATTGCAGCTTCACGCCTATCTCGACCAGGAAGCCGGCGAGCTGGCCGTCTATTCCCGCGAGGGAAAACGGCTGGCGGAGCTCAAGCTCAAGAGCACGATCAAGCCGATCGTCGAGCCCGGCGTCGAGCTCGTCTGCCTGCACGGCGACCTGCGGCTGGAATGGCTGCGGATCAGCCGCTGGATCGGCGAGCCGCCCCGCGAGCTCGCCGCCGGCCAGTCGCGGGTCCAGAAACAAGACGGCAGCGAGGTCTACGGCGCCGTCGCTCGCTACGACGCGGCGAAACACGAGCTCGTCCTGCGCGAGAAATCGGCCGAGACGCGGATTCCGCTGGCCTCGGTCGCCAGCGTGAGCCTGGACCTGAAGCCCGCCCCGGCCGATCGCGAGGTCCGGCTGTTCTATCACGACGGAGTGCGAATCAGCGGCTCGGTCAAGCGGGTCGAGAACGATGCGATCGTGCTCGCGTCACCCGGCGTGACGTCGGAGCTCCGCCTGCCGCTCGCCGGGCTGCGGTCGCTGCTGGTGCTCAAGCACGACGAAAAACCGCTCGCCAAGGAAGCTGGGATGGGCAAGCTCGAAATGGCCGGGCTCTCGCTCCCCGGCAAGCTGGTCGACGGGGTCGAGAAACCCGGCTCGAGCTGCCTGGCCTGGCAGCCGCTCGCCAGCCAGACGTCGAGCCCCTTCGCCGCCGGCGCGGCCGGGCGAATCGTCTATCGCGAGCCCCCCCCGCCCGCGCCGACCAACCCGGCGGGAAATGCGAATGTGAGAATGGTCGCCCAGGCCCAGCCGGCGCAGGGCGTCGGCGGCATGGTCGTGCGGTTCGCGCAGGCGCTCTCGTCAACGCCCCCGCCGCCAACCGCCAAGACCGGAATCCCCGAGCGCAAAGCCCTCTTTCTGCGCGACGGCGACGCCATCCCCGCCGTCATCAAAGGGATCGACGAAAAGGGCGTCACCTTTACCTCGAGCCTCTCCGCCAGCACGTTCGTCCCCCACGAAAAGCTCAAGGCCGTCGAGCTCGAGATCGTCCCCCCGCAGGCGCCTATCCGCCTGACCAAGAGCAAGCGCGACCGCCTGCTGACCCTCCCCCGGATGCAGAAAAACAGCCCCCCCACCCACCTGATCCGCTCGGTTTCCGGCGACTATCTCCGCGGACGCGTCGTCAAGCTCAACGACAAAGAGCTCGAGCTCGAGATCCATCTCGAGATCCAGAAAATCCCCCGCGACCGGATCGCGCAGATCATCTGGCTGCACGCCGACGAGCTCGACCCGGCCAAGAAGCCGGCTTCGAACACGCCCCCCACCGGAACCCGCATGCAAGCCCTGCGCAACGACGGCGTGCGGGTGACCTTCATCGCCGAAAAGGTCTCTGCCGGCGCGATCGCTGGCAAGAGCGACGTCCTGGGCCCGTGCACGGTCGACGTCAAGTCGACGGATCAACTGATGTTCGGATCGGCAATCGAACAGGAAGCCGTCAAGACCGCCTATCAGCAGTGGAAGCTCGCCAGCGCCGTCGAGCCCAAATTCGTGAACGCTGGCGACGCCGCGGCGGGCGACGGAGTGGGCGCTGAGTCGCCCCTGGTCGACAAGCCCGCACCCGATTTCACCCTCGACCTCCTGGACGGCAAGAAATTCCACCTGGCCGAAACCAAGGGCAAGATCGTCATGCTCGACTTCTGGGCCACCTGGTGTGGGCCCTGCATCCAGGCCATGCCCCAGGTCGAAAAGGTCGCCGGTGAATTCGCAAAGGACGGCGTGATGCTGGTCGCCGTCAACCTTCAGGAAGGCCCCGAGCAGATCGCGCCGATGCTCGAGCGGCACAAGCTCAAGGTCTCGGTCGCCCTCGACCGCGAGGGGATCGTCGCCGACAAATACAAGGCCGTCGCCATCCCCCAGACGGTCATCATCGACCGCGACGGCAAGGTCGCCCGGCTGTTCGTGGGGGGCGGCACGCATTTCGACGACCAGCTTCGCGCTGCCCTCAAGAGCGTGGTCTCGGGCGTGAAGCCAGCCGCCCCCGCCGCCAAACCCGCCGCCGACGCCAAGCCCGTGAACGACGCCAAGCCCGCCCCCAAGCCGGCAGAGCTGTAGGCGCAATCAAGAGGGCCACGGCCAGGCCCAGCAGGGCGATCACGGTGAGGATCACGAGCGCGACGCCGGCCAGGTGGCTTTCCACGCCGGTGTGCAGCAGGCTCCAGAGCACGAACGAAACCGGAGACGTGCCCGGGGGCATCGCCAGGTTGGTGGCCGGAAGCTCGCCGAGCGAGATTACCACTCCCACCAACCACGCGGCGAAAAGAGGCGCGCGCGACAGGGGCAAGACCACGCGCCAGGCTCGGCTCCACGGCCCAAGGCCGTCGATCGCGGCGGCGTCGAGATAGTCGCGTGGGAACGCCCACGCGAACGGCCAGAGCAGCAAAATCACATAGGGAAGCGAACGCGCTGTCTCGGCCAGGACGATCATGATCGAGGAATCATAGATTGGTTCGAGGCCGCGATAGGCGAGCACGAGGGCCATGCCGACGACGGGCCCGGGCGCGGCCAGGGTGAGAACCAGCGTGGCCGCGAGGACGACGGTCCATGCGCGTGAGCGGCGGGCCGCCCAGACGAGCCCCCAGGCGAGCGCGGTCGCGACCAGGGCGGCCGAGCCGCTCCAGATCAAGGTCGAGCCCAGCGGAGCGGCCAGCTCGGCGGCCGCGTGGACCAGCGTGCCCCACAATCCTGGGAGCGACCACGACGGGCCTACGCCGAGCGCGGCCCGGCCGCCGACCCGGCCCGCACGCCAGACGAGTGCATAAAGCGGCAGGGCCAGGATATTGCCGACCACCAGCCCGACCACGAGCCCCAGCGGGCGCCTCGCCCGGCCGAGCGCGAGCAACCGTGCCCCCGGGTGGGGCGAGGCCAGCCGGGCGGGGTTGAACGCGACGAGCGCCCTGCCGACGACCACAAGCATCGACCCCAGCACCAAGAGCAACGGCAGCGTGGTCGCGGCCGCGCCGCCAGGCCCCTGGCCCAGGCTGTAGGCCAGATAAGCCTCCTCCGCGTAACTTCGCACCTGCAGCAGGTCGGTGACCGTCATGTCGCCGCTCGTCAAGACGGCGACCGCCAGGCACGCCGCCAAGACCATCGCGACCGCCCGCCGCAACGTCACCGAAATCAGAACGCGCCAGGGATTCCTATCAAGAAGCGCGGATTCCTCGAGCTCGGGCTCGACCGCGCGCAGGCCCATCGCGGTGATGAGCACGACCCAGGGGAGCGCGTAAAGCGCATGCACCACGGCTGCGCCCCAGAAGCCGACCAGGATCGGCCGCGCGCCCATGGCTTGCATCCGGCCCGCGTTTCCAAGCGCGCCCAGCCACGCCGTCGCATGCAAGGGCAGGGGAGTGAAAGCCGCCAGAACCAGCAGCCCCAGCAGCCCTCGCCGGCCCCAGAGGTCGGTCCTCGCCAGCAGAATCGCAAGCGCCACCCCGATCGGAACCGAGAGCACAAGCACGGCCGCCGTCAGCTTGAACGACTCGATCGCCAAGCGCAGCGGGCGCGGAAGCGTGGGATCGTCCCGCATCAGCCGGGCGGCCGGGTCGCCGATCGAGATGGGCGCGAAGCCGCCCTTGCCCTGGCTGGTCGCCTCGACGCGGACAGCCTCGATCACCGTCGCCATGAGCGGCCAGCCGACCACGACCACGAGCCCCAGGGCAAGCGCGCACCCGCCGGCGATGGAACTCAACGAGGGGCGGCTCACCCGCGCAGCCCCGTCGCCTTGAGCAAGGCCGCCGTGGCCGTGTAAGCCTCGGCGACCCAGGCCTCGATCTGGGCCGGATCGGGGCAGTACTCGAGCTCGACCGAGATGGCGGCGTCCTCCGGAAGGCCAAGGGAGCGGATCGCGTTCAAGTAGGGGACGAAGTCCACCACCCCGCGCCCGGGCGGCAAATCGCCGTGGACCTTGCCGTCGCAATCCGAAATGTGCACATGAGCAAC
>DAIDHE010000167.1 GCA_027459775.1 Planctomycetales bacterium | reverse complement strand
CTCCTGGTCGAGTACACCGGGCGGGTTTTTCGCGCTGGGAAGGCGTCGATTTCGAGCGAGCTGGCGACGGTGTTCGAGCGACTCGGGACCAATGCCGAGACGTGGCGGACGCGGTTGGAACGGATGCGGAAGCAACATTTCATCGGCCGCTTCCTCGCGGCCACCCGGCAACGGCTGGTCGAGGTCTCCGAGCGTCTGGGGATTCGGCGGCCGCCGAACCTCTGCGGCTGTCCCGCGCCCTGAGAGGGGCGGAAGGGGCCATTCGTGAGCCGATTCGGGTCATGAGCCGGAGATTCCCCGCGCGGCTTGGGGCGAGTGATCGTGTCTGCGGCCGTTTTCGCCGGGAAATCGCGGCATTCGAAGCCGTGATGTCCCGCCGAGACGCCTTTGGTTCATCGCTCTGAGCGATCGGGCCGATGCCATTAGAGACGGAGGTGCCATGGGAACTCGGGGTCTCGAACACATGCCTGTCTTTGCATTCGAACACATGCCTGTCTTTGCATTGTCTTTGCATTGTCTTGCATTGTCCACCGAGGATCTGAAGGCGGACACCCGAGAGGGGGACATTGCTCATTCTCCCGGTAGATTGGAGAATTTGGGAAATGGGGTGCTCGGATCTTTTCCCTCTCGATCCTGTGACTTCCTGCCTCGCAACGCACGAGCTTGTTCAGGTGCGGAGACCTGCCATGTCCTCCTCAATCGTGGCAACGTTCGCGCCGAGGTGATTCACAAACCCGACGGTGCGGACGCCGAGACGCACCGGCGGATGACGACCTCTCTCAGGCGCCGTCCGCGCCACGAGCGTTGCCGCATGGAATGTCCGCCAGCCGTCAGTAAAGCGGCACGTACTTCGCGCGTTCGTAATACTTGGGATTGTGGTGCCACTCGTTGAGGACGACCGAGAAGCCGCGGTCGAGGGTGTCTTGCGCGAGGTCGGCCCAGGGGGTCTTGGGGTGTTTCGCGATGACGGCCTTGAGCATCCGCTCGGCCTCGGCGTATTTCTTGGCGGTGATGTCCTTGGGGGCCCACGGCTGCTTGGAATGGTCGACCACCCAGGTGATCACCATGTTGGCCCCAGGCTGACGCTTGGGCAGGGGGGGCTTCTTCGCGATCGAGGCCATGAGTGCCCGATATTCGTAGGCCTTCACCTGAAACGCGACGGTCTGCGCGAGCATCAAGTCGTAATGCGCCTGCCAGCGCTTCTCAGGCTCGCGATCGCGGATCTTTTGCAGCGATTCCAGCCGCGTTTGCAAGCCCAAGAGCAGGTTGAGCTTGACGCCGGCCTTGGCGCCTTCTTCCATGGCCGCCTTGGCGAGCTCGTCGGTGGCGATGGGGAAATCGCGGCGGTAGATCAAGCTCCGGCTTTCCTGGACCACGGCGTGCATGACCGTGCGCATCTGCGAGCTTTTGCGTTTCTCGCTGTAGACGAGCCGATTGTCGTACTCGGGCATGTATTCCTTGAGCTGGGTGATCGAGTACGCCTGCTCGCGCTTTCGAACGCGCATGAACTCTTCGCTGGGCAGGACGAAATAGATGCCGCCCGAATCTTGCGTGAGCCGGGCGAGCTCGTAGGGGGCGAATCCCGACGGTTGTTCGTCCCAGCGGTCGTAGAGGCCGTCCCACTGATAAATCTCGAGGTCGGCCGTTTCGGGGCCGCGGCGGATCAAGGGATGGTAGACGTCCTTGGTGACGGGGTCGATGTAGCGGTGATGGGCAAAAGGATATCCGAACAGCGATTGCCGCCCGATCACGTAGAGCGGGATCTTGTGTTTCTTGAGCGCCTGTCGGGCTTCCTCGAGGTCGGCGCCGTCGTCGCCCGACTCGTCGGTCACGAGCACGATCAAGAGCTTGCGATCCTTGCGGATCAGCCCGGAATAGTGCTCGACGACTTCGCGGACGGCGTGCATGGTGTTTTCGATGCCCGTCGAGTCGATTCGCAGGCGCTTGATGGCGCGGCCGATCTGTTCGATGTCGTCGCGGGGTTTTTCGAGGGCGTAGTCGATGCCCTGGCCAAACCCGACGATGGCGTGGTTGAGCGCGCCGGCCGATTTCTTGTCGTTGTCGACGTTGACCTTGAGCTCGCTCGAGACGCGGTCGAATTTTTCCTGGATGGAGCGTTTGTCGTCTTCCATGCTCTGCGATTCGTCGAACAACCAGACGACGGTGAGCTTGTGGTCCCTGAGATGGCGAAGGATCTCGCGGGCGAGCTGGTCGAGGGCGGCGCCGATTTCCTTGACGTCAAAGACGGGGTCGCCGGAGATTTTGCCTCCCCCGCTCAGGTCGGCGGCCGGGGCGGCGGGCAGAAGCGAAAGCGGGGAGCTCGTTAGCCCGTCGATCTTGACGCCGGGGAGGCTTGTTCCCTCGTTGATGCGTCCCTTGGCCGCGCCGCGGATTCGGGGCGTGGCCGTGGGGCGGCCGGTCATGCCCGCCGAAGCCACCATGCCGCCGCCGTCGTCGTCGCCTTCGTCGCCTGCCGCCGTGGGGGCGGGCTCGCCCGCCTTGGCCGCGTTTTCGTCGCCGATCGCGCGGTCGCGGGGCGAGTTGTCGGGGTCGGCGTAAATCGGCAAGAGTTCTTGCTCGCCGCTGTGGTATGACGCCAGCGCCGAGTCGAAATTGATCATTTTCTTGAGCGAGTCCTGCGAGCTGAACGTGGCCGCCGCCAGCGCGGACAGGATCGCCACGTGGACCACCAACGAGACGCTCCAGGCCTGGATCAGGTAGGCGAGCCGGGCCTTGAAACCGCGTCGTCGCGGCCGCGTCTTGGCGGGGGCGGGGGCGGGGGGCGATCCGGCTGCTGCTGGGGCTGCTGCTGCTGGGGCGGCGGCGTCCTGGGCGGGCGTGGAACCGCCCGTTCCGTTCAGAAGCGGCTGCGCCGTTGTCGGGCCGACGGTGGGCCTGGGATTCACGTCGACGACCATGGTTTTATCGGTCGAAACGACGCCCCCCGCGGCCAGCGTGACGTCCCCGGCGATCGAGCGGATCGCGCGCGATTGAGTATCGTCGGCAAGCCCGTATTCATCACCCGAGACAGGAGCGGTAGCAGGCGATTCCATGATCCACGACCCTCGTCAGGCGGCGACGACCAGCGCGGGCTCATCGAACCCGCGCCAGACCCTCCGATAGAGCTAGAGCTTGGGCAATTCAGGAGGCTTGGACGGCGGATTGGCTTTTTTCTTTTTCGCCGCCTCGGCCGCCGATTCGCGCCGGGGCGGTGCAACGTACGTCTCGACCCACTTGAAGCCTAGCGGATTTTTCAGCTCGCGCTGGGCCAGGAGCGACCAGGGGGTGACGGGATGCTCGTCGACCACTCGCTTGAGCAAGGCCTCGGCCTCGCGGGCGACCTTGGCCGCATTTTCACTATATTGGATCGCCGTGTCGGGGACCAGACGCCAGGCGTTGGACTTGGCGTTCGTGAACTTGAGCGGGTCTTTTTTCATGCGTGCGCAGGCCCAGTTGTATTCGTAGCAGCGGACCTTCATCGCCAGCAGCCGCCCGCGGATTAAATCATAGTGCGCCTGCCAGCGCCGCGAGGTTTCGTGATCGCGGAGCTTGGCGGCCGCGTTGATTGGCACGAGCGCCTCGTCGACGGTATAGGCGGTGCGCTCGGCGGTGGCCTGACCGTTCGCCATGGCTTCCTTGAATGCCGGTGTGTCGATGGGCGGGAAGGAAAGCGGGGGCATGCCGGGGAGTTTTTGCTGGGTGATCAGGGCGGCGTTCACGATCGCCTGCCGGAGCGGGGAGTGGTTGATTTTCTCGGTGTATTTGTCGAACCGAATCCAGTCGGGCTTGTACTCGCGCATCCGGGCCGGGTCAAAGCCCATGCGCTGTTTGTCGAAGCGGGTCACGAAATAGATCCCGCCGGTCGCGCTGGCGAGGCGGCTCAGGGCATAGGGTCCGAAACCCGACTCGATCACGTCGTATTGCGGCCCGCCGTACCAGAAGGGCAGGCGGATCTCCTCGATCATCGCGCTTTCCGGCCCCAGGCGCACCGGCAGATTGTGATACACCTGCTTGGTCTTGGGGTCGGTATAGTCCATGTGCCCCTCGACCGTGCCGAACAGGGCCTGCGAGCCCAGGACGTAGACGGGGGTTTTGGATTTCTGAGCGAACGCGATTGCTTCCTCGAGCCGGTTTTCGTCGTCGCCGACCTCGTCGGTGACCACGATGATCATGGTGTGGTAGACCTGGTTTCGCGTGTCGCGGTAATGACCCCAGGTCTTGGCGATGTCGGCCACGGTGGTGAAGGTCGATTCGATCCCCGTCTGGTCGAGGGGGACGGCGGCGATGGCGCTTTGGATTGCCGCCTTGTCGGCGGTTGGCCGGGGCAAGAGCGCCTTGCGGTCCTTGCCGAAGGAGACCACCATCGTGAGCAGGCCCTCGTCGCTCGCGAGCTGCGAATCGTCCATCTTGAGCACGTGGGTATAGATCGTGTCGATGTGTTTGGCCAGCCGCGCGCGCTCGGCCTGCAAGCTCCCGGAGGCGTCGAACGCCCAGACGACCAGGGTCCGCCCTTGTTGCAGCCGGTGGACGATCTCGATGGCGATCCGGTCGACGGCGCCTTCGACCTCGCCGACGAACTCGGCGCCGTCGCCCTGGATCGAGACGGCCTGGCCCAGGAGCCGTGCCGTCGGGACGACGACGTCGGTCGCGCGCTGTACGTCGAGCTTCACCAGGTCGAGCGCCCCGGTCGCGTCCTGGGAGGGCGCGATGGCGCGCGACGAGCTGGTCGCGCTCGTGACCGTGCTCGCCAGCTCTGGCGCGAACGAGCCCGCCGCCGGCGCGGCCGCGGGGGGCTCGACCGGCTGATCCAGATCTTGATACGTCGAGTCGCTCAGGATCGAATCGCTGGGCATGTCGCTCGAGAATTCACGCTGCGATTCGCGATGAACCTGGTAGCTCGCGAGGGCCAGGCCGACGAGCAAGAACCCATGGATCGCCATGCTGACCAGGAACGCGGGCACCTCGACGTCGGTTCGGCGGCCCAAGAACCGCGACATCCAGGCAAACCGCGACCCAATTCGATGCGCCACGTTGCCTTCCACGGCTGTTCGCTCCTCGGTTCGATCGCGTGATTCGCCCCGATTTCCGGTGAGTGCAATCGCCGCGCTCACCGCACGCCATACTCAATACGCCCAGAATCGCTTCCGTGACGGCGCGGATGGAAGCATAGGGCGATGCGAGTACAGAGCTTGCTCGTCAGGGAATTATACGACGGCCGATGGGAAAGTGCACGAGTGGCGCCGATGGAATTGAGGGAACGGGTCCGTCCGGCGGACGTTTCTTCCCGCGCGGATTCTCATTACACTGAAACCGTCGAATCGGGCCTTGCGAGTGCGGGGTCGATCGAAATCCAGAGCTGACATTCGACGGGGGCTGTTTCCACGTGCGGGCCGCGCGCTGTGCGATCATTCTGAGCATGTTGCTCGCGGCCTCGGGGGGCATGTGGTACCTCGAGGTCTGCATTCCGGATCGCCAGTGGCGGGGGTTCGAGTTGGCTGGGGAATTGGCCCTGGCGGAGGGGCGGTTCAGCGAGGCCGAGCGTCATTTTTCAGCGGCCGCCGCGGCCGCCGGATGCTTTGGCGAGGATGACCCGAGGCTCGGTCGATCGCGCCGGCATCTGGCCATGGCCCAGGCCGCGATGAACGGTCAGGCGCTGGACGCCCCGCGCCAGGCGGGCGCGGAGCGTTGATCATCGGCGGTTTTGCGACCGACCTTCGGACCCCGCGGTCACGCGAAGAACCGCGTGATCGCTTCGGCCTTGACCAGCTCGCGGGGCTGGTTCAGGTGGTTGTAGACGATCGTGGCCGGGTCGATGCCAAAGGCGTGGTAGATGGACGCCAGGAGCTCGCCGGGATGCACGGGGTCGGAGAGCGGCGCTGAGCCGGTCTTGTCGGACTGGCCGTGGATGCGGCCCCGGTGCACGCCCGCGCCGGCCAGGACCGCCGTGTAGCAATACGGCCAGTGGTCGCGGCCGTCGGCGCTGTTGCCGTTGCCCGAGGTGCTGACCCCCTTTTGCGGGCTGCGGCCGAACTCGCCGACCGCGACGACCAAGGTGTCGGCGAGCATGCCGCGCTGATCGAGGTCGATCAAGAGCCCCGAGAGCCCCTGGTCGAGCATCGGCCCCGAGCGGTCGCGCATCCGGGTGGTGAGGTCGACGTGGTGGTCCCACGAATGATTGTCGGAATTCGCGACCTTGGGCCAGACGACCTCGACGACCTTGGCGCCGGCCTCGACCAGCCGTCGGGCCAACAGACAGCTTTGGCCGAACGTGTTGCGGCCGTAGAGGTCGCGGGTCTGGGGCGCCTCGGCCGGCAGGTTGAAGGCCTCGCGCGCCCGTCCCGACACGATCAGCGAGAGTGCGCGATCGTAGTATTCGTTGAGCTTGTAATCGGCGACGGCGCTGTCGATGTCGCGCATGCCGGCGGCGAGGGCGTCGCGGAGCTTGGCCCTGCGTTTGAGCCGCATCGAGAAGACCTCGGGCCGAAGCTGGAGGTCGTCGACCTTGATCTTGTCCATCTTGTTCATGTCCATGTCGTCGCCTTCGGGGTAAAGCGTATAGGGGTCGTACGCCTTGCCCAGAAAGCCCGCCGTTCCGCCCTTGCCCACCACGCCGCTCTCCTGGAGCGGGCGGGGCAGCATCACGAACGGCAGCATCGGGGTGTTTTGCGGCTTGAGCCGGATGATCTGCGAGCCGAAATTGGGGAAGTCCTTGGGCGAGGGAGGCTCGAGCTGGCCCGACGGGCTGACCTTGTCGGTCGTGTAACCGGTCATCATCTGATAGATGGCGGCCGTGTGGTTGAACAGCCCGTTCGGCGTGTAGCTCATCGAGCGGATGAACGTGAACTTGTCGGTGATCTGGGCCAGCTTGGGCAAGATCTCGGTGACTCGGGTTCCCGGAACCTTGGTCGCGATCGGTTTGAAGACGCTGCGGACGTTGTCGGGGACGTTTTCCTTGGGATCCCAGAGGTCGAGATGGCTGGGCCCGCCTTGCAGATAGACCATGATGATGCTCTTGGCCTTGCCCCAGCCCGGTCCCCGGCTGGTCTCGGCGGCGGCCGCGGCCGCCTGCAACTCGAGCATCGAGCCCAATCCCAGGCCCAGAAGCCCCGATCCGCCGACCCGCAAGATGTCGCGCCGGGTGACCCCCAGTTGTGAGTCGCACAGATCCTTCGCCGCTCGCCCAGGAATCGTGATCATCGCGCTCTTCCCCCCGGATCGATGTCGATCGTTCAACCGAAGCCTGACGACTGCTAAACAAATATTGTATCGCCCTTGAGGGCCGTTGTCGCGTGGAAAAAAATCAAGGACGCGATTTTGCCCAAGCCGGGATCGTCGCACGACGTTGGGGTTCTGGAGATCGATCACCCCAGGTTCCTCGCGTGGCGGGAGATCCTGTTGTGTTGCGCGAGGGCGATTTCCCATTCCAGGCGCACGATTCGCCTTGAGGTTTCAAGATCCCGCGGCGGGCGGCTATAATCCCGACCCTACGTCTGGTTCTTGAAATGAGGAGGCCGATGGATTGACCTCGTTCGTGAAGGAGTCCGCGCTGAGCCAAGCCGAGAAACCCGCCAACACTCGGGCGCTGCCGCCGGTTCTGGGCCGGCTTTTGTCGGGCACGTTCTGGCTGGCGATCCGGGTTCCGGTCCAGGTGGTGCTTTCGCTCTGGACCCTGCGGCTGATCCTGGAAGGCCCCGGCAAGGACCAGCTCGGGGCTTATGGGTTTGCCTGGGGGTTCGGTTTTTTTCAGTTTCTGTTTGAGTTTGGGGCGAGCTCGGCCTTGCAGCGGCGGATCTCGGACGCCTGGACTCGCGGCGACCACGATGGCGTCAATCGGTCGATTGCCAGCGGGATGACGTTTTACGCGGCGATGGCCGTCTTGCAGGCCGCCGCTCTCATGGGCGTCGCCTACCTGGCCGCGCCCCATTCCGAGTTTACCGGCGACTCGTACCGGCTGGTGATCAAGCTCCTCTGGCTGCAGGCAATCACGGCCCCGTGCTATGGCGTGTCGGTCGTCGTTTCGAGCGTGATCCAGGCCGCCAGGCGCTATGATTTCGTTCCCCGGCTCGAGCTCTTGATCGCCGTCCTGCGATTCCTGGTGTTGATCGTGGGAGTGAAAAGCGGCATCGATTTTTTCGTGATCGTGGCCGCGCAGACGTTCCTGCAGATCGGGCTCGGGCTTGGGCCTTCGCTCTGGGTGATGAGCCGCGAGCTGGGCTACCGGCTCCATTTCGCCGGCGCGGGCTGGGCCGACTATCGGGCGCTCTGGCACATCAGCTTTTACATGGCGCTCATCCAGATCAGCGTGGTGATGGCCGACAAGATCGACACGACGATCCTGGGTTTCATGCTCCACGAGCCGGGCCCGCGAATCGCGGAATACAACCTGGTCTCGAAGCCGTTCTTGCAGCTTCGCCAGACGGGCTGGATGCTGGCCTACATGGTGATGCCGGCGGTCGCCAGCCTGGCCGCCGCCCGCGACCTACGCGGGCTCGAGCGCGTCAAGTACGATGGCGCGCGGCTGCACATCGGCGTGCTTTTGCCGGTCGGACTGCTGGCCTGGATCCACGCGGCCCCGTTTCTTTCGATCTGCTTCGGAAACGGCGTGGGCTACGACGCCGGCGAGCTCGCCCCCCTCATGCGGCTTTTCCTGATCGCAGCGCTGCCGATCGTGCTGTCGGTGCCCGTCCAGATGTCGATCGGGCTGGGCAAGATCAAGGTGATCGCGCTCGCGGCCCTGATCGGCTCGCTCGTGAATCTGCCCGTGAGCTGTCTGTTGACCGCCCGGCTGGGGATGCCCGGCGTGATCTGGGGCACGGTCTTGACGACTCTGTTTTCGAACCTGATCGCGCCGGCGATTTACGTCTTTCGCGCGATCCCCATCGATCCCTGGGTGTTTCTGAAACGCACCTGCGCGGCCCCGGCGGCGGGGGCGGCCGCCTTGATCGCGGCGAGCTGGGGCGTTTCGCTCGCAACGCCGGCCAATCTGGTGCTCGAGCACCGAATGCTGGTCTTTTTCGGGCAGCTGGCCATTGGGGTCGCGGCCTATGGGGCGGGATATCTGCTGGTTCCCACGGGCCGGGGCGATCTCGCCGAGCTTGGGGCCAGGTTCAGGCGGTGAGAGCGTGGTCGAACAGTCGCTTCATGCGACGAGACAGGGGACGTCGTAGTGGGCGATGATCGGGTCGCGGCTGACGATCTTGAAGCCTTCGTGGCGGGCCTGGGCGATCAGCAGTCGGTCGAACGGGTCGCGGTGATGATCGGGCAGCCTTGCGACCGCCAGCGCGTGCTTGACGGTGAGGCTCAAGGGCAGGAAGCGGTTGGCCGCCATCGCTGCTTCCAGGTCGTCGGGGGCGTCGAGCTTGCCCAGCGCGCGCTTGATGGTGATCTCCCACGCGACGACCGCGCTCACGTAGACGGTGTTCTTGCCGTCGCCGATCGCTTTTCGCGCTTCTTTTGCCAGAATCCGGGGCTCGTCGAGCCACCAGAGCAACACATGCGTATCGAGCAACAGCGTCATGACGGCTCGATGCCGAACGCGGCGGCGATCTCGTCGGGAAGCACGTCAAAGTCGTCCGCGATCCGCACCTTGCCCTTCCATTGCCCGCCCAGGCGGGGCGCTGTATCCGCATGAATGGGCACCAGTCGGACCACCGGCTTGCCAGCCTTGGCGAGGATCACTTCCTCGCCCGCCAGGGCGCTTTCGACCAGTTTCGAGAGCCTCGATTTCGCGTCATGGATGTTGGCGATTTCCATGGAGTTCTCCTGGACTTAGCTAAGCTTAGCCTCATTTGCCGTCCGAGGCAAGGAGCCCGTGGTTCCAACGTCTTCGGTGATCTCAAGGCTTGGGCAGCCGCCAGATGACGATCGTGCCATCCTCGCCGCCGGAGGCGATCGATTGGCCGTCGGGGGCGAAGGCGAGGGTGTTGACTTGCGACCTCGATCCAGACGATTGATTGCCCAGCGGCCCGCGTGGTCCTGCCAGCAATCGCGGACGACCCCCAAACCAATAGATGAATGAAGGCCCTCCGTTATTCGTTCAAACTGCAAAAGCGCCCGCGGCGACCCAGCCGATGGACGCGCGGGCCCGCGCCCGTCATACTCGTTTCACGGCAAAATCACACGCCCGCCGCGGGGCCTTCCTCCCAGGCCGCGGGCTGGCGTCATTCTTGGATCGCACCCACGGGAGCCTTGCTTCGCCATGAGATTCCTTCGCGTCGTCTGCTTGATCTCGGCGCTCGCGTCAACGCCGGCGCTGGCCCAGAACGCTCCGGTCGAAACCAAGACGCCGGCCAAGCCGGCCGCTCGATCCACGGCTGCTCTCACGGAGTCGAGCGGCGAGACCAAGGCCGTCACCCAGGCCATCCTCGAAGAGATCGACAAACGCTCGGAGCTCATGGCCAACCTCGAATACCTCTGCGACATGATCGGGCCCCGGCTCACCGGCTCGCCTAATCTCGTGAAGGCCAACCAGTGGACCAAGAGCAAATTCGAGCAATACGGTCTCGCCAACGCCCATGTCGAGCCCTGGATGATCGAGAAATCATGGACTCGCGGCGAAGCCAAGGGACGGGTGCTCGTACCGGTCGAACAACGCCTTTTACTCGAATCGGCCGGCTGGAGCCCCTCGACCATGGGCACGAAACGCGGGCCGGTCGTCCACGTCAAAGCCGAGTCGACCGAACAGCTCGCCCCCTACAAGGGCAAACTGCGAGGCGCATGGGTGGTGCTCAACGAGGTCTCGACCCAACCCTCGCCCAAATCGCCGCCGACCAACCTGGAAGGAGAAATGCGCAGGCGGATCCGCAACTTCCAGCAACAACGCGCGTTTCGCGGCGAGCTGCGCAAGTTCCTGATCGCCGAGGGCATCGCAGGCCAGCTCATCGATTCCAACAAGGAGCACGGCCTGGTCAACATGACCGGCGCGTCGAGCAATTTCACCCAGGCCGATTTCCCCGAGGCGTTTCTCACCACCGAATCGTACGGCTTGATCTGGCGGCTGCTCAAGCGCGGGCCGGTCGAGATCGAGGTCGACCTCAAGAACACGTTCAGCATGGGCCCGGTCGAGGTCTACAACACGGTCGCCGAGCTCAAGGGCTCGGACAAGGCCGACGAGATCGTGATCATCGGCGGCCACATCGATAGCTGGGATCTGGGCACCGGCGCGACCGACAACGGCACCGGCATCATGGCCGTGCTCGAGGCCGCCCGGGCCCTGAAGGCCGTCGGTGTCAAACCCCGCCGCACGATTCGATTCGTGTTGTTCTCGGGCGAGGAGGAAGGACTGCACGGCTCGCGCGCCTACGTGAAGACCCACGAGGCCGAAATGCCCAAGGTTTCTGGCGTCTTGATCCACGACATGGGAACCGGCCGGGTCAAGAGCATCGGCCTGCAAGGCCGCTACGATCTCCGCGAGATCGCCGATTCGATCGTCGAGCCCTTCAAGGACGCGCTCAATCTTGAGGAAATGAGCATGCGGAGCATGTATGGCACCGATCATCTGTCGTTCCTACCCCATGGCGTGCCGGCCTTCGCCGTCGTTCAGGACGGCGCTGAGTATCGCAAGACCCACCACACCGAGAGCGACACCTTTGACAAGGTTTATGCCGACGAGATCAACCAGGGGGCCAAGGTGCTGGCCGCGTGGGCGTACAACGTCGCGATGCTCCCCGAGATCTTGCCCCGCAACCCCAAGCCGGCCGGGCCCGGCATGTTCGATACGCCCGAATTCCGCCAGCCCCGCGACCAGAAGCCAGGCTCGGAAGACCAGAAACACAAACCCGCCGCGAATGGCAAGGTCGCGATCCGGCCGGCGCGGTGAGCCCCTACGTACGAACCCGCCTTGCGTTTTCAGGACGACCCTCGTTTCGAAATCAAGGATTTCCTCGATGATGATTCGCAATTGCAAAGCTCTGGCCGCGGTCGCTGCCCTCGTGATCGCCGCCCCGCTCTTGGCCGGCGAGGATTATGGCGTCGACACCGCCCATTCGTCCGTCACGTTCCAGATCTCGCATCTGGGGCTGAGCTGGATCCACGGGCGGTTCAATGAATACTCGGGCTCGTTCTCGATCGACTCGAGCGAGCCGGCCAAGTCGACGTTCGCCTTCGAGATCAAGCCCGAGACCATCGATACCGCCAACGCCAAGCGCGACGCGCACCTGAAGAGCCCCGATTTTTTCAACGTCAAGCAGTTCCCGATGATCTCGTTCAAGAGCACGGCCGTGAAGGCCGTGGCGGACGGGGGCTACGAGGTCACAGGCGACCTGTCGTTCCATGGCGCGGTCAAGCCCATCACGATCACGCTTGTTGGGGGCAAGGCGGCCGAGTTCCCCAAGGGCGTCCATCGCACGGGCTATTCGACCGTGTTCACCATCAAGCGGTCGGACTTTGGCATGGGCAAGATGACCGACGCCATTGGCGACGACGTCTACGTGGCGATCAGTTTCGAGGGCGTGAAAAAGTAGCCCGCGTCGCGCCGGCTGGATTGGATAAGCGCGTGAAAACGGCCCCGGAGGAGACCACTCCGGGGCCGTTCGTCGTTTCCCTTGAAGATCACGCCGCGCTCAATATCGGCTGCCGCGAAGCGGCGGGCCATAGCCGTGGAGCGGCAGCCAGTAGAGGTCGGTCGGGATGTCGTCGCCTGGCCGGTAATAGCCCAGGTCGTACTGGGCCTCCCAGGGCGGGTCCATGATCAGATTGTACGGCCCTGCGATGATCTGCAACGCCATGAGCCCCACCGAGAAGGCCGGCTGCAAGATCTGGTTTCGCTGGGTCGACTGGGTGGGATCGTCGACGGGGTAGGTCAAGAACCGCCCGATCGGTCCGACGAATTGCTCGACGCTGTGTCCGTAGCGTTCGAGCACCGGATCCTGGAAATAGAGGGGCAAGTGGCAGGTCGCCGCGGCGGCCCAGTACTTGCTTTGAGGCGACCAGGTTCGGGGCGCGAGCGGCACCCAGTCCTCGGGGACGGGGATGGCCTTGATCGGCCGGGCCTCGGCCGGGCTGGGCGCGCGGCTGATGTCGATCTGCGACTGGATGCGCAGGTCCGGTTGCGAGTCGACGGCGTCGGTTGGAACGCGGTCCAGCCCGCGTTGCTGGAGCAAGTCCTCTTGCTTGCGGGCGATCTTCTCGACCTCGCGCTGGAGCTCGGGCTTGAGCGTCGACGGCGGAGGGGGCCGACGAGGAAGAAGCTCCTCGACATCGGACGCCTCTGTGATGGCGCGCGTGCCGCGCCGCGCTGGCCCCGCGGGCGAGGCCGGCGGCTCGGGCGTGTTCGCCGCGGCCTCGGGCAGCGCGGGGAGCGTCGTCTGAACGGGCTCGGGCTGCGCCGCGGGTGCTGTCTGGGCGCCCGTCGGCGGTTCCGGGGCCGCCTGCTGAGGAAGCGTCGCCGGCGCGGCGTTCATCGCCAATGCGACCGGCGTGCTCGCCTGGACCGGCGGGGCGTCGGGGAGCTTGGGCAGGGCGTCGTCGGCCGTTGGGTCGGGCGCCGCTGATGTCGCCGGGGGCGCGGCAGGCGCAGGGCTCGGCGACGGCATCGGAGCCGCGCCGAGTCCCTGCGGCAACAGCGGAAGCTCCTCGGCGCTCGGGGGTGTCTCGGATGCCGTCGGTGCCGGGGTGGCGACCGGAGCGGGCGTTTCAACAACGGGCGGGGGTTGACCCGTCGCGGCCGCCGCGGTCGACTCCGCCGGCTGGTTTGCCGCCGGCAACGGAGGCAATTCGAGCGCGGGCTCGGCGACGGGCGGGCTCGGCTCGGCCGGCTGTGTCCGCGCGGCCGGTGGGCTGGGGGCCGTCTCCTGGATGGGCGGGGTCGCTGGATTGGGCGTCGGTTGGGGCTGTTCCGTGGCGGGCAACGGGGGCAAGTCCGTGGTCGGCTCGGCCGCGGGCTGGCTGGGCGCGGGCGCCTGGCTGGGCGCGGGTTGTGGCTGGCTCGCTGCTGGCATGGGCGTTGGCTCGACGGGCGCGGTCGACGGGGGCGGCTCGATCGCCGCCGCCGTCGGCTCCTGGACCGCGGCGGCGGTTTGCGGGGCCGTGGGCTTGACCGCTGGCGGATTGGCGGACGCAGGCGAAGGAATCGTCTCGAGCTCGATCACCGCCGGACCCGCCGACGCCGGTTGTTCCATGCCCCGAGAGCTGGGAACTGGACCAGAGACGGAGGACGGCGTGAGCGTGGGTGAAAGTGCGGTCGCCGGCGGTGCCTCGGCGGCGCTGGGGCTCGTCATCTTGGGCGGGTCGAACGGAGCAGGGGGCTCGCTCACCTCGGCGCCGGCCAGTGCCAGGCGATCCTCGTTGGTCCGTGTCGGCGCCACGGGCGCGGTCGGCTCGGGTTCGAGCGCGGGCATGGATTCGACCAAGGGGAGCTTGGGAATCTCCGGAAGCGCCCTTGGCTGCGTCGAGGCTGGCGGCGCAGGCGCGTCGACCTGGGCCTGGCCTGGCGCCGGCGCGGCCGCGGGCGCCGTGGATCCCTCCGTCGTCTCACCACTGGCGAGCTGGATCGGCTCGCCTTGTTCGTCGCCCGATGCCCGCGAATCGACCCGTTTCGAGGCTCGGCTCACGCCCTTCTGACTCGATCCCTTCTCGGCCCCAGCGGCGATCTCGGTTTCGGGCTTGGCTGCCCGGAACCCTCCCTTATGCCGCGTGCGGTCGCTCAGGGCGTATGGGGTCTCGGCGTCGGCCGCCTCGCGCAGACCGCGCTGGGCCTTCTCGATCCCCTGCTTGAGCGCCAGCTTCTCAGCCGGGTTCAGCTCCTTTTGCTTCGCCTCCGCGTCGCGCAGGAACTTGAGCGCCCGCTCGTACTGCTGGTACGAGAGATAGTCGAGCCCGTTGCGCAAGAGATAGCGCGCGCCGCGGTTCGCCGACGCGCCGTAGATCGACGCCGGGTCGCTCTCCTGGGCCGTGGAACGACTCCCCGACCCGTCCTTGGGAGCGGTCGATTGCTGTGCCGAGACCACCGAGGCCGTGATCAGGCCCCCGATGATCGTCGTGGTCCATGCCGAGGTTTTGCGACGCAAGCCACGCCTCCTTGCTTTCTGAGCCCTGCCTTCACACGGGCAAAATCGGAACTGCCCGCCCGGTGAATCCTCGTCCTTGAGGACGGCCCCGCGTTTCGACGGCCGACAGGCCGCGCGGGCGCATGAAAACGATGTGTCTCGACCCGCGCCTGGGCATCGTCAGGCTCGTGTCTCCACGACAAGACGACAACAAAGCCTGTCAACTTCCCTGCGCTTTCCCGCGAATCCGTCAGAATCGAGTCCGCTCTTCTCCTTCTAGACCGGCCCGCGACCGGAGTCGCTTTCGCCGCTAAAGCTGGAATAATTGGGGGCTTCCTGGGTGATCACGATGTCGTGCGGATGGCTTTCCTGCACCGAGGCGGCCGTGACCTGAATGAATCGGGCCTTGGTCCTCAGATCCTCGATGGTTCGGGTTCCGCAGTAGCCCATGCCCGCGCGGAGTCCGCCGACCAACTGAAACACGTATTCGGCCAGCGGCCCTTTGTAGGGCACCCGCCCCTCGACACCTTCGGGAACCAGCTTCTGGGAAAACCCCGCCTTGCCCTCCTTGGATTCGCTCGACCGGTTGCCCGGTTCTTGCCGATACCGCTCGTGAGATCCCTTGGCCATCGCCCCCAGGGATCCCATGCCGCGATACGACTTGAAGCTGCGGCCGCGGTAAATGATCGTGTCTCCCGGGCTTTCGGCCAACCCGGCGAACAGGCCGCCGATCATGACCGAATGAGCGCCGGCCGCGAGGGCCTTGGTGATGTCGCCGGAATAGCGGATCCCGCCGTCGGCGATGATCGGAACTTTCCCGGCGACCGCCTTGGCCGACTGGTAGATCGCGGTAATCTGGGGCACGCCGACGCCCGAAACCACCCGCGTCGTACAGATCGACCCCGGCCCGATCCCCACCTTGATCGCATCGGCCCCGGCGTCGACCAGAGCCCGAGCTCCCTCCGCCGTGGCCACGTTGCCGGCCACCACCTGGATCTCAAAGCTCCGTTTGATCCTTCGAACCGTCTCGATCACGTTCCTGGTATGCCCATGGGCTGAGTCGACCACCAACACGTCGACCCCAGCCTCGAGCAGCGACGCGATCCGCTCATAATCCTGGACCCCGACGGCCGCCCCCACCCGCAATCGCCCCCGCGCGTCCTTGCACGCATGGGGATAGCGGTAGAGCTTGTCGATGTCCTTGATGGTGATGAGCCCTTTCAGTCGGTATTCATCGTCAACCAGGAGAAGTTTCTCGACCTTGTTTTTCGTCAAAATCCGATCAGCTTCCTCAAGACTCGTATCCGCCGGCGCCGTCACCAGATTATCGCGGGTCATGACCTCTTCGATGCGGAGGTCGTTGGACTCGAGGAATCGCAGGTCGCGGCGGGTGAGGATGCCTTTCAGTTTGCCGCCCACGGTGATGGGGACGCCCGAGATGTTATGCCCGCGCATGATCTTGCGGGCCTCGCCGACGGTCGCGTCGGGGGGGAGGGTGATGGGGTCGACGATGATGCCGTTCTCGGATCGTTTGACCTTGTCGACCTCGCGGGTCTGTTCCTCGACCGACATGTTTTTGTGGATGATCCCCAGCCCGCCCTCTTGCGCAAGCGCGATCGCCAGCTCGGCCTCGGTGACCGTGTCCATGGGGGAGGAGAGGATCGGGATGTTGAGGTTGATCTGGCTGGTCGCCCGTGATCGCGTGTCGACCTCGTGGGGCAGGATTTCGGAGAATCCGGGCTCGAGCAGCACATCGTCGAAAGTCATGCCTTGGTAGGCGATGCGGTCTTGCATCGGGAAAAGCTCCACTCCAGACCCGTGCATGATGAGCCGACGTGACGTTCGATCGTGCTGACTGACGAACAGACAGGATCGAAAGGTCCCAGGGGTGCTCGATCACCAGGGGTGGGTTGATTCAGGGCCTTTCCTGGATCATTAAACCCAGCCCGACCAGAACTGGCAAGGGCAACCGCGAAGTGAGGGGGGGGCTGGGGGGCTGAGACCGCGGAAGCTGGGTATCCGGCACGAACCGGGAGCTCGCATCAGGTCGTTCCCAGTTCCGGCCCTCCAACGACCATGAGGAACCACCGGCCGTGGCGAGCGTCCGCCGCATAAGCCGTCGAGCATGCATGCAGAATCAGAATCCAGAATCAGAATCACCACGCAAGAATCACCACGCATGTCCTGTTCTCCCCTGAAGGAACCACTCTCGCGCATGGCGAATCGCGAGGAACACATGACCGGGGCGCTTCTTCGAGGGGCGATTCAAGAGCATCGCGATCATCGACGAAGAATCACTTCTTGAATGCTGTAATTACATTGATCTCAATCACGTGGCGGCCGGGATCGTGCAGGCGCCCGAGACAAGCGAGCACACCTCGATCAAGGACCGCGTCGATCACGTCAAGAACCAGGGTCGGATCGAGGATCTGAAGGCGGCCGAGGCCGGCGGCGTGGCGGGTTCGAAAGCCTCGGCGGGGCTTGAGGAGAAGCACTGGCTGTGCCCGATCGAGGACCGGCGTCGACTGGACTCGGCGCGTGAAGGGATGGTCGAGGGATTCTCGCTGGGGAGCTACCTGCTCTTGGTCGAGTACACCGGTCGCGTGTTCCGAACCGGTAAGGCGTCGATCTCGAGCGAGCTGGCGTCGGTGTTCGACCGGCTGGGCAGCGATGCCGAGACCTGGCGGTCACGGCTGGAGATGCTGCGAAAGAAGCATTTCTTCGGCCGCTTCCTCGCGGCCACCCGCCAGCGTCTGGTCGAGGTCGCCCAACGTCTGGGCCTGCGCCGGGTGCCGAATGACCGCGGGTGCCCCGCCCCCTAAGACCGCCGCGAGGGGTCGCTCGCGGTCGAAATCAGGGCCCGACCGGGTGATTCCACGCGCCGATCGCGGCGTGCGGTCGTGTCCGGCCCCATTTTCGGCGAGGAATCGGGGAGTTCCGACCCGTCATGCCCCGCCGCGCCGCCTTTTGCTCATGCCGCTGAGCCGTCAGTCCGATCCCAACGAAGATCCAGCCGGGTTTCTGGATCCTCGAGCATGCATGCAAAATCACCACGCATGTCCTGTGTTCTCGTGCGGCATAACAACGGGTGATCACCGGCGTATCGCCAGCCCGCGGACCCAACGGACCAGCGAATCTCGGCCGCGGCTCATGAATCCTTTTGGACGCGGAATCCGGGATTGCCGTCAAATAAGGCTTGAGTTATTGTCTCCGTGCGTTGTTGGAAGGATTCAGGTGGCTTGAAGAGGACGGAACCTCGTGCCGACAATGTTCTCCACATCCGTGCGACCGAGTCTTCGGATGACGCGGACAGGGCGGCGGGGCCTCGCGCTGGTCTCCTGCCTTGCGATCGCGGCCTTTCTTCCCTCGGCGTCCAAGGCCGACCCGATCCAGGCGAATATCGCGGTCTCGGTGGGGCCGCTCACTTGGGCTGGGGGGATCCTAGGCGGGACGAGTCCACCGTACCAGTATTCTGGGACAATCCCCGACGTGGGCTCGCTACCCTCATCCATTTTGTTGCCCGGGCCCACATTGGGGAATTTGGAGGGGGTCTCTTCGATATACCCTTCGCTCATCAACTTCCAAGCACCCCTCGATATGACGATCACCCTCGACGGCGCCTCCGGCAGCCATCCGACCATCGACATCGTCGGGAATCTCACCGGCAGTTTCCAGTCCACGCTGATTCCTTCGGAGCCCATCGTTTACGACGTTTCCTATGCGCTCACCGGGTCCGCAACGTCGGCGAGCCTCCATGGCTGGACTAGCGGTTCGGGCATCCCGATGTCGGCGATCACTCCCTTGCTCGACCTCTCGACCTATTCCTTTAGGCAGCAGAATGACTATGCCAACCACTGGATTAAGGAAGGATTCGTGGTGAATTTCAACCCCTCTGCGAATGTCGACACCCCCGAGCCGGCGACGGTGCTGATGTACCTCGCCGTGATCGCGGGGCTGGGAGCACGGCACGGCGCTCGGATTTGGGGATCCCGTTTCCAACGATGATCGCTGGGGCCCGTACGCCGCCCTGGTGCGGAATGTAGGACACGCACACGTTTACATGCACGTCCGTGTACATAGAGAATGTATGTACAGAAAGAATACCACCTCTTCTCATTTCTCGTGTCCCACCTCTTCTCATTTCTGGAATCTGGCCTTGATGATTCCGA
>DAIDHE010000162.1 GCA_027459775.1 Planctomycetales bacterium | reverse complement strand
CGGGGTCGTCTGGCGCAAGGGCTTGAACGACTTTGAATTCTGAAGCCCAAACGCCGCCGCCTTCTCGATGAGGCCAGGTCCGATGGAGCCGACTCCCAGCGACGACGCCCGCGACTTTGACGCGCTCATCGAGCGCCTGGGCCGCGACCCCGGCGAGATCTGGCTGGCGCTCGAGGGGCTCTCGCGGCTCGAGCCCGGTGAGCGCGAAACAATCGTGGCGGAGATCGAGCGCAGGCGCGCGAATCCGGCCGCGGCGTCCTTGCTGAGGCTGCTCGGCTCAAGCCCCGAGCCCCGGACCGAGTGGCGAGAGGTGCTCAGTGAATCGGCCGCTGACATGCCCCAGGCTCTCGATCGCCCCATCATGGCTTCGTGTTATGTATCTCCCGTCGACGGCGAGGGACTAGCGGTGGTCGCGGTATCGACGCGGCACGGGGGTTTACGCAAAACGGCGGCGTTTCTCTGCGGCGTCCAGCGCGGGATCCAGGACGTTCGGGGCGAGATCGAGGTCGACTCCGCCGACGCGGGCGGGCTGATCGACGCGATCCGGCCCGGCGACGACCTCACTGGGATTGACGACGACGTGGAGCTGACTCTGGGGCTCCTCGCAGCCGGGCTGGAACTCGCCGGCGAGGGCGTTGCTCCGAGCGTGAGGCGCTGGATCGTCGAAACGGTAGGCCCGCAGTTTCGACCGGCGCGCTTCCCGGCCCATCTGCTCGAGACCGCCCCTTCGCTCGAATCCGAGGCCGAGATCGCCGAACGCACTGCCGAGGTGCTCGACGCCTGCCCAAGCTGGTACGACGGCTCGACCCTCACCCGGGAACTCGCCGGCGAGCTCTTGTTCCGCCATGGAGCGGTGCCGCCCGATCCCGCGCGCGACGCGGGGGCCTATCGGTTTCTTTTCGAGCGCAGGCTGTCCGGTCGGCTCGAACTCTATCGATCGATGCTCCTCTGGATGGCACTTGTGTGGGGCCGATCGAGCGAAGGCCGGCTGGCCCATTCCGCGCTCTTGCTGGCGGGGCAGCTCATGGACGAGCAATTCGCCGTTCCATCGCACCCCTTCGTGAGCGCGCTTGCGACCCGGGGGCTCGAGCATGCTCAGGCGGCGCTGATCGCTGCCGGCCGAGAGAGAAATGCCTCCGAGCCGCGATGAAGAGCGGCGTACCTCGAAAGAGGGCTGGACCGCCGCGGCTCACCGCTCTCGATCCAGCCCTCGAGGATCGGTCCTGGGGAAACGTGCAGGATCACTTCTTGCCGGTCTTCGCCGCCGGCTTGGCCGCCGCCTTGACCTCGACAGGCTTGGCCGGGGCTTTCGCCGCTGGTTTGCCTGCCTTCTTTTCCTCGGCCTTTTTCTTCTTGGCGGTGTCGCGTGCGTCGCCCATGGATCGGGTCTCCTCGTGAAAGCCATCGATCAATCGAAATGAGCCGTCGTTTCCCTCCGCGAGAAAGACGACGAAACCTAGAATGACACCAAGATTCTCGTTCTTCAAGAGAGATTTGAAAGAAACTTGATGTTTCGCTCGTTTCTTTTTTTCGCGACGGCCGACCGTTCCCCCAGGAGGAGGGCGGGGTGGCGAGGGAGAGGATGCGACTCGACCACCTCAAGCCGACCTCCACTTGTTATGATTCGGACCCTGGCCGTTCAATCGATCCCGAGAGGAGCCCCGACATGACGATCCCCGCGCATCAGGTTCCACTGGCTGGCAGCGAGCGAATCATCCCGACGGGCTGGCAACGGGTCGGCCCCGCCGATCCGAACACGGTGATTCGCGTGCTGATCAAATTGCGCAGACGGCAAGAGCTGCCCCCCGAGCCTCACTGCATGCCCGGGACCGCGGCCGGCCTGCCGCCGCGGCTGACCCGGGAGCAGTTTTCCCAGGCGCACGGCGCGACCGACGCCGACATCGCCGAGGTCGAGGCCCTCGCCCAAACGACCGGGCTTGCGGTCGTCGATGTATCCCTGGGCCGTCGAACCGTCTGGCTCTCAGGGACGGTCGCCCAGTTCGAGTCGGCGTTTGGCGTCGTGCTCGAGCAGTACCGCGACCACAAAGGGAACGTCTATCGAATTCGCACCGGGCCGATCTTGATACCGGCCGACCTGGACGGGGTGATCCTGGGAGTCTTCGGGCTCGACGATCGGCCCCAGGCTCGACCGCACTTCCGACTGCGCAGGCCGCTCGCGGGCTCGGCCCAGGCCTCCGCGGGCAACGCGCAGTTTTCCCCCACGACTATCGCCAGCCTCTACGATTTTCCCACGAGCGCCGACGGAACCGGGGAAACCATCGCGATCATCGAGCTCGGAGGTGGCTTCTCGACCAGTGACCTCCAGTCCTTTTTTTCGCAGCTCGGTCTACCCGTTCCCACCGTGACCGCGTTCGCGGTCGACGGCGCGTCGAACTCGCCCACGGGTTCGCCGAACGGACCCGACGGCGAGGTCGCGCTGGATATCGAGATCGCTGGCGCGATCGCTCCCAAGGCGAAGATCGTCGTCTATTTCGCCCCCAACACCGACGCCGGCTTTCTCGACGCCGTCAGCCAGGCGGTCCACGACACGGTGAACAAGCCCTCGGTGATCTCGATCAGTTGGGGAGGACCGGAGAGCAACTGGAGCGGTCAGGCGGTGAGCCAGTTCAACGCCTCGTTTCAAGACGCGGCCGCCCTGGGCGTCACCGTCTGTGCGGCCGCCGGCGACAACGGCTCGAGCGATGGTGTCTCGGACGGCCTGGCGCACGTGGATTTCCCGGCCTCGAGCCCGAACGTGCTGGCCTGCGGCGGTACCGAGCTCATGGCCACGAACACGACGATCCTGAGCGAGGTCGTCTGGAACGAGCCCAGCGGGGGCGCGACCGGCGGCGGCGTGAGCGACCTTTTTCCCCTGCCCAGTTATCAAAGCGGCGTGGGCGTCCCGCCTTCGGTCAACCCGGGGAGCAAAGTCGGGCGCGGCGTCCCCGACGTCGCCGCCAACGCGGACCCCAACACCGGATACGTCGTCGTGATCGATGGCCAGTCGATTGTTGTCGGCGGCACGAGCGCGGTCGCCCCGCTCTGGGCTGGGCTCATCGCACTCCTCAATCAGGCCCTCGGGCGCGGCGTGGGCTTCGTGAACCCTAGCCTCTATCAGTCAACGGTGAGAGGCGAGGCCTTTCGCGACATCACCAGCGGCACCAACGGCGCGTACTCCGCCGGACCGGGGTGGGACGCGTGCTCGGGCCTGGGCGTTGCCGACGGCGCCAAGCTCCTCAAGGCCCTGGGCCGATGAAGCGAGAAAACCCAATCGCGGCGAGAACCGGTCGAGGGGCGCTCCCCTCGACCGGTTCTCGCCGCGACTCCTTTTCCGCCGACCCCGGCTTCATCGCGCTCTCGGATCAGCCCGTGATCGAGGCCATCCGGAAGTTGAGCGTCGAGTTGTTGTCGTCGACCGTGATGACGTCGACAAAGTGGGGGTTGCCCTCCACGGTCAGGCCGAACGCGCCACCCTGGGCGGGATCGAGCGAAAGCTGGCCGACGAACTGGCCCCTGGGCGTGAATTCGATCAACTCGCTGGGGAAGTTGGGATCTCCGTTGACCGCGTCGCCGTTGGTGGTGAGCAAGTCTCCGTTGGGCGCGATCACCAGCCCGATCGGTCCCCGGAGATGGGCCGGGTCTTGATAGACCACCCGCCCCGTGCCATTGTCGAATCGGATCCTTCCAGCGTGCGCGATCGCATAGATCGCGTTGTTGCTCGACGACGCGACATAGAGCACGTCGTTATGGGGGTTGTACGCCACGCCTCCAGGCCCCAGCACCAAAGCCGCCGCGTTGGGCGCGACGGTGTAGCCCGAGCCGATTTGGGTCATGCTCTTAACGTCG
Organism: Planctomycetales bacterium; assembly: GCA_027459775.1. Lineage (GTDB taxonomy): Bacteria > Planctomycetota > Planctomycetia > Isosphaerales > Isosphaeraceae > JAKBAP01. Next base: position 6,602 of record DAIDHE010000162.1, on the reverse strand, counting down.
ATCCCCGCCTGACCGTGATGGTGTGTGACTTTCAGGTTGATCCGCGTGACAGTGCCGCTCACGACGTTGGCCACGAAGAGCTGGACGTTCACGCCACGGGTGCTGACCGACATGCCCCACGGACCATCCAGCAAAGCGGGATCGCTGATTGTCTGGACCAGATTGCCGTTCTTATCGAGAAACTGCAGCGAACCAGACCCGATCGTGCCAAACGTGCCATTGGTCGTCGGCACGTTGCCAACAATCACAAATCCATTCCTCAGCACCCCGAGCGCCATCGACATACCAGTCGAGCTCGATGTGGAGAAGACCGTCGCCGGCCCCAAGTTCGACTGGCCCGGCGTGATCTTCACGATGGTCGTGCCGGTTCCCTGCAGATTGCCGCTGCTGTTGTAATTGGAGACCAGAATATCACCCGCCTGGATGAGGCCCCCTTTGGGAAATCCATAGGGAACGACCGCTACACCGTAAGGATTCAGATCCCCATTCGAGGGAATCGTGGTGTATGAGAGGGTCGGCGCGGCCGGCAGGTTCGGGACGATCGGCAGCACGACGTGCCCCGGATGGCCCGGATGCGGATGCCCCGGATGGCCCGGATGCGGATGACCCGGATGACCCATCTCGACCGGTCGATGATCACCGAGTTGCATGATGTCTGGCAGCGCGGCGTTCAACAAGGCACGCTCCTCGAGACGGAATACTGCCGGGTGAAAACTGCGACGACGACTCGGAAAGGTACGTTTCATGATGCTTGCTTCTCCCTGGTGCAGGCGAGGATCGTGGGATCATCGGTCTCCATCGATCATCGCAATCGGGGTGTTCAGACGTCGCGATACAAGATGTAAAGCGATCAGGGGCGGCCGATGATGCCACACAAGCAAGCAGCTTCGATTGAAGTGTGCGAGTTCGGGTATTGTATTTGGTTTCTTCCAGGGCTGCCAGTCCCTGCCAGGGATGGTTCTGGATTCCACGCAGATTCATCAGGTCCGCGACCCGGACGCGCGAGACCGGCCCGAGCGAGGGCCCGGGCCGGCAAGGATCGCGAATCGCCGTCGGCCGACGATCAGAGCTGGAAGTTGAAGAGCTTGTTCCACCACCGCAAGAGCCACCAGGCAAGGGTGTGGCTGCCGCCGTCGATCTTGGCGAACCCACGCAGACCGGGCTGGAGCTTCATGTCGGAGTTGTCGATCGGGATGATGACTTCGTAAACGGCGGTGAGCGGCCGGGCGTTGCCGGTCTTGGGATCGGCCTTGGAAGCGACCTCGCCTCCCGCCATGTTCGACAGTTCGGTGGGGATCTCGTCGCGGCTGCGCGGCGAAATCTCGGACACCCGGCTCTTGAGCGTCGTCTCGGCCCTGCCGTAAATCTTGACCCAGGCCTTGCTGTTGGGATTGATCAAGGTGATGTCGGACTGATCAAGGATCATATGTGCTTCCAACCGACGGGGGTCGCCGACCTCGCAGAACGGCTTGCCCGGCTTGAGCCACTGGCCCACCGTCTCGCGCTCCGGCACGCCCACCACGCAGCCTCCAAGATTCGTCTTGAGCGTGAGCTTGCCAATCTGCTCGTTGATCTTGGCCAGCATGGGCTCGAGCTTCTCGGCGAATTCCTCGAACTGCTTGGCCTGGGCGCGGTTTTCGCGCTCGGCCGACCGGCCATACCACTGGGCCTTGTGAAACGCGATCTCCTGGTCGCCCTGGCGCTGAATCAGCTCTTTCTGCTTTTCGAGGTTCGAAAGCTGGGCCAGCACCGTGTCTTTCGCGACCCAGTCGCCGTTGCGGACATTGAGCTCGACCAGCCGCCCCTCGACCTCGGCGTAGATTTCCTCGGGCTTCGAGAGCTTGAGCACCATCGAGCCCTGCACGCGCAGCGGGGTCGGGATCAGGAGAATGAGCCCGACGATCACGACCAATGTGCCGACGAATGCGGCGGTTCGACCCTTTTTCATTTTTCGCAGCCTCCCCGGCGTGGTCACGAATTTGCCAATCTGGTAGATGGGCATCCCCAACAACGGGACGAGCGAGCCCAGGGCCAACAGATAACTCACCGATTCGAGCTTGTACGGCTTCAAGATCTGGGACATGAACCACAGGATCGCGAACGTCACGAACCAGCGGTAGATATAGCTCGCGAAGGCATAGGTCACGAACAGGATCCGCCGCGAGCGCGGCAGATAGCTCTGCACCGGGATCTCGAGCCCCAGCACCTTTTCCTGGATCAGGTACGAGAAAAACTGGTTGCTCTTGATCCGCAGGTTGGGGATCTCGAGCCAGTCCGCCATCACGTAATAACCGTCGTACCTGAGCAACGGATTGGCGTTAAACATGATAGTGTTGACCGAGCATATGAACATAGTCGCCATGGCAAGGCTGTTCAAGAGCCCCGGCGTCGAATACCACCACACGAAGGTCGCGATGCTGGCCAGGAAGCACTCGACATAGATGCCGGCGGCCGAGATCCAGATTCGCTTCCATTTATTGGGCAACAGCCAGCTATCGGTCACGTCGCAATAAAGCGCGGGCGTGAGCACCAGGAACAGAATGCCCATCTCGTGCACTTCGCCGCCGTAATGCTTGGCGGTGAGGCCGTGGCCGAACTCGTGGATGATCTTCACGCACGCCAGGCAGACCCAGAAACTGAGGATCGTCCACCAGTTGAAGAAGCTCTGAAAATCGGGGAGCTTGTCGTAAAACGTCTTCCACTGGCTGCCCACCAGGACCAGCGCGAGCACCATCGAGAGGGTGCTCAAGGTCACGAAGGTTCGCGTGAAGATCCAACTGAAATAAGGATACATCCGGGTCAAGAGCCGCTCGGGATCGATGACCGGGATCTTGATGAAGAGGATGTTGGCGAAGAACCCCCAGATCTTCCGCCAGCGGTTCTTGCGCCCGCGGCGGATCAAGACCTTGGCCTGCTCGGCCGAATCGATCAAGACCACGCCCGCCTCGTGGAGCTGGGCGACGAACCGCGTGAGGTCGTCGATGGCGATCGTCTGGGGGCGGTACTTGCGCTCGAAGGCCTTCTTGACGTCCTGCAGGTTTTGCTTGCCGTCGAACTGCTGGAGCAAAAAATATTCTTCAATCTTGAAGCGAAAATATTTAAGCGCGAGTGGATCTTTTATGACGTAGTGGGTCATGCCCTCATAGAACTGGGGCTGGACGACCAGGTCGGGTCGGAGCCTGGGCCGCAGGTGCTCGGCCGACTGGCCGAGGGGCATGGCAGGCGTCAGGGTCGGGGCCGCGCTCATGGGACAGGCGTCCTCGGGGAGGGTTCCAGCAAATCAGAGGGAAAAGGGCGGGGCGAGCTTTCGCGTCCGCCCCGCCAGGGTATCACTATTCGGCCTTCGCGGTCCGCTCCGGGGGCTTGCCGCCTTCGGCCGGAACCTCGGGTACGAAGATCGTGATCTTCACCATCAAGCCGGGGTTGAGCTCGAAGTTGGGGTTGTCGAACTCGGCGCGGACGCGGACGCCGGTCTCGCCGATGGTCTGGACCTCGGGATGGACGAAGGTGATCTTGCCGCGGAATTTCTTCTTCTCAATCGGCAGCGGGGTCGAGTGCGGATAGGTGATTCGCGGCTGGATCTCCACGACCTGGCCCACCTTCACTCGATAGGCGTAATCGAGCGGAACGTAGGGGTCGACCGAGAGCTTGAACGGATCGGCCAGGGCCACCACCGGCTCGTTGGCCCGCACGCTCTCGCCGGGGTGTTTGTGGACCTTGAGAATGATGCCGTCGAAAGGCGCGACGATGGTGTGTTCCTTCAACGTTTGCTTGGCAAGGTTGAGCTCGGCCACCGCGATGTCGTGGTTCTCGGTGGCCTCGAGCAACTGCGCCGTCGCGACGTTGAGCTCGCCCTCGGCCTTCTGGACCTCCTCGTCGGAGACCATCCCCGGCTTTTTCTGATTGAGCCGGGTGTTGCGGGCGACGACCGCGATGGCGACGTCGCGCTGGGCCTTGGCCTTTTCGGTCGGCCCGACGCTCTTGGCCTGAAGTTCGTTCTTGGCGACCGTGAGCTCGGCGATTTCATGATGTAAGGTGCCGATCATGCCTCCCTTCTTGACCTCCATGCCGATCTTGAGCTCGATGTCCTGGACCACCCCTTCGCGAAGCGCGGCCACTTCCGACTTGGTGATCCAGTCGAGATTCTTGAGCTCTTCGAGGACGACGGCCTGATAGCCAGCCTCGGCCGGGGCGGCGCTCTTGCCCGTCTGGGCCAGAGCGGCCGCTCCCACGGTGATCAGGCAACCGGCGGCCACGGCCGCGATCGATCGATGAATAAGCATGGCTTGGGCAAACCTCCTCGGTTCCGGTGGTCGGCCGGGTCAATGCCCGGCTTTCTGTGGACGCAATTCACGGGGATCTCGATTTCGCCAGGGGTTCGTTCGGCGGGCGCTAGTACAGGAACGGCCAGCGGAACAGTACCGATTCGTAGAAGACCTGGATCGGCTTGCGGAGCAGGTAATAGGCGAGGTTGGTCGTGCCGCAGTCGACCCGGGTCCGCACCTCGGCGCCGGGACGCATCTCGGTGATGTGGTTCCGCTTGAGGTAGTCCTGGCGGATGTCCTCGCTGAACCCGACCTCCATCTTGACCACGTGGCGGTTCTTGTATTGCTCGGACTCGGCCATCGTTTCGGCCCCCGGAGCGATCCGCCGCACATAGCCTCGATAGCGATGCTCGGGGTCGGTCATGGTCACGAAATAGGCCGTCAAGGTCGTACCCGCCGGTTTCTTGCCGGCCTTCAAGTCGGCGTCGAGCTGGCTCTTGGCCGCCAGAACCGGCCCCATGTCGTCGTCGGGGATCTCGACCTCGAGCACCCACTCGCCCTCGATCGCCGCGAGCTGCAGGAGCTCGGTCCCGATCTCGACCGGCCGGCCCATGAGCTCCTTGCGCGGCTCCCAGGTCGTCACGATGCCGTCCTGGGGCGAGCGAATGGTCATGGATTCGATCTGCTCGTTGATGATCTCGATCCGCTCGCGCGAGCTCTTGGCCGTGAGCCGCGACTCGGCGCGCTGGGCCTGAAGCTGAAGGAGCTCTTGCTCGGACTGGCTCGAGGTCAGCCGCTGGGCTTGCAGGTCAAGAGAGAGCGCCTGGCTTTCGGCCTTTTGCATCTCGGCCATCAGACCCTTGAGCTCCTTCTGGAGGTCGAGGCTGTCGAGCCGCAAGAGGACGTCGCCCTTGTGGACGTGATCGTTATGATCGACGATGACCTCGGAGATCTTGCCGGCGACGGGCGCGTAGACCTTGCGCCTTTCCTCGGGCAAGAGCGACCCGTGCCCCTCGATCGTGAGCGTGCACGGCACGAACGCCATCGCCAGGATCGCGATGAGGATGGCGGCCGCCCCGGCCAGGATCTTGGCCAGCGTCCGGCCCCGGAACATCCGCCACGGCGAGCTCATGGCCTTGAACAGCGGCTTCAAGAAAATCTTGTGGTGTTCCTGGGCGTTCCAGAGCGCCGTCGAGGCGTGCCGCGAGACCACCTCGGTCCGGGCGTGCATGTCGGTCGGCGCCAGCTCGTCGCCAATCTGCTCGGCCACCAGACAGCCGTAGGGAACCTTTTCCTTGTGCTCGGCCCCTTGATCGGTCTCGGGCTTGTAGAGCAAGGTCACGATCACGATCTTCGAGCCCGACTCGTCGACGTACATCTCGACCGCGTCGCGCAGGTCAGGCGCCATCCCGTCGGTGTTGCCGGTGTAGACCAGATCCTCGCCCGACCGAATCACCACCTTGCACAGCCGGGTGAGCTCGCGGACCAGGTTCGACCGCTGCTCGACCACTTCCTGGCTGCTGACGGCCTCGACCATCACCCGGCCCGAGATCTTGAGCGCCACGCTCAACCGGTCGCAACCCACCAGCCGCTTGCCGTCGTTCACGACCGCGTACGCGGTTTCCTTGAGATCGAGCGTGCCATGGATCTGATGCGTGAACCCCTCGAGCTGGTTCCAGAGCCGCTGTTGCGACATCATCTGGCGCATCTGGCGGTTCTTGAGATACGTCCCCGCCAGGTCGCAGAGATCCCCCACGAACCGCAGCGTGCTCTTTTGCTGGGCGGCCCGTCGCGACGGGTCCATCAAGAGCTCGAGCAGGCCCACGACCTGCTTGTCGACCACCAACGGCGCGGTGATGAGCGCGAACTCGGTGGGGTTGAACGCCTGCGGCATCCCCTCGATCACCGCCGACGGCGGAATGATCTGTGCCTGCGTTGATTGCAGCATCGCCCCCAGCAAGGCGTCGTGAGGCGCGGTCTTGACCCGCCCGTCCATCAGCCCCGTCACGCCAAACTCGACCTGGTATTGCAGCCGCAGCCCACCCCGGCCGTCCAGCATCCAGAACGCGCCGCCGTTGGCCGCAACCGCCGCCACCGCGCGATTGAGGAACTCGACGTAAAACTCCGGCGGCTGGATGTCCGATTCCGCCAGATCGGCGATCTCGGCCACCAGCTTGCGAATCTGCGTCTTCGTCTGCTCGAGCAGACCAGGGTCGATCGTTTCTTCCGTCATGGTCGTACCAGGGGGAAAATCGCCTTGGTCCAGCGGCGTCGGGCCAGGACATGCCCTGGCGACTCTCGTCGACGTTCACCAGACGAAACCCACGCGCCGCGCAA
>DAIDHE010000159.1 GCA_027459775.1 Planctomycetales bacterium | reverse complement strand
CGTTGAAATCGGCGACCGTGCCGTCGGCGATCTCGAGGTAGGCCGTCTGGCCTTTCCACATCTCGAGATCGAGGGTCAGCCACCGCCATTGGTCGCCGTATTCGACCCCGCGCGCGAGCCCGCCATAGATCGGATCCCGGATCTTCTCGAAATTGTCGACGATCGCGGCCACGCGCCCGCCTCGCCCCATCGCCCGCGCGTGAACATAGCGTTTTGTGATGATAAAGCTTCGCGACCGGATCGCGCCGGCGAGCCCGTCGGCGACCAGGCCGCTGTGTGCGATTCCGGGCTCGACCGCGACGAGCCGCGGCCCAGGCGCGGTCCACGCCAACCGCGCATCGCCCGCCTGGCTGGGTCGATCGCCAAACGCATCGCCCGAGACGAACCAGCCCTCGTACGACGGCCTCGAGAAATCCTCGAACAGCTCGCCGTTCTCACCCCCGAGCCCCCGCCGCGAGGGCTCAATCCGCGCCCCCCTGGCCTCGAGCGCGCGATCGACGACGGCCTGGTTCAGGGATCGGATCCGCTCGATCACGCTCTTCCTCCGCTCGGGCGCATCGATCACCGCGTGCTGGATTCGCGTACCGCGCAGGAAGCCGGCCATCGCGTAATAGTCGTTGGTCCTGATCGGGTCGAACTTGTGGTCGTGGCAGCGCGCGCAGGCGAGCGTGAGGCCCAGGAAGGTCTTGGAGATCACATCAATTTGATTGTCGATTCTGCGCATCTCTTCCTCGCGCACGTCGACGGGCGAGTGGGTGCCCTCGCCGAGGAAGAAAAACGCGGTGGCCAGGATCGACTCGTTCGAGCCCGTGCCGGGGCGGCGCCGCGGGTCGGCCAGAAGGTCGCCGGCCAGATGCTCGGTCGTGAATCGGTCGAACGGAACGTCGGCGTTCAGGGCTCGGACGACGTAATCGCGATATGCCCACGCACCTGGGATGTCATAATCAAATTCATGACCCGACGTTTCGGCGTAGCGCACGAGGTCGAGCCAGTGCCGCCCCTGGCGCTCGCCGAAATGGGGGCTCGCGAGCAGCCGCTCGACCAGTTTTTCATAAGCATCGGGCGCGGGGTCGGCCAGGAACGCGGCGACCAGCTCGGGATCGGGGGGCAACCCGAGCAAATCGAACGCAAGCCGCCGGGCGAGCACGCGGCGATCGGCCTCGGGGGCCGGCTCGAGCCCATGGTCGTTCATGGCCGCGAGCAGAAAGGCGTCGATCGGGTTTCGCGCCCAGCCCGCTCGGGCGGGGCTCGATCGCGGCGGACGGGCTGGCTTGATCGGCTGAAAGCACCAGAATTTCGCCCGCTCTTGAAACTCGGCCGCCGACAGCCGATCGCCCGGCGCGGCGGCCTTTCCCTCGCTAGCCGTGGTATCGAAGCCCCAGGGCGCTCCGCGCTTGACCCAGTCGGTCAGGGTGGCGATCTCGTGGGCGGGGAGTTTGGATTTGGGGGGCATCTGGTACGCTTCGCCGTAATTGACGGCGTCGACCAGAGCGCTTTCGTCGGGATTGCCGGGCACGACCGCCGGACCCGACGTCCCACCGGCCATGAGCCCCTGCCGCGAATCCAGCCGCAGGCCCCCTTTGTGCTTCTCGGGCCCGTGGCACCCGAGACACCGCGCCGACAAGATCGGGCGTACATTCTTTTCGAAGAACTCGACGGACGTCTGGTCCTTGTCTTCAGCCCGCGCCGTCGGATCGCACCATCCCGCCGCAAGGAAAAAGCCGATCAAGGCCCCGCGCACGATCGCGGCCAACCCTGGATCGCCTCTTGAATCGCGACAGTTCATGGGGCCCGCCCTCGCGCGTCGGCTCTTCAACAACGGTTGAATTTTACGCGATGGGGCCGATTCCGACGAGAGAATTCCTCGTCCAAAGGCCAAGGCGAGGCGATTGCCGATCCCTTCGCGGCTTATTTCAGCTCGCGCGAGACCTTCCCGGTCGCGTCGAGGAACTGGATCGCCGGCTTGCCTTGGGCGTCGGTCTGGAAGACGAGCCTCGGATTGGCGTCCACGTCATGGAAGGTAAGCACGGGAGTCCCGTTGGCCAGAAGCCGCCAGGTGGCGCGCATCGTGGCCGCGCTGTCCTGGAGCGCGAAGACCGGCTCTTCGTTGACGATGAAGAGGGCGATCCGGGTCTTGCCATGCTTGTCCCTGACCTGAATCGAGGGGGATCCGTCCTTG
>DAIDHE010000135.1 GCA_027459775.1 Planctomycetales bacterium | reverse complement strand
TCGAGCCCGCTCATGATGCCGCCGGGGTAGGTCTGCATCATCACGCGGCGGCCGCGGCTGGGCTTCACGTCGAGCCAGACGTTGTAATGGGATGCGTGAAAGAGATTCCACATGGTGATGTGGCCGATCACGATCTGGCCGTCGGCGGTGGCTGGGCCGGTGGCGGCGAAGGCCGAGCAGTGAGATTCGGCGGGCGGGCGGCGGGGGCGCTCGGCGGGCTCGGCGAACCGCCGGCCCTCGAGGCCGTGGGGGGTCGATTCCAGGGCGTCATCCAGGAACGTGGTCTCGACGTCGGCGTTCAGGGTGACGATGTCGAGCAGGTCGAGCGGCCGGCCGAGGAAGGTCGCGCCCGCGGCGGCCGCGCCGTCGGCGATGCCTTTCATTTCCTCGAGCAATTCGGGGGCGAACTTGCGCAGGAAGACGGCGTCGGCGATGAGCCTGAGATCGCGCCATGCGTCGCCGGGTGCGTTTGGGCTTCTGTAGATCGCGAGGTCGTGGAGATAGCCGGCGATCTCGGTGGCGAGCAGGCGGCCGTGCTGGTAGCCGCGGTCGTAGGGCTGGCCCTCAATGTGCAGCACGATCCAGCCTGCCTGGGGCCTGCGCCAGGCGGGGCCCAGGCGCTCGATCGAGGCGGGGTCGACGGAGTAGCTCGGTGCGTTGTCAGGCGGCGCCGCGGCGAGCGGACCCGCTGCCGCGGCCATGAGCAGAAACAGGATGCCAGAGCGGATCGGCATACGGAACCTCGACACCCAGGAACGTCAATCGGGGCATAGCTAACACCATACCCGAGCGAGCCCAAGTTATCGAGTCGTAACCGTCTCATCAAGCGGACGGATGAACCACGGAGACGCAGAGAGGAGAAAGACCGAGAGCAGTCCGGCAGAGAGAGAGACGGATGGAGGGCGGACCAAGAAGCAGGGGCGGCAGATAAGCGCTGGCCAAGCACACGGAAGAGCCACGGCGACAGGCGGACTTGCGGAGGGAATACCGGCTTGATCGGGATGGCCGTTGCACTCGGCGAATCCGCCGTGTCGGTCGGGATCCTCTTCAGTAGGCATCGTCGCCCACGACCTCGCCGTCGGCCCGGTTGCCGAGCCGGCGGTAGGTCGCGGCTTCGATCGAGCGTCTGAGAAAGCGGACTGCGCCGTCGCAGAAGAGAAAGTTCGCGCCTCCAGGATGGTTCGAGGAAAACCCGCCGACGAATTCCAACGGCAATTCGCCGGAGGAGGTGAGCCCCTCGACCCCCGCGAGATCGCGCTCGAAGGTCGGGATCGGCGGTGGGACGGCGGGGGCGATCGGCGAATCTTCAATGTTGATTGGCATGCCCGTGTTTCGCAGTGTCGAGCGGGTGCCCGACGCCCAGCCGAGCGAGGGAGCGCCCGAGAGGTATTCGCCGAGCAGGATCGTGTGCGATGCGCCATCGGGGATCTCGTCCAGACGGACGTGGCTGTTCAGATAGAGCACGCCGTGGTTGCCGGAGTCGATGGCGGCCTCGAGATCGTGGTGGCAGCCGACGTAGTTCGACGGCCCGCGCCTGGAGTTCGATGGGCAGATGAACGTCGAGATCGTGACGTTCAGGACCGTCTGGTTGGCCGGGTCGTAAACGCCGCTGTCGATGTTGATCTGTTCATAAATAGTTTTGAGCCCCAGATAGGGCAGGATCTGGACGGCCCACGAGTGGTGATAGCCCGAGGGGACGTTCAGGATCGGGCCCTTGGCGTTCACCACGCCGGGAGGCAAGACCGCGTGCGTCGAGGCGTAATTGGCGAACGTCAGCCCGAGCTGCATCAGGTTGTTGGCGCATTGCGTGCTTCGCGCCCGCTCGCGGATCGCCTGGATCGCCGGCAACAGCAGCGCGATCAGGATCGCGATGATCGCGATCACGACCAGGAGCTCGATCAGAGTAAAACCGCCGCGCCGGGGGCTCTCCCCAGGGTTGCGGCCGACTTGTGTGAACATGGACACCACCTTCATCGAACGCTCTGGAACAAGGCTTGCCATCGACTTCCTGACGTATCAATAGGCGTCGTCGCCCACGATATCGCCGTCGGCCCGGTCGCCCAGCCGGCGGTAGACGGCGGCGTCGATCGATTGCTTGAGGAACCGCGCTGAGCCGTCGCAAAAAAGGAAGTTCGCGCCGTCGGGATGGAACGACGAGAATCCGCCCACGAAGCCGAGCGGCAAGGCCCCCGACTTGACGAGCGCGGCCACTCCCGGGATATCCCGCGAGTTCCATTTTGACGGCGGGTGAAAGCTGGAACCCGCGGGCCAATCGCCGATATTGATGGTTGCGCCGGTGTTGCGCAGGCTCGAGCGCGTGCCCGACGCCCAGCCCAGCGACGACATCCCGGACGCGAACTCGCCGGCCAGGATCGTGCGCGACGAGCCGTCGGGGATCTCGTCCAGGCGGACGTGGCTGTTCAAGTAGAGCACGCCGTGGTTTTGGGCGTCGATGGCGGCCTCGACGTGGTGATGGCAGCCGGCGTAATTGGATGGCCCGGGGAGGGCGCTCGCCGGGCACAGAAAGACCGCGATCCGCGCGTCCAGGGCCGTCTGGTTGCTCGCGTCGTAGACGCCGCGTTTCATGTCGATATGCCGGTAAATGTTCTCGAGCCCCAGGTAGGGCAGAATCTGGACGGTCCACGAATGGTGGCAGCCGCTCGGAAGGTTCTTGATCGGCCCCTGGGCGTCCACCACGCCTGGCGGCAAGACCGAGTGCGTCGACGCGTAATTGGCGAGCGCCAGCCCGATTTGCATCAGGTTGTTGGCGCATTGGGTGCTCCGCGCCTGCTGGTGGATCGCCTGGATCGCCGGCAACAGCAGCGCGATCAAGATCGACATGATCGCCACGGCGACCATGACCTCGACGACGGAGTAACCTCGTCTCCGGGCGCTTGTTCCAGGCTTGGGCGCCGCTCGCGTGAGCATGCGATATGCCCTCATTGAGCGATTCCTGTGCGTGGCGAGTCTAATAGGCGTCGTCACCCACGACCTCGCCGTCGGAGCGGTTGCCCAGCCGGCGGTAGACGATGGTGTCGATCGAGTGCTTGAGGAATCTCGCCGAGCCGTCGCACAAGAGGAAGTTCGCGCCGTCGGGATGCCATGCCGAGTATCCGCCCACGAAGTCCAGCGCCAGGACGCCTTGTTCGGTGAGCGCCTGCACCCCGGCGAAATCGCGGCCAGGCGACGTCCCGGGCGAGCCGAAGCCGGTCGTCGGGACGGGATCCTTGGCGTTGATCGGGCTGCCGGTGTTGCGCAGGCTCGAGCGCGTGCCCGACGACCAGCCGAACGACGGCGTCGCCCGCTTGAGCTCGCCAGCCAGGATCGTGTGCGAGGTACCGTCGGGGATCTCGTCCAGGCGAATGTGGCTGTTCAGATAGAGCACGCCCTTGTTGTCGGCGTCGATGGCGGCCTCGACGTCGTTGTGGCAGCCAGCGTAATTCGTCTGGCCAGGCAAGGGATTGGACGGGCAGAGGAATGTCGCGATCGTGGAGTCCAGGACGGTCTGGTTGCTCTCGTCATAGACGCCGCGGTTTATGTCGATATGCCGGTAAATGTTCTCGAGGCCCAGGAACGGCAGGATCTGGACGGTCCACGAGTGGTGATAGCCCGAGGGGACGTTCAGGACCGGGCCCTTCACGTCCACCACGCCCGGCGGCAAGACCGAGTGCACGGACGCGTAATTGGCGAGCGCCATCCCGATCTGCATCAGGTTGTTGGCGCAATACGTGCTCCGCGCCCGCTCGCGGATCGACTGGATCGCCGGCAGCAGAAGCGCGATCAAGATCGCGATGATCGCCACGACCACCAGGAGCTCGAGCAAGGTGAAACCGGATCGACGATTCATGGAGGGCCGCCTCGAGAAACACACAAAAAGTCGTGAGCATGTGATCCTAGCACGACGGATCAGAACTTGTTGGAGTCGACGTACTCGCCGTCGGCGCGGCTGCCGAGCAGCGACAGGATCGACGGCGAGATCGAATTCTTGAGGAACCGGACCGAGCCGTCGCCGAACAAGGAATTGGACCCGCCCGGGTGCCGGCTCGAGAAGCCACCGACAAATGCGCGGGACTCGCCCTCGTCGCTCGCGGCCGTTTTGGCGGCGGCTTCTGGCTGTCCCTGAGGAACCACTCGCCCGACCAGCACGGTGTTTGGGCTGAGCTGGCGGTTGATGGCCGAGCCGGTGTTGCGCAGGCTGGCGCGGGTGCCCGAGGCCCAGCCCTGGCCCAGGCCGTCGTTGAGCTTTTCGCCGGCGAAAATCGTCTGCGACGAGCCGTCGTGGATGTCCGAATAGCCGATCGCGCTGTTGAGGAACAAGACGCCGGTATTGTTGGCGTCGATGGGAACCTCGGTCCCCGAGTGGCAGCCGACGTAATTGGTGAGCGGGATGTTGGTCGAGCCCCGGTTCGCGCCGCTGTCGGTCGGGCACAAAAAGCTCTTCACCAGCGACGTCCGGGTGGTCGAGTTCTCAACCTGGTACAGCCCGACGCTCAGGTTGAAGTGGTTGTAGATATTCTTGAGCTCCATGTGCGGCAAGAGCTGGGTCAGCCAGCCATAGCCGTAGCCCACCGGCTGGTCGAGGATCGGGCCCTTGGCGCCGACTACGCCCGGCGGCAGGGTCTCGTTCGACGATTCGTAATTCTGCAAGGCGACCCCGAGCTGCATCAGGTTGTTGCAGCACTGGGAGCGGCGGGCGGCCTCGCGCGCCGCCTGGACGGCCGGCAGCAACAGGGCGATCAAGACCGAGATGATCGCGATCACGACCAGGAGCTCGATCAAGGTGAACGCGCGCAATCGATTGTACT
>DAIDHE010000128.1 GCA_027459775.1 Planctomycetales bacterium | reverse complement strand
AAGGGCCGGAAGGAAACGCTCATGTGCATCAACGCCGACGAGAGCGAGCCGGCGACGTTCAATAACCGGCTGCTCATGGAAAAAGATCCTCATCAGTTGATCGAGGGGATCCTGATCTCGTGCTTCGCGACGCGGGCTCGGACGGCGTATCTCTACCTGCGTTACGAATACATCGAGTCGTACCGGATCCTGGAGCGGGCGATCGCCGAGGCGCGGGCGGCGGGGTGGCTGGGGCGGAACATCCAGGGGTCGGGCTTCGATCTGGAGATCTGGCTGCACCAAGGGGCGGGCGCTTATATTTGCGGCGAGGAGACGGGGCTGATCGAGAGCCTCGAGGGGAAGCGGGGCTGGCCGCGGATCAAGCCGCCGTTTCCGGCCATCGAGGGGGCGTTTCGCAAGCCGACGGTGGTGAACAACGTCGAGACGTTGTGCTGCGTTCCCCACATCGTGACCCGCGGGGCGGCGTGGTTCAAGTCGATCGGCCCGCCCAAGAGCCACGGGCCCAAGCTCTATTGCGTGTCGGGGCACGTCGAGAAGCAGGTCTGCGTCGAGCTCCCGCTGGGGGTGAGCACGCGGACCCTGATCGAGGACCACGCCGGGGGCGTGTGGAAAGGGCGCAAGGCCAAGATGGCGGTGCCGGGGGGGATCAGCATGGGGCTGCTGTCCGCGAGCGAGCTCGACGTCCCGCTCGATTTCGAGAGCCTGCGCGAGCCCGGTTGCCTGGGCCTGGGGACGGCCGCCGTCACCGTGATGGACGACCAGACCTCGATCGTCGACTATCTGTACAACACGTGCCGGTTCTTCGCCCACGAGAGCTGCGGCCAGTGCACGCCGTGCCGCGAGGGGACGAGCTGGTTCTACAAGACGATCAAGCGCATCAAGGCCGGCGGCGGACGGATCGAGGATCTTGACGTGATGCTGCACATGGCGGAAAACATGGGCATCATCCCCGGCACCACGATCTGCGGCCTGGCCGACGGGGCGGCCTGGCCGGTGAAAAACGCGATCGTCAAGTACCGCGGGGAATTCGAGGACTATATCAAGGCCAAGAAGAGCATCGCGGCCGCGCCCACCCCGCTCCAGGAGCGAATCGCCCACGGGCTGCGCGCCGACCTGGACGCCGCGAGCCTTCAGCTTTCGGTGCTGCCCGCGGCGGCCCGGCTGGAACCCGGCCGCGGCGAGCCGCGCATGTAAAGATCCCGGCCCCGCGGGTTCCGCCGACGCCGGCGGGCTCGCGAACGATCCCTGGCGACGCCCCTCAAGAGACTTCTCGTCCGAGACCCGCATTCCTTGGACTGGCCCACGAGTACCCCGATGGCGACCATCATCATCAACAACGTCGAATACCCGATCCCCGAGGGAGAAAAACTCAACGCCATCCAGATGGCGCAGCGGGTCGGGGTCGAGATCCCCTACTATTGCTGGCACCCGGCCCTGTCGGTCGTCGCCAACTGCCGGATGTGCGAGATCGAGGTCGGCGCCAAGGATCCCAAGACCGGCGAGATCAAGCTCCTGCCCAAGCTCGTCCCCGGCTGCCAGACGCCCGCCAAGGATCTGACCGTGCTCGTGACCAATAGCGCGAAGGTCAAGGAACATCAGCGCATGGTCATGGAATACTTGCTTCTGAACCATCCCCTCGATTGCCCGGTCTGCGACCAGGCCGGCGAGTGCGGCCTGCAAGACTACAGCTTTCACCATGGGCAGTCGGTGCACCGGTTCGTGGAAGAGCGCTCGGTCAACCCCCGCAAGGAGGTGTCCGACGGGATTCAGCTCAACACCGACCGTTGCATCATGTGCACGCGGTGCGTGCGATTCACCCGCGAGATCACCCGGACTGGTGAATTACAGGTGACGCGGAGGGGCTCGCACGCCGAGATCGACATCTTCCCCGGCCTGCCCGTCGAGAACCCGCTGGCGGCCAACGTCGTCGACATCTGCCCGGTGGGAGCACTTCTGGATAAGGATTTCCTGCACAAGCAACGGGCCTGGTTCCTCTCGAAGCACGACGCCGTCTGCACCGGCTGCGCGACCGGCTGCAACGTGAGCGCCGAGGAGAATCGGGGGGCGCTCTGGCGGTACAAGCCCCGGCACAACCCGCACGTCAACGACTTCTGGATCTGCGACGAGGGGCGGTACTCGTACAAGGCGGCGAACAAGCCCGACCTGCTGGGAGCGATGTATCTGAAGACGGGAAACGATCACAAGAAAGCGACCACGGGGGAAGCGCTCCGGGTGGTCGCCGACCGGCTCAGGGAGACGGTCGCGGCGGGGGGCAAGATCGCCGGCGTGCTGTCGCCGTTCTTGACCGTCGAAGAGGCGTACTTGCTGGGCCGCTACCTGAAGGCGCTCAACCCGGCGAACGTGCTGGCGATGGGCCCGATCCCCACGCGGGGCGCGGACCAGACATTCACTCCGGACCCGATCGAGGGCCGGACCGGCGACGCGAGCTTCGTGGTCTGCCGGCCGTTCAAGATCCGCGCTGAGAAGGCCCCCAACCGCCTCGGCGTGGCGGCCGTGCTTGAGCATCTCGAGGGCAAGGTTCACTCGTTCGAGGCGCTCCT
Organism: Planctomycetales bacterium; assembly: GCA_027459775.1. GTDB lineage: Bacteria > Planctomycetota > Planctomycetia > Isosphaerales > Isosphaeraceae > JAKBAP01. The sequence continues at coordinate 21,748 of DAIDHE010000128.1, read as the reverse complement.
GGATCGGGTCAAGGGGGGCGAGTTCCGGGCGCTCTACGCGGCGTCGAGCGCGGTCGAGCCCTGGATCGATCAGGCCGAGAGCGACGCGATCAGGGCCAAGCTGGATTTCGTGGTGGTGCAAGATTCGATCCTGACGCCCCTGGCCCAGGCGGCCGACGTCGTGCTGGCTGGGGCGACCTTCGCCGAGAAGGCCGGCGGCTACGTGAACGCCGACGGCAGATTGCAGTATTCCGCGGCCTCGCTGCCCCCCCGCGAGGGCTCGCTCCCCGACCTGGACCTGGCGGCGATCCTGCTCGACCGCCCGGGGAACCCGGTCCGGTCGAGCGAGGTTCTGGCCGAGATGGCCGCCGAGATCCCCGCCTTCGCGACGGCTCATGGGGGCAAGCTCCCCGAGTACGGCGTGCTTCTGGCGGGGGTCGATCACGCGCCGGCGGGGCCGTTCCCGCCGCCGTTCGTCGACAGTTGGTTCGTCGCCCAGGGGGCCGCGCGGGCGCGGTAGGGGAGTGATCGAGGACGCGAAGTCTGCTATTCTGTCCGCGGGCTGGCGAGAGTAACTCAGAGGAAGCGATTCATGCTCCTGATCGGCATCCTGATCAAGATTTTCGTGGTGGCGAACGTGCTCATGGGGGCGGTGGCCTATCTCATCTGGGTCGAGCGCAAGGTCGCCGCCTTCGCCCAGGATCGCATCGGCCCCAACCGCTGCGGGCGTGAGTTCGGCGTCCCCGAGGGCCTGCTCCAACCCCTGGCCGACGGCGCCAAGATGATGCTCAAGGAAGGCGTCGTCCCCGGCTACGTCAACAAGCCGCTCTACATCCTGGCCCCGGTGATCGCCATCGTCGCCGCCTTGCTGGGGTTCGCCGTCGTCCCGTTCGGACCCGTCGGGCCCGACCAGATCATGGACTTCCAGATCGCCCCGTATCTGGACATCGGCATCGTCTGGGTCTTCGCCGTCAGCAGCCTGGCCGTCTACGGCGTGATCCTCGCCGGCTGGGCGTCCAATAACAAATACTCGTTCTTCGGCGGCCTGCGCTCGAGCGCCCAGTTGATCAGCTACGAAATCCCGCTCGGCCTGTCGATCCTGGGCATCGTGCTCCTGGCGGGGTCGCTCGACCTGAACGCGATCATCAAGTGGCAAGACGAGCACGTCTGGGGGATCCTTGCCTCGCCGATCGGGTTTCTCATCTTCCTGGTGAGCGGCTTCGCCGAGACCAACCGGCTCCCGTTCGACCTGCCGGAAGCCGAGCAAGAGCTGGTCGGCGGGTTCCACACCGAGTACTCGGGAATGAAATTCGGTATGTTCTTCCTTGGCGAATATGTTCACGTCATCACAGTGAGCGCGCTCACGGTGATTCTGTTCCTGGGCGGCTGGGATCTGCCGTTCGTGAATTTGCACTACGACCAGGTCGGCCTGGTGGCGGCGGTCGTGTAACTGACGGTCTTTTCGCTCAAGACCCTGGGCGTGATCCTGTTCATGATGTGGATTCGCTGGACGCTGCCGCGGTTTCGCTACGACCAGCTCATGGATCTGGCCTGGAAGTCGCTGATACCGCTGGCGCTTTTGAACCTGACCGTGACGGCCGTGATCCTGCAGATGATCCGGGGCTGAGCCCGTTTGGCGGCCTGCCTGATTTGACGACTTTGCTGGAACCAACCGACGCTTTCTCGAGGTGCTAGACGCGTGCGAGCCGACGATCCCAACCTGAAGCGCATAAGGCCCGTCGAGCTGTCGCTGGCGGACCGGTTTTTCCTGCCCGCGATCGCGGTGGGGCTGGGCGTGACGGCCCGGCACATCGCCGGGGTGATGTTCGGGGGCAAGGCGATCACGGTGCAATACCCCGAGGACCAGCACGTGCCGAGCCCGAACTACCGGGGCGTGCACCGGCTCAACCGAGACGAGGAGGGGCGAGTGAAGTGCGTGGCCTGCATGCTCTGCGCCACCGCCTGCCCTGCGCATTGCATCGACATCGTGGGCGCGACCGCCCCCGAGGCCTGGCCCGACCGCGAGAAATACCCCGAGAGTTTCGTCATCGACGAATTGCGCTGTATTTATTGCGGCATGTGCGAGGAGGCCTGCCCGGTTGAGGCGATCGAGCTCACGGGGCTCTACGATCTTACGGGGCTCTCGCGCGAGCAGATGATTTTCGACAAGGCCAAGCTGCTCTCGGTGTTTGACGCCACTCGCGAGCAAGAGCCCATGCGTTACGGCCGACCGCCGGCGGACCCGCCCACGTTGCACACGACGGCGCTTCCCGCTCAGGGCCCCGGCCCGAAGTAAGCGTCGTGGTTTCCTCGACCGGCCTACGTCCCTCGACCCCAAAGACCCAGAGCCCATGATCACGACTACCGCTCTCCTGGCTGCTCTCGTCGCCCTCCTGGGCGGGGTGGGCGCTTATTTGATGTTGCCCGGCAGGCACGGCCGCGCCCGGCCCGCGCTCTTGCACAAGGCCGGCTTCCAGGCGGCCGTGCTGGGGCTCGTGTTGTTCTATCCGTTCCTGAGCCCAATGGGCGACTTCATCGTGACGTCGTTTTTCGATCTCTTCGCCACGACGGCAATCGTGGCGGCCGTGCTGATGACCACTTCGCGCGACCCGATTCATAGCGCTTTGTGGTTCGCCGCCGTGGTGATCTCGACCGCGGGTCTGTTCCTGCTGGCCGGAGCGCCGTTCCTGGCCGCGGGGACCGTCATCGTCTACGCCGGCGCGATCGTCGTCATGTTCCTGTTCGTGATCATGCTGGCCCAGATGGAGGGCAAGGCGGCCTACGACCGGGCCGCCCACGCGCCTGGAGCGGCCGCGCTCGCCTGCTTCACGCTCTTGTGGTGCCTGCTGACGGCGCTGGGCTCGATCCAGACCGAGAAAACCGGTCCCATTGAGACCCGCGAGCAACAAGTGCGCGCCGAGGCGACCCTGGGCCGGACCGAATTCCTGGTCGCGCGCTACAAGCTGCGCAAGTCGAGCGATCTGCTGACGGTGATCGCCGGGGCGTCCCCTTCGACCAACCGGATCGAGGACGAAGAAGGGCGGGAAAAACTCAACGTGGCCGGGCTGGGGGAGGCGCTTTACACCGACCATCTGGTGACCGCCGGCCTTTCTGGAGTGCTCTTGTTCGTGGCCCTGATCGCCGCCGTGGCCATCGCGAACCCCAAGCCGCCGGGCGCGGGGATGGGGCCCAAGAGCGTCGCGCCGTGAGCGGGCGCGATGATCCACCTAGACGTCTCGCGAGTCGAAACTCAACGAACCGCATCAAAGCCTGACGGGAATCCTAGAGCCGATGACCGACAATCCGATCGTGCAAACGCTGACCAGCCCTGAACTCTTTTCGCTGGACGTCCTGCGGAACTATCTCCTGGTGGGGGCGGTTCTGTTCTGTCTGGGCATGCTGGGCTTCCTGACCAGGCGCAATTTGATCGTCATGTTTTTATCGATCGAGCTGATGCTGCAAGGGACGATGCTGGGCCTCATCGCCCTGGGCCGCTACCACGGCACCTGGACCGGGCAGATCTTCACGATCGTGATCTTGACGGTGGCGGCGTGCGAGGCGTCGATCGCACTGGCCCTGGTCGTCATCTTGTACAACCGGCGGTCGTCGCTGGACGTGACGCTCTGGAACGAGATCCACGAGGCCGACCTGCCGGAGGTCGAGACGTCCGAGTCGACGGCCGAGCCGGTGGCGGCCGCCCCCGGGCCTGAGTCGTACCCGCGATTGATCACGGCGGGGCTCGAGCCGGAACACGCGGCCGCCCAGGCGATCGAGCGAAGAACCTGATCCTCGCCCCACGCGCGACGCGAGTCGGCCCTGGGATTGGATCGTGAGCGACCGAGAACCTTGAGGAGTTGGTTTCGTGGCTGGATTCCTGATCAAAAGCGCCTGGCTGATCCCGCTCTTGCCCCTCATTGGGGCGGGGCTCGCCGCCCTGGGCCCCAAGCGGACGCGGCTCGAGTCGCACATCCCCGTGATCGCGGGCATTGGGCTGGCGTTCCTGGTCTCGCTGGGCGCCCTGCTGGCCGCGAGCCCCGAAGCCAAGGTCTTCGTCGGGTCGTGGCTGACGATCACCAATTTCGACACGCCCCTCGAATTCCGCGTCGACGGGCTCACGACCGTGATGCTCTCGATGGTGACCTTCGTCTCGACCCTGGTGGCCGTGTTCGCGGCCGGCTACATGAAGGGCGACCCGGGCTACTCCCGGTTCTTCGCTCTGATCGGCCTGTTCGTGTTCTCGATGACCGGACTCGTGCTCTCCAATCATTTCGTGTTGACCTACGTCTTCTGGGAAGGCGTGGGCGTGTGCAGCTATCTCTTGATTGGCTTCTGGTACACCCGGCCCACCGCGGCCGCCGCGGCGATGAAGGCGTTCCTGGTCAACCGCATGGGCGACTTCGGGTTCGCGATCGCCATTTTCTGGATGTGGACGATCGCCCCTGGCAACGACCTGAGCTACGACACGATCCTGAGCACGGGCATGCTCGAGACGACGCCCCACTACGCGATCGTGGGAATCGCGCTCCTGCTGTTCTGGGCGGCCACGGCCAAGAGCGCCCAGATCCCGCTTTATGTGTGGCTCCCGGACGCGATGGAGGGCCCCACGCCCGTGTCGGCCCTGATCCACGCCGCGACCATGGTCACGGCCGGCGTTTATCTGATCGCCCGGTCGACCCCCTTGCTCGTCTACGCCCCTGGAGTGCAACTCCTGGTCGCGATCACCGGCTGCGCGACCGCGCTTTTGTCGGCCGCGATCGCCGTGACCCAGACCGATCTCAAACGCGTGCTCGCCTATTCCACGGTGAGCCAGCTCGGCTACATGTTCATGGCCCTGGGCGCGGGGGTCGGCGACGTCGCCCAGCTCGCGGTCGTGGCGGCGATCTTTCACCTGTTCACCCATGCTTTTTTCAAGGCGCTGTTGTTCCTGGCGGCCGGCAGCGTGATGCACGCCATGGGCGACGTGATTGACATGCGGCGGTTTGGCGGGCTCCGCCATCGACTCCCCATCACCTGCGCGACCTTCGCCGTGGGAGGGCTCGCCCTGGCGGGGATCTTCCCTCTGGCGGGGTTCTTCAGCAAGGACGAGATCCTGCTCGCGCTGGGGACGGCCGCCCATGTCTCGGAAGACGCGGGCTGGGTCTACGGGCTGATTTACTGGCTGGCCCTGTTCACCGCGTTCCTCACGGCCTTCTACACGGCGCGGGCGTTTTTCTGGACCTTCTGGGGGCCTGAAAAGCTGCCGAGCGCGGACGATCCCGGAGCGCCCCCGGTCGACCACGACGCCCAAGCCCACGGCGGCGATCACCACGACGCCCACGGACACGGACACGACATCGGCCATGAATCGCCCCCGATCATGACCTATCCGCTCATCGCACTGGCGGCGTGCACGATCTTGATCGGCGTCGTCTGCCTGGGATCCTGGCCCTTTGGCGGGCCCAGCGAGTGGTTCGCGCACAAGATCGAAGCGATGCTCTGGTTCGAACAGTTAGAGGGGGGCGAGCACGGCTTCGCGTGGGGAACGGCGTTCCTGGGCACGCTGGCGGGCCTGGCCGGCATCGGCCTGGGATACAAGCTGTACGCCGAGCCCAACCCGATCCCGGGCGACCTCGCCAAGCGGTTCAAGCCGCTTTACGAGGCCTCGCTCAGCAAGTTCAAGGTCGACGAATTCTACGACATCATCGTGGTGCGGCCGATCCGCCGGCTGGCGATCCTCTGCGAGTTCCTCGACGATTACCTGGTCGATCAGCTGGTGCTCGGCACGGCCCGGCTGCCCCGGTGGCTCGGTAAGAACCTGCTCGCGCGTTATCAGAATGGGCTGCTTCAATCGTATGCGGCCCTATCGGCGCTCACGGTGGTCGCGCTGCTTTTGATCCTGATGCTCTTTTGAATCACTGAACCCAGGCTGGCGAAACCGACGAGGACGAATGGATGGCGACTCTGCTTGTGATCACGATCTTGATCCCCCTCATCGCCGGGCTGGCGACGGCGCTCGCGCCCGGGCTTGACCGCGATCAGGCCCGCAAGATCGCGCTCGGCGCGGTCGTGGTCACGCTAGGCCTGAGCCTGGTCCTGCTGGTGGGGTTCCGGCCGGAAATCCGCGGGCCCCAGTTTGCATTTCAGACCCTGGACGGGCACTACGGCTGGGCCTGGATCGCGAAAACCGACATCCGCGTGGCCTTCGGGCTGGACGGGCTCTCGCTGTGGTTGTTCGTGCTGACCTCGCTGCTCATGATCACGGCCGTCTGCTCCTCGTGGGAATCGGTCTCGGACCGGGCGCCGCAGTACTATGGCTTCTTGCTGGCCCTGCAGACCGGGCTCCTGGGCCTGTTCGCCAGCCTGGACGTGGTGCTGTTCTACGTCTTCTTTGAATTCACGCTGATCCCGCTCTTCTTCCTGATCGGGCTCTGGGGCGGCCCCAAGCGCAAGAAAGCGGCCGTCACGTTCTTTCTTTACACCCTGGCCGGCAGCCTGCTCACCCTGCTGGGCGTGATCTCGCTGGTCGCGGTCAACTATCTGTATTCGCGGGGACACGTGCTCACGTTCTCGATCCCCGAGCTCACGAGCGGGCTGGCCGTCGTCCAGTGGGATGATTGGTACAAGACCAACTCGTGGACCAGCCCCCAGGTCTTGATCTTCCTGCTGCTGTTCGCCGGGTTCGCGATCAAGGTGCCGATGTTTCCCTTTCACACGTGGCTGCCGCTGGCCCACGTCGAGGCCCCGACGGCGGGCTCGATCGTGCTCGCCGGAGTGCTGCTCAAGGTTGGGACCTACGGCCTCATGCGGTTCAATCTGGCGATGACGCCCCTGGGCTCGGCTGCGCTTTTTCCCTTGATCGCGACCCTCGCGGTGGCCGGCGTGATTTACGGCGCGCTGGCCGCGCTCGCGCAGACCGACGTCAAGCGGCTGGTGGCGTATAGCTCGGTCAGCCATATGGGGTTCATCGTGCTGGGGATCTTCGCGATGAACGCCACCGGGCTCGACGGCGCGGTCATCCAGCAGATCAACCACGGGCTCACGACGGGGGCTCTTTTCGCCTGCGTGGGAATGATCTACGACCGCTATCACACGCGCCAGCTCGCCGATCTGGGCGGGCTGTGGAGTCGATTGCCCGTACTGGCGCTCTTCTTGATGCTGGCCGCGATGGGTTCAGCGGCCGTTCCCTTGCTCTGCGGATTCACGGGTGAGTTTCCGATTCTTGCCGGGGCGTTCGAGACGTCGCCGCGGTCGGCCGTGCTGGCGGCCACGGGCATGATCCTGGGAGCGGCTTACCTACTCTGGATGCTGCGGAAGCTGCTCTTCGGGCCACTCAAGGAGCCCCACGGGCACACAACGGACGCAACCAACGGTCACCATCCGGCCGTCGCCCCGGTCGGCTGGTACGAAATCGCCGGTCTTTCCCCGCTGATGATCCTGATCGTCTTGATCGGCGTTTATCCGCGTCCCTTCCTGAACCAATCCAAACTGGCCGTCGTCGACCTGGTCGAGACCTTGCCGCAAAGCGCGGTCGCATCGGCCCCGGCGCGGCTCGACCCGGCCCGCGCCCGGTCGCTTGACCAAAACGATCGGACGCCCGTGCTGTCGGCCTCGGTCGCGACCGCGCCCGCCGCTTCTCTTGGAGATCGCCGCTAATGTCTCAGTCGGCCATTGAAATCGCGCGCAACGCAGCCCGATTTCTCATCCCCGAATTCGTGCTGCTCGCGACCGCCATGGCGATCATGACCGCCTCGGCCTTCACCAGGCAATCGCGCAAGGTCTGGTGCGCGATCGCCGCGGCGGCGATGCTGCTGGCGCTCGGAAACGTGCTGGCGCAGGGCAGCATCAAGACCGAGGCCTATGGCTCGGTCGTGCTCAACGACCATCTCTCAGGCTCCGCCCGGATCGTGCTCCTGCTCACGGGGCTCGTCATCCTGGGCTTGGCCCATGAAGAGCCGTCCGACGAACGCGCGGGCGAGTTTTTCGGGGCGCTGCTGGTGATCAACGCCGGCGCCATGATCACGGCCGCGGCCAACGAGATCGTCTTGCTCTTCGTCGGCCTCGAGCTCGTCAGCATACCCACCTATTTGATCCTGTACCTCTCGCGCAGACACGCCGCCAGCCGCGAGGCCGCGGTGAAGTACTTTTTCCTGAGCTTGTTCGCCTCGAGCCTGCTCCTGTACGGGCTGGGCTTCCTGTACGGGACGACGGGGCTCAGCAATTTGAAGGCCATTGGCTACCTGCTGGAAAAGCTCCCTGGCGCGCCCCAGCCTCAGCTTGGCCTGCTCGCGATCGTGTTCATTCTGGCCGGCCTGACGTTCAGGGTGGCCGCCGTACCCTTGCACTTTTATGCTCCCGACGTCTATCAGGGTTCGCCGATCGTGATCGCGGCTTTGCTTTCGTGGTTGCCGAAGGCGGTCGGCATTCTGGCGATGGCACGGGTGCTGACCGGCGTGTTCGCGACCAAGGAGCCGACCGACCCCCTGTTGCAAAAGGCCGTGATCCTGTGCTGGGTCATCGCCGCGGCGACCATGGTCTGGGGTAATTTCGTGGCACTCTTGCAAACCAATCTGAAGCGTTTGCTGGCCTATTCCTCGATCGCCCACGCCGGCTACCTCATGGTCGGCATCACCGCGGCGTTCGCGACCGACAGCCGGCCCGGGAGCCTGTTCGCCGGGACCGAGAGCGCGCTTTTCTACCTGGTCGCCTATGCGGCGATGACACTGGGGGTCTTTGGCCTCTTGAGCGCGGTCCTGGCCGACGGCCGGGGGGTCGAGACGATCGACGACCTGGCGGGGCTGGGCTGGGCCCGGCCATGGACGGGGCTCGGCTTGGCAGTCTGCTTGCTCTCGCTGGCCGGCATTCCTCCCCTGGCGGGATTCTGGGCGAAGTTTGAGGTTTTCACGGCCGCCATTTCGGCCACCCGCCGCGACGGCTCGGGGATTTTCTTGCTCCTGGCCGTCGTGGGCATGCTGAGCGCGGCCGCGGGGGCGTTTTATTATCTGCGACTGGTGGTGATCATGTATCTGGTCGACGCCCCCTCCAAGACGGCGTTCACGCTTCGCGGCGGATGGCCTGTGCTGGGCTCGGCGGCCGCCTGCGTGGTGGCGACCGTGGGGCTGGGGCTGTTCTCGAGCCCGGTCGTCGAGGCGGCCCGGCTGGCCGCCCAGGCCGCCCTCTCGCGCCCCGCCCCGCCGGTCGCCGTCGCCGATGGCGACCTGGCACCCCGGCAATTCGTTCGGGTGGCGGGCGATTGAACCCGACCGCTCGCGCTCCGTATCCTGGGGCGTAAGACTCGACCGTGATTCGCTCGCTGCGTGATCCCGCGAGCGAACCCTGGCGGGACTCACGAGGAACTCGAAGCCCACGACTTGGGTCGAGACGATCGGGTCGGCGGCGACCACGAACCCATAAACTCACCCCGCGCAAACCAGACGCCCGGATCTGGGGCCGGCCTGGCGCGGACGAAGGGCGACCCGGCCATGGAAGAGGATCAGAGCTCCTTTACGAATGAGCTCGTCCAGGGATTCGTCCGCCTGCTCGCGGCCGATAAGGATGGCGACGTCTTCGAGTATCTGCGTTCCTTTCCCCAGGCCTCCAGCGTCGATCGCGTCCAGGTTCTGCTGATCGATCAACGCCATCGCAGGGAGTCCGGTCGGGGTTTGCCGCTGCGGGTGTATCTCAAGGCTTTCCCGGACATCGCCGCTCGTGGAGAGCTCATCCGCCCTTTGATTGACGACGACCGCGACTTTCGGCGGCGACTGGCCGCGCGGGTCCCCGACGCCTCGACCCTGGCGGCGGGAGACGTCGCCTCGCGGGCGGGCACGATCCCAATGTCTGACGTCACGCCCACCACGCCGGACCACGACCACGGCCGGGCGGCCGGGCCCGAAGAGCCCAGGACCGACGCGACAGGCCTCCCCCGTCTCGGGGAAAGCACTGCCGCCGTGGATCAAGTGGGAACTCATGAACGACTCTCGTTCGCGCTCGACGAGGACTACCACCTGCATTCGGAGGCCGAGAGCCTCCGCGCCATGCTCAACTCGGTCCGGTTCACCCTGATCCGCCGGATCGGCGCGGGCGGCATGGGGGTCGTCTATGAGGCGTACGACCAGGAGCGCGGCGAGCTCGTCGCGCTCAAGACGATGCGCAGAGCCGACCCGTCCGCGCTGGTGCGATTCAAGCAAGAATTTCGCTCCCTGTCCGACATCGCCCACCCCAACCTGGTGAATCTTTATGAGTTGTTCGCGGTCGAGGATCGCTGGTTTTTCACGATGGAGCTGGTGGAAGGGTGCAACTTTATCCGTTACGTCCGCCGCCCTCGAACGAGCCCGGGGGCGGTCGGAGCTGATTCGCGGGGTCAACCGGTGGCGGAATGGGTTTCGCGCGACCCAGGATTCGACGAGGCACGGCTGCGGGGCGCTCTCCACCAGCTTGCGCTTGGGGTGACTGCCCTTCATCAAGCGGGCAAGCTGCACCGGGACGTGAAGCCGACCAACGTGCTGGCGACCGAGGACGACCGGATCGTGTTGCTGGATTTTGGTCTGACGTCAGACCTGGAAGAAGCCAGCCGCCGGGGCCCCGACGCGCGGCAGATCGTGGGGACGATCGGTGCGATGTCTCCGGAGCAGGCGGCCGGGGAGGCGGTCGACGCGGCGTCGGATTGGTACTGCGTGGGGGTGATGCTGTTCGAGGCGCTCACGGGGGAGCTACCGTTCAAGGGGTCTCCCGAAGAGATCGTGGTCGCCAAGCGGACGCGGCCCGCGCCCCGGGCCGACATGCTTGTGCAAGGGCTTCCCGAGGATCTGGTCGACCTCTGCGCGGCCCTTCTCGAACGGGAGCCGGTCAAACGCCCGGGAGGACGCGAGGTGATCGCGATCGCCTCGGGCCGCCAGGACGCCGGCGGAACCGACGACAAGCTGGCTGAACGCCATCGGCACATTCCGATCATCGGCCGGACCCGCCATCGCCAGATCCTGGAAAGCCTGTACCAGGGTCTCTCCGTCCGAGGCTGCGAGCGGCTCTACGTTTTCGGATCGACGGGAACTGGCAAGACCACGTTGATCCATTCGTTTCTGCAGGATGTCGCCGGGCGGGGGGGCTCGGTCGTGCTCGCGGGCCGCTGCTATGAGCGCGAGACAGTCCCCTACAAGGCGCTCGACAACCTGATCGACGCGCTGGCGAAATACCTCAAACGGCTCCCTGCTCGAGAAGCCGGCGAGCTCGTCCCCGAGAATGTGCGGTCACTCGCACGGCTCTTTCCAGTGCTGGAGGGGGTGGAGGCCGTCCACCAGGCGCGGGCGGCCCTCGCCGAGACCCCCGACCGCCAAGAGCTGCGCAGGCGAGCGTCCGACGCCCTTTTCGAGATGTTGTCGCGAATTGGCCTGCGCCAGCGGCTGGTGCTCTTGATCGACGACCTTCAGTGGGGCGACGTCGATAGCGCACTGCTTCTGGCCGATCTTTTTTCGCGTCAGCGCCCGCCGCGTCTGCTCTTCATTGGCTGTTTTCGCTCGGACGACGCGGTCCAGGGATCTTTTTTCAGCGAGCTGGAAAAAGCCGTCGCCAGCCCGGTTGGCCGTCGTGAGCTGGCCGTCGAACCGCTCACCAACGCCGAATCACGTGAGCTCGCGCTCGCGCTTCTCGACCGCGACGACGCCATCGCCCGCGCCCAGGCCCACATGGCCGCCCGCGAATCGCGCGGCAACCCGCTGTTCATCGACGAGCTCGTCAAGCACGTTCAGATGATCGACCCCAACGCACGGTGGGACGACATCACGGCTCTCGATCTCGATCAGGTGCTCTGGGGTCGGATCCGGAAACAACCGGAGGACGCGCGACGGCTGCTGGCGATCGTCGCGGTCTCGGGGCGGCCGATCCGCCAGATGGCCGCCTTCGAGGCCGCTCGGCTAGGAGCTGGGGGCCGGGTTGCACTTGCGAGTCTGCGATCAGCACGGCTCGTCCGATGCCTGGGTCAAGGCCAACAGGCTGAGATCGAGATGTATCACGACCGCATCCGCGAGACGACGGTCAAGCATTTATCGCCCGAGGATCTCGCGCGGGTGCACCAGCGGCTCGCCGAGGCCCTCGAGGATCCTGGCGAGGTCGATCCCGAGGTGCTAGCCCAGCACTACCGAGGCGCGGGCGACCCGGGACGGGCCGGCGATTATTTCGTTCAGGCGGCGGATCAGGCGGCGGCTGCGCTGGCCTTTGATCGGGCGGCCCGGTTGTACGGGACGGCGATCGAGCTCAAGTCCAGTCACGACGACCCTTCGTTCTCGCTGCGCCGCAAACGAGCCGACGCCCTCGCCAACGCCGGCCGCGCCGCCCTTGCCGCGGCAGCCTATCTCGAGGCCGCCCAAAGCGCCGACCCTGAAACCACTCGGGCGCTCAAGCAACTCGCCTCGGCCCAACTCCTGATCAGCGGCCGCGTGAACGAAGGATTGACGATCCTCCGCGCCTTGCTCGAGCCCCTCGGCGAAAAAACCCCCACGACCCCCCGATCCGCAATGCTCTCGCTCATCCGCAGCCGATTCCAGCTCCGACTTCGTGGGCTCGGCTTCAAGCGCGGATCCGAAGCGCAGATTCCCCCCCCCGAGCTCGCCCGGATCGACCTCTGCTGGGCTGCCGGTACGGGCCTGTCCATGAGCGAGCCCGTGCGCGGGACCGACTTTCAGACCCGCGGCCTGCTCCACGCGCTGAAGGCCGGCGAGCCGTTCCGGATCGCTCGGGCGCTGGCCATGGAAGCCGCCCACCGAGCGACCGCCGGCGACCAGAACCCCCAGGTCGACCGCCTGATCGCGGCCGCCCAAGAAATCGCCCGCGACCTGGCCAACCCCTACCTTGAGGGTCTGATCGCCATGGCTTCAGGCGCGCAGGCGCTCTTTACAGGCCGCTGGCGCGATGCCCAGATCGCCCTGGACGGCGCCGACCGGGTGTTCCGCGACCGCTGCGCGGGCGTCGCCTGGGAACGCGACACGATCAGCAACTTCACACTGTGGGCGCTGTTTCAGCGCGGCGACGTCGTCGAGTTCAAGCGGCGCTGGTTCGCGCTCTATCGCGAGTCGCGCGAACGCGGCGACCTCTACGCCGCCACGATGCTCTCCACGCTGTACATGACCCTGGTCAAACTCATGGACAACGAGCCGATCGATTTCGAATCCCGGTTGGAGTCGATCCTCGCCGACCGCCAGGATCGGACCTTGACGCTCCAACACGCGGCCGCCTTTGACGCCCTGTTCCACGTCGATCTCTATCGCGGCGAAGTCGGCCGAGCCCTCGAGCGCCTGGTGGCGATCTGGCCGCCTTATGAGAAATCCATGCTGCTACGGGTGGGTATGCTGCGGATTGGCATGCGTGAACAGCGTGGACGGGCAAACCTCGCCGTGGCCGAGCGCGCGCCCCTGATCGGGGCCATGCTCAAGACAGCGCTCGAGGACGCGCGGGCGCTCGAGCGCGAGGGACGAACCTGGGCAAGCGCCCACGCCGCTTACCTGCGAGCCGGCGTCGCCGCCTGCCGCGAGGATCCTGTCGCCGCGCTCGTACACCTCGAGAAGGCCCGGGAACTCTACTGCGCCGCCGGCATGAATCTTCGCGCGCATGTGATCGGCTTGCGTATCGGCGAGATCGATCCCGATCGCTCGCGGGCGCTTCGCGACGCCTCGGAACAGGCCATCAAGAATCAAGGCATCGTCGCGCCCGCACGCTGGGCGGGACTCTTCGCGCCGGGGTTCGGCCGGATCGCCGGAGGCTCAATCGAGACCAGCATCTAACCGGACTCGCGAACCAGCGGCTCGCCCCTCCTCGGCCCGAGCCCGACCCGTTTCGCGATCAACGACTCCATGAAGCGCGCCATCGGCTCGATCCAGGGAGTAAGCAAAATGCCCAAGAGCACGCCCACGACGTCGGCCAAACCGTCCGCGAAACTGGCGTCGCGCCCAACCACCGGCAAGCCCTGAACGACCTCGGTCAAGCCGGCAAATAAAACGCCGGCCGCCAGTACCCACAACCATCGAAGACGTCCCGAGCCGGCTCGCATCCAGAGCAGCGCGAAGCCCACGAAGATCGCGCCATGGATCACCTTGTCAAAATGAGGAATGTCGAACCACGACGACCCGTCCTTGACCTCGCGGACGATCGCGCGCGGCAGCCAGCACATCACCATCATCATCACCGACCAGAGAATCGCGATGACCAACCGGAAGGTGTGAAGCCTCGAACTCGATTCGTCCGCGGCCGCCTCGACGACGTGTTCCAGTCCCTGATGATTCAGCACTCGGATACTCCATCGGCCTTGAAAGCGAAATCCCGCCGCCCTCTCATCGTAATCCGTCGCGCGCCGCTTGCCGAGTCGAAGGATCGCAGCCTCGCGCGGATCTCCGCGAGCGGCGACGCTCCGCCTGGGCGGGAGATGCGGCACGGCTACACCCTTGACTCGCCCGAACAGCCTATTAGACTTGTCTTTACAGTTGTGCGCGGGCTCAGGCCGAGGAAGGCATGGGCCTCGCCATCCTTGGCCGGCGATTTGAACCTTTGCCCGCGGCGGTACGTATCATGGTTAAGGCGTTGGGCTCTCAGTCGGCGGAAGACCTCGGTCAGACCGCCGACGAAGACCTGATGAGCCAGTATCGCGAAGAAGGCCACGCCGCCGTCTTCAGCGAGCTAGTCCACCGTTACGAACGGGAGCTCTATCGATACTTGAATCGTTACCTGGGAGATGCGACTCTGGCCGAGGACGTGTTTCAAAACACCTTCTTGCAGGTGCATCTCAAACGGGGGCTCTTTGAGAAAGGGCGGCCTTTCCGCCCTTGGTTGTACGCAATCGCCACCCATCAAGCCGTCGACGCCCTCAGGAAAGCGGGGCGCCACCCCACGATCAGTCTCGATCAACGGGTCGGAGGGCGGGGCGATTCGGAAACCTCGAATTTGGTTGACCTTCTGGTGAGCGACCAAGACGGCCCGCTCTCTGACATCGAAGACGCCGAGCGTAGACAGTGGGTCCGCGACAGCATCGCGCGGCTCCCCGAAACGCTGCGGCAAACCCTGATCCTCGCGTACCACCAAGACCTGAAGTATCGAGAAATCGCCGAGATCCTCAAGATCCCGGTGGGAACCGTGAAGTCGCGATTGCACGCCGCCCTGGAAAAACTTCATGCCATGGCGCGTTCGAGCGAGCGCGGCTTGGATGGGTGAGGCCATGAACGACGACGAAATCCTTGACTACGCCTTGGGCCGACATGAGATCCTGGACCGTCGGCGAATCGATCTTGCGCTCGAGGCCGAGCCTCGACTCGTGGACCGAGTGGAACGGCTTCGGGAGTCACTGCAGCGGTTGCTCGACGACGGCGACGTCGCCGACCCTCCACCCGAGCTCGCGCGGCGGACGGTCGCCTTCGTGGCTCGGCACCGCCGCCGCCCTTCGCTCACCGACCAGATGCCGCTCCGGGTTCCTTTTCGCTGGGCGGATTTCGCAGTGGCGGCGAGCATCTTCCTGGCCGGGGTTCTGACCTTGATCCCGGCCATTCAGCGCTCGCGCGAGCGCATGAATCAGGCTGGCTGCGTGTTCAACCTTCAGCAGTTGGGCAACAGTCTGGCTCAATACGCGTCGCTGCATCCGTTTTTGCCGTATCCGCCCTGGCATCGGCCCGACGCGCACCCTGGCACCTTCGCCGTGATCCTTCACGACGCGGGCGTGCTCGACAACGCCGCCTTGCTCGACTGCCCTTGCAATGGACCCTGCACCCACGCTGGCCGGGAATTGATCTCCTTCGACCAGGTCGACCACATTCGCCGCACCGACCCCACGCGCTACCAAGGAATGCTGGGCTGGGACTATGCCTACAACGTCGGCTATCGCCACGCCTCGGGCGTTCCCGGACCGGTCGAGGTGGTCCTGGCCTCGCGGGTACCGGTCCTGGCCGACAAGCCCGACCACGACGACTTCCGCGCCATCAAGGCCGGCAACAGCCCCAACCACGGGGGACGCGGGCAGAACGTGCTCTTCGGCGACGGCAGCGTCCACTGGTTCCTGACCCGACGCATCGGACCCCAGGATCCCGACGTCTTCCTGAACAATGAGAATCAACCGTTGCCGGGGCTGACACCACTGGACTCGGTTCTGGTTCCCAGCAAAATGTCGTATCAACAGCGGTAGCCGGGTCGGTCCCCCCGACTCACGGCCCCGACCGCTGGCGATCGAGGATGAGGAGAGCGAGCATCGTCTTGGCATCCTCGATCGCACCACGGAGCGCCAGCGCTACCGCCTCGCGCCACTCCATCACGACCATCTCGATCTTCTCATCGGGCTCGAGCGCTTGAGGGCCGGCAAGTAGATCCTCGCACAGGAACAAAAACATGCGCTCATTCATCACTCCCGGCGAGACATACCACTCACGGACGAGGGTGATCCGACCCGCGGTATAGCCCGTCTCCTCCGCAAGCTCGCGGCGGGCGGTCTCGATCGGGCGTTCGCCTGGGTCAATCGTGCCCGCCGGCACTTCAAGCAGGGTCTTCCCGACCGCGAATCGCTCGTTCTTGACCAGGCAGACGTGGTCTTGGTCGACCATCGGCAGCAGCGCGACCGCGCCCGGATGCAGAACCAGCTCGCGCTCGGTCGTGCTCCCGTCGGAGCGGACGATCCGCTTGAGCGCGAGATCGATCCGACGACCCTGATAGACGACCCGACACTCGGGATCGGGCTCGCTCATGCGCGGCACCCTCCTTACGGCGTTTTCACTGAGCCTGCGCGGTCGACACTCGCTGGCGGTCGCGATCGCGAATGGTGAGAACGGGGCAGGGGGCCTCGCGCACGATGCGCTCGGCGACCGAGCCCAGCAGGGCGTGCTTGAACCCGGTGCGCCCGTGCGATGCGATGACGATCAGGTCGACATGCTGCTCGACGGCATGGGCGACGATCGCCTCGACGGGGCTTCCCCAACGCACGAAGGTGCTCACACGCGTGGGCCGGCCCCAGGCGGGGTCGAGAAACCGCTCGATGGCCTCGCGCGCCTGAGCCTCGGCGTCGGTGTAATACTCGGTGGGAAGGATGGGCGTGAGCAGCGGGTCGGGCCCCGCCGGGATGATCTCGGAAAGCACGTGGAGCAAGTGGAGCTCCGAGCCCAGTCGTTCGGCAAGTTGACAGGCCCCCTGAACGGCGAGCGCTGAGTGCACGCTGAAATCTGTTGGAGCAAGAATTAAGCGAATATCGATCATGCGTTGACCTCGCCCTGTCAGCCTTCGCGGACCAGTGTCTGAAACCGCCGCCTGAGATCACGTGTGACCGGTCCCGGCTTGCCGATGCCGATGACACGTCCGTCGCACTCGACGACCGGGATGATCTCGGCGGCCGTACCGGTCAAGAAACACTCGTCGGCGGTGTAGACGTCGTGGCGATCCATGGTGCGCTCGACGACCTCGAGCCCGGACTCGCGGGCCATCGCGATCACGGTCGCGCGAGTGATGCCCTCGAGGATTCCCGAGTCGATCGACGGCGTATGGACCCGGCCTGCCTTGAGGATAAAGATGTTGTCGCCGGTGCACTCGGCGACTTCGCCCTTGTGATTGAGCATCAGCGCCTCCAAGCAGCCGGCCTGGGATCCCTCGATCTTGGCGAGGATGTTATTCAGATAGTTGAGCGACTTGATCCGGGGGTTGACGGCGTTGGGGTGGTTGCGGGTGGTCGCGGCGGTGACGATCTTGAGCCCGTTCTCGTAGAGCTCCTCGGGGTAGAGGCTGATCTTGTCGGTGATGATGATGACCTGGGGGTCGGTGGTCTTACGAGGGTCGAGCCCCAGGCTGCCAGCGCCCCTGGTCACGACGACGCGGATATAGGCGTCGACCAGGCCGTTCTGGCGGAGGGTTTCCTCGACGGCCCGGACCATCTCGGCGCGGGTCATGGGGATCTGGAGATGGATCGAGAGGGCCGATTCGAAGAGGCGGTCGACGTGGGCCTGGAGGCGAAAAACCTTCCCGGAATAGGCCCTGATGCCCTCGAACACGCCGTCGCCGTAGAGCAGTCCGTGGTCGAAGACGCTGATCTTGGCGTCGGCTTTCTCGTAAAGTTTGCCGCTGATGTAGACCTTGGGGGCCATGAAGGCGATCCTTCCGTTGTCGCGCGTCGGGAGCGCGAAACGGCCCTCCTCGCGCGTTTGTACTGGGTCAGGCCAGAGCCGCCGACCACTCCTCGATCCGCCCTTCGGCCAGGCGAACGACCCGGTCGGCCTGCTGGGCGATCTGCATGTCATGCGTTACCAAGATCATAGTGAGCCCGCGCTCGCGGTTCAAGTCGCGCAACAGGCTGAGCACTCCCTCACCGCTCTTGGCGTCGAGGTTACCGGTGGGTTCGTCGGCCAGAAGCACCTCCGGCTGGCCGGCGAGCGCCCGCGCGATCGCCGCCCGCTGCATCTCGCCGCCGGAAAGCTCCGCCGGCCGATGCGTCATCCGCCGCCCAAGCCCCACCCGCTCGAGCAGTTCGGCCGCTTGCCGCTCATAGGCCCGCCGCCGGCCCAGGTACGACCATACCCCGTGGGGAATAAAGAGGGGCATGAGCACGTTTTCAAGAGCCGTCAGCTCCGGGAGCAGATGATAAAACTGAAAGATGAAGCCGAACGACCGGTTGCGGAATCGGTCGCGCGCGCGCTCGCCCGAATCGTCGATGCGGCTGCCGTCCAGAAAGACCTGCCCGGCATCGGCGGCGTCGAGCAAGCCCAGGATGTGCAAGAGCGTGCTCTTCCCCGAGCCGCTCGCCCCCACAATCGCCACGAGCTCGCCGTGCTCGACCTCGAGGTCGACCCCGCGCAGCACCGGAACCTCGTTCTTCCCC
The DNA here is from genome assembly GCA_027459775.1 of Planctomycetales bacterium. Taxonomy (GTDB): domain Bacteria; phylum Planctomycetota; class Planctomycetia; order Isosphaerales; family Isosphaeraceae; genus JAKBAP01. Next base: position 2,976 of record DAIDHE010000128.1, on the reverse strand, counting down.
TTCCAGTAGCTCTTGCTCACTCCGCGAGCCGCCAGGTGCTCGGACATCGTCTTGACCTTCCTTGATAGGTGTCGTCAGCGCCTCCAAGGGGCCGCCCACGCGCGGCCCCCACCGTCCGAATCACTCGTACCGCAGCGCCTTTACCGGGTGAAGCCGGGCGGCCCGAAGCGCGGGCCAGATGCTCGCGCCCACCGAGATCACCAGCGCTCCAAACACGATCCAGCACACCGTGAACGGTTCGATCAGCGTGGGAATCTGGTCGAAATAATAAATCGAGTCGTCAAAAACCTTGCGCCTCATGACCACGCTGAGAGCCCGCTCGATCTCGTTGATGTATCGCACGAACAAGAGCCCACCGAGCATCCCCACCCCGCTGCCGACCGCCCCCAGAAGCAGCCCGTAGCCCAGGAAAATGTCGCGCACGCCCGATGTCGACGCCCCGAGCGCCTTCATCACCCCGATGTCGCGCGTCTTTTCCACCACGATCATCGAGAAAATCGCCAAGATCCCAAACCCCGCCACCGCGATGATGAAGAACAGCAGGATATTGAGGATGCTTTGCTCGATGGCGACCGCGCCCAGCAGCGGCCCTTGCTTTTGCTCCCAGGTGTAGACCCGGAAGAACGCCGGCCGCAGATCGTCGAGCGCGACCTGGATCTTCTCGGCCATCGTGTCGAGCTGCACGCCGGGCTTGACCTTGATCTGGATCTGCGTGACCGCCCCGCGGCCGTGGACGTCGCGCAAGAGCCGCTGGTCTTGCAAGCGGTCGAGCGGCACATAGACGTGCGTTGAGTCATATTCACTCATGCCGCTCTTGAAGAAGCCAACGACCGTAAACGTGTCGAAGGCCCCCTCCGAACGCTTCTGGCCAGCGCGGGGAAACAAGAGCCCGACCTTGGTCCCCTCGGGGGCGATGTAGATGTCGGGCTGGTCCTTGCCCGGATGATGCGTCGCCAGGGCATAGCCCAGAATGACCCCCCGTGTGGGGGCCTGCTCGCTCTTTTGCTCCTCGAGCTCGGCGCGGATCATTTGCTCCATCTTCGCGTCGATCTCCCCGCCCGAATCCTCACCCAGACTGCGCAAAAGCGAACCTGCCGGCGTCTTGTCCTTGATCTTGTCGGAAACCTCGAACGAGGGCTTGATGAGCTCGCCCTTCTGGTTGAACAGGAATTCGGCGAAATCGCCGGTCTTGGCCCGCTCCGCCGGATTCACGCCGATGATTTGTACCGGCCGCGTGATGACCTGGCCGTCGCTGAATCGATAATGCAGGATGCCGGGCGTTTCCATGGTGGGGGCGACGGCGTCGACCTGCCCCCCCGCCACGTCCATCACCCGCGCGATCACCTCGTCGGAATCGTAAAAGCCGTTGAGCGAATAGGACTCGACGACGACGTCGGCCAAGACCCCGTGCAGGCGGTCGCGCATCTTCTCGGAAAAGCCCGCCATCACCGAATTGACCACGATCATCGTGGCCACGCCCAGCATCACGCTGATCACGCTCGCGAGCGCGATGTACCGCGTTCTGAGATACCGCCAGCAGAGCAGATATTTATACACGTCGACTCCTTCCCTGGTTAGACGCGGCGCGGCCTCGAGGACCGTTCTCAAGGGGGCGGCGCGGCCGAGCGCGGCCGCATGAGCGGAAACAGAATGACGTCGCGGATGGTCGAGCGGTCGAGCAGGATCATCGCCAGCCGGTCGACGCCGATCCCCAACCCGCCCGCCGGCGGCATCGCGTGCCGGAGCGCGCGGATGAACTCGTCGTCCATCTTGGCCATCGACTCCTCGGCCGGCAGACCCGCGAGCTGCCGGCGAAAGAGCGATTCTTGCAAGATCGGGTCGTTGAGCTCGGTATAGGCGTTCGCAAGCTCGACGCCCTTGATATAAAGCTCGAACCGCTCGGCGACCGCGGGGTTCGTGGTCTTGCGCTTGGTCAGCGGACAGATTTCAGCCGGATAATCGATGACGAACACCGGGCCCGTGAGCTGATCCTCGACCACGGCCTCGAAGAGCTCGCTGAGCACGACGACCTGGTCCTTGCCCGCCGTCTCGATCCCCGCCGCGCGCGCCCTTTCGACGACCGCGTCGGGGTCGTGAGGATCGATCGCGGCGCATTCGGCGACCAGGTCGTGATACGTCCGCCGGGGCCACGGCAGAGTGAAGTCGATCGTCGCCTCGCCCCACGTTCGCACGAACCCACCCCCGACGGCCTCAATGGCACTGGCGAAAAGGGCCTCGGTCAGGTCCATCATCGCGTGATAGTCGCCATACGCCTGGTAGGCTTCCATCATGGTGAATTCGGGGTTGTGGCGGGGGCTCAAGCCTTCGTTGCGATAGACCCGGCCGATTTCGAAGACCCGTTCCATCCCACCCACGAGCAGCCGCTTCAGATAGAGCTCAGGCGCGATCCGCAGAAACAGGTCGATATCGAGTGCGTTATGATGCGTGACAAACGGCCGCGCCGCCGCCCCGCCGGCGATCGACTGCATGGTCGGCGTCTCGACCTCCACAAATCCCTTGGCCGCCATCACCGAGCGAAACGCACTCACGATCTTGGACCGGCCGAGCAGGACGTTCATCGATTCGGGATTGCTGAACAGGTCGACCTCGCGCTGCCGGTAGCGCTGTTCTTGATCGGTGAGTCCGTGCCATTTTTCCGGAGGCGGCAGGAGGCTCTTGGCCAGGAACACCAGATGCCCGGCGAAAACCGTGAGCTCGCCCGTCTTGGTAAAGCCCAAACGCCCGTCGACGCCGACCAGGTCGCCCAGGTCGAGATGCCCGGCGATCGCCCAACCGGCCTCGCCGATCTGATTCTTGCCGACGAAGACCTGGATTCGCTCGGTCCAGTCGCGGATCTCGAGAAAAAAGACCTTGCCCTGGCCGCGGCGGAGCATGATCCGCCCGGCGATGCGCACGGTCGGGCCCGCGTCCTCGCCAGGCGCGAGCGCACCGCCCAGGCCGCGAACCGCCGCGATT
>DAIDHE010000126.1 GCA_027459775.1 Planctomycetales bacterium | reverse complement strand
GTGGTTGAAATCCCCGATCGCAAGCGGTGGTTGAAATCCCCGATCGCAAGCGGTGGTTGAAATCCCCGATCGCAAGCCATGGTTGAAATCCCCGATCGCAAGCCGTGGTTGAAATCCCCGATCGCAAGCGGTGGTTGAAATCCCCCGATCGCAAGCCGTGGTTGAAATCCCCGATCGCAAGCCGTGGTTGAAATCCCCGATCGCAAGCCGTGGTTTACGCGCGGGTTTGCACATGCGAGAACGCCTTGCGTTGACGAACAGTGGGTGTGCGCCTAGCATGATGGAACAGCGAAGTTTTTCGGCGACGATCGAGTCTCGGGCGGAGGCGGGGTATCGATGGGCGCGGATCGGCCTCGGACGGTTGGCGAGCTCAAATCGAGTGGGTATCGGCTGGAATCCGTCAAGGACGAGATGAGGCGCAACCTGATTGCCCGGCTCGAATCCGGCGAGCCGCTTTTTCCTGGCATCCTCGGCTACGACGAGACGGTCGTGCCGCAGGTTCAAAACGCGATTCTCTCGAGGCACGACATTCTGTTCCTGGGCCTGCGCGGGCAGGCCAAGACGCGGATGCTGAGGCGATTGGCCGACCTTCTCGACCTGGAGATCCCGATCGTCGCGGGCTCCGAGGTCCATGACCACCCGTTTCATCCGATCTCGAAATACGCCCGCGACCTGGTCGCCCATCAAGGCGACGCGACGCCGATCGACTGGGTCGGCCGGGGCGACCGCTATCGCGAGAAGCTGGCGACGCCCGACGTCACGATCGCCGACCTGATCGGCGAGGTCGACATGATCAAGCACGCCGAGGGCCGCTATCTCTCGAGCGAGCTCACCATGCATTTCGGCCTGATCCCTCGCACCAACCGCGGGATCTTTTGCATCAACGAGCTCCCCGACCTCGCGCCCAAGATCCAGGTCGGCCTGTTCAACGTGCTCGAGGAGCGCGACGTCCAGATCCGCGGCTATCCGGTGCGGCTCGAGCTCGACCTGTGCCTGGTCTTTTCGGCGAATCCCGAGGATTACACCAATCGCGGCCGGATCGTGACCCCGCTCAAGGACCGCATTGGCTCGGTGATCCGCACCCACTACCCGCTCACCCGCGAGATCGGGATGGCCATCAACGATCAGAACGCCTGGCTCGAGCGCGGGAGGGGCGCGCGGCCGGCGATCCCGCTTTTTATCAAGGAAATCATCGAGGAGGTCGCCCGCTTGGCCCGGTCGTCGCCGCACGTGAACCAGCAGTCCGGGGTTTCGGCGCGGATGTCGATCGCCAATCTCGAGAACGTCGTCTCGAGCGCTGAGAGGCGGGCGATTCTCAACCACGAGCGGGCCATTGTACCCCGGATCTCGGACCTCGCCGCCATCGCCGCGAGCGCCCGCGGCAAGCTCGAATTGCTCATGTCGGAAGAAGAGGGGCACGAAGACAAGCTCGTCATGCGGCTGATCGGCGAGGCTGTCAAGAATCTGATCACGGCCCATGTCGACCTCCGCGAGCTGCGCCCGGTCGTCGATTACTTCGAGAGCGGCCAATCGCTCGAGCTGGGCGACGGATTGGCGACTCGGGTGGTGCTCGAGCGCGTTTCCAAGCCGCCGGGCCTCAAAAAACGGGCCGAGGAGCTGGCCGCGAAGACCCTTCCTGAACCCGCCGACAAGGAAACCCGCGACGCCGCCGTGGCGAGCGCCGCCGAGTTTTTGCTCGAGGGTTTGCACGTGCACAACAAGCTCAATAAATCGGCCAAGGCGGGCGTCTCGGCGTATCGTCGCTAGGGCTCGAACCTTCTTTCCGGGGCGTGCTCATGTCGCTCTATGAATACTCGAAGTGGGACGGCACGCAGGAATTCCTGCCGCAGTCGGCCGACAAGGTGTTCGATCAGCTCAGCGAGTATTTGCTCCAGTACGGCGACCGCGTGCTCGAGAGCATGGACGAGATCGAGGACGAATCGCCCGAGATCGTCGAGCTGATCCAGAAAGAGGGGCTGATCGAGAAGGATCTGGACGGGCGCTGGCGGGTGACTCCGCGGGGCACGCGGCGGATCCAGGACCGGGCTCTCGAGGACATGTTTCAGACGTTTCGCCGCGACGCCCTGGGCCGGCACGACACGCCCGACAAGGGCCCGGGCAACGAGGTCTTGGAGGAAGTCAGACCCTACGTTTACGGCGATTCGCTGGCCAATTTGAATTTGCACGAGACGATCAAGAATGCCTACATCCGCCAGGGGGGCGGGGTGCCGATCCGCCTGAGCGCGGACGACTACATGGTCCACGAGACCGAGTTCCAGACGCGGTGCGCGACGGTGGTCTTGATCGACATGAGCGGCTCGATGGGCCGCTATGGCAAGTATTACACCACCAAGAAGGTCGCGCTCGCTCTTCAGGGGATGGTGCGCAATCGCTATCCCCAAGATTCGCTGCAAATGGTGGGGTTTTACAGCTTCGCGAACGTCATGAACGAGCGCCAGCTTTTGAATTCCGCGCCAAAGCCGGTGAGCATGTTCGACAGCCGGATCCATTTGCGTTTCGACCTCGACAATTTGCCGCCGCGGGTGCCGCAGCACTTCACCAACATTCACGCCGGTTTGCGGCTGGCGCGGAGCCTCTTGGACCGTCAGGCGGCGGCCAACAAGCAGATCATCGTGATCACCGACGGCGAGCCGACGGCGCATCTCGAGGGCCGCGAGGTGTTGCTCATCTATCCGCCGGCCGAGAAGACCGCGGTCCATACCCTGGCCGAGGTCCGTCGCTGCGCGAACTCGGGTATCCGGGTCTCGAGCTTCGCGTTGATCGAGGACTATTTCTATCTGGGTCTGGTGAATTTCGTCGAGGAGATGGCGCGGGTGTCGCGGGGCGTGGCCGCGTATTGCTCGACCGACGAGATCGGGAATCTGGTCTTCCAGAGCTTCGTCGGCGGCCGGCACACCAAGCGCCAGGGCTGAGTGTACTCAGCCGTTGGGGTCGTCGATCAGAGTCTTGAGCCTTCGGGCCAGCTCGTCGGGCAACCGCGCGAGAATGGATTCGTCGATCAGGCCGACCTCGAGCATATCGCGAAGATGAACGCGATCCTTGTCGCGGAAAGACGTCAGCTTCATCCTCACGAGCGAATCGAGGCCGACGACGTCAAGATCGCGAAGCCGGGTCGATTGGTCGATTCTGGGCGCTTCGGCGATGTCGTCGGGTCGCACGCGTTCGCCGGCCAGGATGACATGGACGGCGTCGCGGGCCTTGGCGCCGGGGCCGTCGAGGAACATGTCGATCCCCTTGACATGGCGGAAGATGAATCCCGCCGGCGCGAGCGCCTTCTTGGCGGCTTCCAGGTCCGCGCGCCTGAGCAGGATGTCGACGTCCTGGGTGTTCCGGGTCGCGGTTTCGTCGATGGTGGCGACCCAGGCCGCCACGGCGTTGCCGCCGATGATGGCGTAGGGGACGCCCGCGTCCTCGAGAGCCTTCGCCGCCCGCCGCATTCGCTCGCGAACCTTTTCCACGGCACGCACCATCCGATCGAGAATGTCGATGTGTTGAAAGGACTCGGGCATGGGATTGGTCCAGTCAGGTGATCAAGGTCGCTCGCTCACGACCACTGTTTTTCCATTGTATACGAGACGACCTTTGCTCCTCGTTTTTTCAAGGGGGCGAGAGCGTCCTTGAGCGCGCGCTCGTGCTCGAGCCACTCTTCGTTCGAGAGCGGCTCGAGGTTTCCGACCGTGAAGTCGCGGATTTCACGCTCGTCGAGCAAGAAGACGATGTCGCCGCGCCCCAGTGAGAGCCTATCGAGAAGGGTGGACGTGCCTTTGTGATGAGGCGCCGCCCGCGCGCGGCCGCCCGCGCCCACATGCACGAGCACGCTCGCGCCCAACCCGGCCTGCTTGAGCTCAAGGGCGGTTTGCACGAGCTCGTGGTTGGCCCAGGTCTTGCCGAGAGAGGCGCGGACGGCTTCGTCGCCGGATCCCAAGCCCAGGCTCACGCGTGCCAGCCCCAGCGCGTGAAACCGCGTCCATGCCGCCTGATCCGGTCGAGGCGCTGCGAAATCGTCCAGGTACGTATGGATGCCGATGAAGCCAGGCGACTGGTCTTCGACCGCTTTCCCGCTCCCAAGCGGAAAGACCCGCGTTGTCGCCGCGAGCCATTCCTCGATCACGCATTGAGGATGTTTGAGAGCCAGTGGTCCCGCGAGATAGAGGATCTTAGCCTGAAGCAGCCGCCGGCCCCACAAGCCGGCGACCTCGGAGAGCGAATGCGCGAATTCCTCGGGGCTTTTCACGTCGAGCACGACCGCGCCTGAGCATTCGGGCGGGACGAATCCGGGCGCTGGATAAACCCGATGAAAGCGCTCGCCGTGAGCTCTCCAGGCGGCGGCGTCCCAGCCGGCGACCCTGGAGAGGAACTCACGAAGCGATTCGGGGTCGATCATCGTGGAACGCTGGCCGGTCGGCTCGAGCCGGATCAGCTCGTCGCGATCGAGCCGCCCGATCAGGTCCAAGGCCGTCGCCCGGATGGTCGCGTCGAGCTCGGCCGCCTCGGTCTCGCCCAGACGCCAACGCTTGAGAACGAGATTCGCCTCCTCGCGAATTCGGTCGAGGGCGTGCACAGTCCCGTCGAGCCCCTTCAGGTAATGCACGTCCTCGATGATCGCGCGTTGCCAGCGACCTTCGAGATCGAAATGGAAGAAAGGCGCGTCGCCGAAATAAAGCGCGAAGCCGCCGCGTTTGAAGCCGGCCAGGATCAGCTCGCCCGAGTGTCGAGGCTCGAGCCCGACCCTCGCGGGGTAGGTCGCCCCCTGTTCGAGCAGACAGGCGGCCTCGGTGCGATGGACAGCGCTCATGGCTTGATTTTCCTCATAGGAATCCGCTCTCCACGAATACGGGCGTTTGTTCTATATTACCCGGCCTTCTCGGGTTCTCCGAGGGATGGATACGTGCGATCAGTCGATCGAAGGAGGCCGGCGTGGTCGAGCGGTCGGATCGTTGGCGAGGGATCGCGGCCGTGCTGGTCGAGGCGCTGGCGCTGGTCGCGCTCGCCCTCGCGCTTGACCTGGCGGGCAATGGGCGGTCGGGGCTCTGGGATCGCGACGAACCGCGCTACGCGGGCGCTGTCCGCGAAATGCACGCGCGGGGCGACTGGATCACGCCCTGGTTCAACGGCGAACCGCGCTATCACAAGCCGATCTTGATTTACTGGCTGATGGGGGCGGCCACGTCCGCCCTGGGCGACAATCCCTTCGCCGTCCGGATGGTTTCGGTCCTCGCCGGATCAGGCGTCGTGCTCTTGACCTGGCTTTTGGCCCGGCGGATGTTGGGGCGATCGGCCGGTTTGTTGGCCGGGCTCATGACGGCGTGCGCTCCCGCACTGGTCGCCCAGAGCAAGCTGGCGACGACCGACGCACTTTTGGTTTTCGAGATCCTGGGATGCCTGGCGTGCCTCTGGGAGCTTTCGGTGCGCCGATCGCGCTCGCTGGCCTACACGTTTTGGCTCGTTTTAGCGCTCGCGACGCTCACCAAGGGACCCGTCGCCGCTGGATTGATCGCCGCGGCCGTGCTCGCCGGCTGGGCTTCCGGCTGGCGGCCGCCGTCGTTCGCCCGGCTGGAATGGAGGGGTGGGCTGCTGGCATTCGCGGCAGTGACATTGCCATGGTATGTTGTGATCACGGCTTTATCTCGAGGGGCCTTCTTGCGATTCGCGGTGGGGGACCAGCTTCTCGGGCACGTGACCTCCGAGATGGAGCGTCACGGGGGTTTTCCGGGTTTTTACGCGGTCGGCGCGCTGCTGGCATTCCAGCCCTGGGCCGCGCTTGCGCCGGCGGCGCTCGCCGCCGCGTGGGGGCGGCGACGGTCGAGGCCCGAGCTAGCGTTCCTGCTGGGCTGGATCATCGGCCCGCTGCTCTTGCTCGAGTGCTTTCGCACCAAGCTCCTTCATTACTATCTGCCCGCCTGGCCCGCCTGGGCGATCCTGGCGGCGTGGTTGATCGAGACGCTCGAGGCGGACATCGAGAACATTCGCCGCCATCGCTTCGGCCGGCTCGCGCTGGGGCTGTTGCTCGGATTCGGGCTCACGCTGGCGGTCGTGCTCACGGCAGGGG
>DAIDHE010000109.1 GCA_027459775.1 Planctomycetales bacterium | reverse complement strand
CCTGGACCGGCGCGGGGCGTTCGCGTTTACGCGGCTCTGAAGCCGAATCCAGACCGCGCCCCGACATAATCGCACACCGACCGGCCGGCTTGAAGATGGGGTTCACCGGACGGACACATTATACCAGGGTTGCTCATGGCTCCCCTCCGCCTGGCCGCCGGCCATGGGATGCGCGGTCGGTGGTTGTGTGCCCGTGCCAGTCTTGGGAGGGGACGAGCCGCCGGAGGTGGGGGGTTGGTTGCCGTGGCCGCTGGCGCCGTGCGAGCCCGAGTCGGTTCCCGTGGTCTTTGTGGCACCGGTGCTCGACGAGGTTGCCGTTCTCGTCCCCAGGACGACGGCCGGCGCGGCGCCGCCGCCCGATCCTTCGCTGCCGACCAGGGTGGGGATCGTGATGTCCGTCGGGTTGCGGCCGATGGCCGCCAGCGCCACCAGGGTTGCCGCCGGGTCGGGCGCGGCATCACGCGAGACGCCGTCGGCGGGGGTGGTCATCCAGTACGCGCCGGTGTCGCCTGGGAATTCGTTCAGCACACCCCCTTCCTGAATGGGGGGCCTTCCCGACATCGGAGGGTTTGTCGAGGGGCTAAACCCGAACGTCGGGCTGGATGCTAGCATTTCCTGATTATTGAGCGCCACGGTGCCCAGCTCCGAGGTCTCTCCGGTCAGGCAAACTGGGGCAAGGTGCGGGACGGTGTAGGGAACCGACGGGTAGTCCCAGACGCCTGCCTGCATGGTTAAACTTCCGCCACCGTAATACCCGGAAAGGGTGGGGTCGTAATACTGCACGCCGGCAGCGTTTTCGGCGAGGGTATCCTCGGGGACGAGTACCCACAGGCCGTTGCCGTCCCACCAACCGCAGGGACGAACGCCTGGCCTATCTCTCCTTATGTCTGTGGAGTGTACTCTGATGGATCATTGTCGAACCCATCCCAGAAGACCCATAGTCGTTTACAGACCGGGCACCGGAGGAAGCTCTTCATCTGGCGATACAAATACTCGGCATCGATAGCCCCCGAAAGCGTATCGTACGCCGTATCACCGATAAACAGCCATTCTATGGGGTTCGGGATCTCCCCATACCGGAGGATTTCGCCGCATTTACATCTGATCGCAGGCATATCAACCTCCACCGATTATGACAATGTTCTGGATGTTCGTTGCCCCAGCTCCCTGGACCCTTCTCAGGATGTCCCCGAGTTGCGCCTGAGTTACACTGGTTTGGCTCAAGTCGAGCACGATCCCCTCTGCCTGTGAATTCTTCTTCGCAATTGCAGAGATAATACGATCCGGGTTTCCGGTCGTTGGGGTATAGACGTCGTACCGGGTGCCATTAACGAGGAGGTCCGATGTTCCGCCGCCCGCCCGTGTTCCGGTCGGAGGTCGAAGCGTTACCTCATTCCCAAGATCGGCCATGTGCTGTGCGGCGGCCTCTTCGCTTGCCGAGTATGTTCCGGCGGGGTCGATTGTCAAGCTTCCCTTTGGAGCAACACCCCCTCCCGCGGCCTTTGCCGCCCCTGCGACTTCGGCGGGACTCTCGGCCGCTGCCTTCGCGCCCGCCCGGGCCGCCGCGATCGCCGCTTGCTTCGCCGCCTCCTCGCTCTCAAGAAGGATTGTACCTCGCGCCGTGGCTCTCGCGACACCGGCAATTCCTGATTGCGCCGCCATCACAACTTCCGGCGCCGAAGCCGCGATCTCAAGAGCGGTTGCCTGACCATCGGTCAGACCAACGCCAACTCCAGCCGCGTGAATCGCGGTATCCGTGCCCGTCACGCCCGCCCGGATACCATCGGTACCCACGATCATTGACCAAAGACCGCTGGCCACGGTAAAGGCGCTGGCACCCGTCAGAACCCCGAAGGCGCCGGCGGTTATCATCGGGCTGGCGCACATGATCAGAACACCGGAGCGTGTTTCCTCGGGGGTGAGGTCGGGCTTGGCTGGCACGGGATAAGTGGTGTTGTGCCTCGCGCTCATCCCCTGGACTGTCTCGGTCCCGCCCCGCGCAGGTTGGAGATTGCTCCCCTCCGCCTGGCCGCCGGCCATGGGATGGGCGGTCGGTGGTTGGGTGCCCGTGCCAGTCTTGGGAGGGGACGTGCCGCCGGAGGTGGGCGGCGAAGCGCCGCCGGAGGTGGGGGGTTGGTTGCCGTGGCCGCTGGCGCCGTGCGAGCCCGAGTCGGTTCCCGAGGTCTTTGTGGCACCCGTGCTCGACGAGGTTGCCGTGCTCGTCCCCAGGACGACGGCCCAGGTCCGACAGGCATTTCCGCACTCGGCCGCGGCGATTCCGGAGTTGATTCCTTGTCCATCGCGGTGGGACGATTCTGGCCAGGTTCTTGACCTGGGGGCGCGCGACAATGGAGGTGGAAAACATTTTCCGAGAGATTTTAAGTCATTGTTGCAATTGATATTACGTTGAGTCATCCCACGAAAACGACGCGGTTGCATTAAAGGGAATCCGAACGCGCGCTAACCTGATTGGAAAACGATAAGAGAAAATGCGCGCACGTCCCGCCAGGCGATCGCGTCAGGCGATCGCGGGTCCATCATCGACCAGAGCGGTTTCCCACAGGCGACACGGAACGGTACGCCCCATGGCACTCGACGCGAAAAGTGCCACTCCATCGACGCTGGATTCGGGACGCAAGCAATTCGAGTTGGGTCGACTCCCAGACAACGCTCGCCGCGGTGGTGTTCCGTCCCTCCCCCTATTTCGAGGTTGCTTTTCATGAAGGCGTCCGCGCACGGCAATTTGAACGGCATCCTCGGAACGGCGGGCCGGCCCGGCGGGTCCGGGAGTCGGAATCTTCGCCCGAGAAGCTGCCGCATGATGCCACGCTTCATGCCAGATCGAAAAGCGACGCTCGGGGGCCGAACGTCCGACCCCTTGCACTTGCGCTGGCCGTTCCGACCGCGGGCGGCGTAGGCCTGGAGCGCTCCAGAATGGGCGGAAGGCCAACACCGACGGGGGGCGGCCGATGCGTCCTCTTCCGCGCCGCTTCCTCGAGACGGCGCCGGCCATGCAGGCCGTGGGTGAGCCAGCGATCCGATCTCGTGATCGCTCGGCGAGCGGGGTACGATGGCGCCGTGGGCGGGTACTTGATGGGCTTTATGTCGGAGAGTCAACCATGAGACCGAAGCTCGCGGCGTTTCCCAAGTGTTACATCGACGAACTCGCACTTGATCGAACCATGTCGGTGTTTGACTGGATCGAGATGGCGCGAAGTCTGGGCGCGGATGGGCTGGAACTTTACGAGGGCTTCTTGATCTCGTTTCAAGAAGAGTACTTGCTCGATGTCAAGAAGGCGATCACGGAGGCGGGGTTCGTGATGCCGATGCTCTGCTGTTCGCCGGATTTCACGCATCCGCATCCGGACGCGCGGTTCAAGGAGCTCGAGCGGCAGGTGCGGATGATCGAGACGGCGGCGATCCTGGGCGGCAAGGGGGTGGTCTGCCGGGTATTGTCGGGTCAGCGGCATCCCGGGGTCAGCCGCGAGCAGGGGCTCGAATGGGCCGCCGAGGCAATCAATCAACTCGTCCCGGTCGCGCGCGATCTGGGCGTGGTGCTGGGGATCGAGAATCACTACAAGGACGGTTTCTGGGACTATCCCGAGTTTGCTCAGAAGCAGGACGTGTTTCTCGATCTGCTCTCGATGATTCCGGATCGGCGGAATTTCGGCGTGCAGTACGACCCGTCCAACGCGATCGTGGCGGGCGACGACCCGATCGCGCTCCTGGAGATCGTCGCCGACCGCGTGGTGAGCATGCACGCGAGCGACCGCTATCTGGCCGAGGGGGCGACGCTCGACGACCTTCGGCAGAGCGACGGCACGATGGGCTACTCGCCGCTGTTGCGCCATGGCGTGATTGGCAAGGGGCTCAACGACTACGACAAGATTTTCTCGATCCTTGCCAAGCACAAATACCAAGGCTGGATCAGCATCGAGGACGGGATGAACGGCATGGAAGAAATGGCCGAGTCGTTGAACTTCCTGAGGCGCAAGCTCGCCGATTACTTTCCCGAGAAGAAGAAGAAAAAATGATGCGACGGCTTCGGACTGCTCTGGTGGGCTGTGGCAAGGTCGGGGGCATGCACGCGCAGGCGCTCTCGGGCTTGGCCGGGTCGGATTTCGTCGCGGTCTGCGACGCCGAATCCGCCCGCGCCGACGACTTTGCGCGGCGGTATGGAGCGCGGGCGTTTGACGACGTCGGCCGGATGATACGCGAGACGGCCCCCGAGGTGGTCTGCATCGCGACGCCGCATCCGCTGCATGCCAGGACTGCCGTCGCGGCCGCTGTCGGGGGCGCTCACGTACTGGTCGAGAAGCCGCTTGCCGCCAGCCTCGCCGATTGCGATTTGATGCTGGCCGCCTGCCGTGCCCACGGGGTCATGATCACGGTTGTCAGCCAGCGCCGCTGGTACGAGCCGGTGCGCAGAATGAAGGCCGCCATCAGCGCGGGCAAGATCGGCCGGCCCGTGCTGGGTGCGTTCACCATGTATAGCTGGCGCGAGCCCGCCTATTACCAGTCCGACCCCTGGCGCGGCCGCTGGGACGCGGAGGGGGGCGGCGTCCTGGTCAACCAGTCGCCGCACATGCTCGACCTGCTCGAATGGTTGATGGACGACCAGGCCGCCCTGGTCGCCGGCTTCTGGGCCAATTTCAACCATCCCATGGTCGAGGTCGACGACACGGCAGTCGCGGTCGTCCGCTTTCGCAAGGGGGGCCTGGCCTCGATCACCACCAGCCTGGCGCAAAAGCCAGGCATTCACACAAAGGTGCATATTCATGGCTCGAACGGTGCCTCGGTCGGCGTCGAGACCGACCGCGGGGCGACATTCATCGCCGGCGTCTCGGCCATCGCCGCCCCCCCCTTGAACGACCTCTGGACGATTCCCGGCGAGGAAGACCAGCTCGCCCTTTTCCAGGTCCAGGACCGCGAATCCTTCGCCGCCGTCGATCCGGCCGTCCATTATCACGCCTTGCAGATCGCCGACTTTCTCGAGGCCGTCGTCCAGAACCGCTCTCCCGCCGTCACGGGCGAGGACGGGCGCAGGGTCGTCGCGTTGTTTCAGGCGATCTATCAGTCGAACCGCGACCGTACGGTCGTATCTCTTGAAGAAATGTAGATATATTTGTTATCCATGGGCAACGGCCTGGGGAAACAGGTGAGCGTAGGCCAGTACGATCGCCCCGACGATGAGGACGAGGGCGAGGCTGTGTTTGAAGACGGCGCGGAGCAGCTTGCCCTCGTGTCCGATCTCGCCGGTGGCCGCGGCGGCGACCACGATCGATTGGGCGTCGATCATCTTACCCATCACTCCGCCGGTGGTGTTCGCGGCGGCCATCAGGATTGGGGAGAGGCCGAGTTTTTGGGCGGTGATCCTTTGCAGATTGCCGAAGAGCACATTGCTCGAGGTGTCGGAGCCCGTGAGCGCGACCCCCAGCCAGCCTAGCAGCGTGCCGAAGAGGGGGTAGAGAATCGGCCCCGTCCGGGTGAACGCCAGCCCTAAGACGGCGTCCATGCCCGAGTACTTGGTGACGAATCCCAGGGCGAGCATGCAGAGAATCGCACCGAAGGCCGGCATCATTCTCCGTGCGGTCTTCAGGAAGATGGCCGCCATCCGCAAGGGGCCGACCCCGACCAGAAGGCCGCTGGCCACGGCCGCCAGGAAGACTGCGGTTCCGGTGGACGAGAGGGGGACGACGTCGATCTGGGCTTTCTCGAAGTCTTCGGGGCTGGGGGTGGGGCGGCCGGTGACGGCCTCGCCCTTGGCGATCCTCTGATGCAGCCACGAGACCTCGGGCTTCCACGAGAGCTTCTGGTCGAGCCAATCCTTGACGGCCGGCGTTCCCAGGCTTTTGCTGGCGGGCAAGCCCCACACAAGCACCATCAGCGTCAGGAGCGCGAACGGGGTCCACGCACGGAGGACCGCGAGACGGCCGAGCCGAGGAAGGGCATGCGTGGGCTCGGAGGTCGAATCCCCTTCATGGCTGAATCGCCATGACCGCCGGGGGCTGAAATAATGAGCGACAACCACCCCGGCCGCCAGGCTCGCGACCGACGACATGATGTCCACCAGCTCGGGACCGACAAAATTCGACCAGTAGAACTGGGTGAGGGCGAAGACGCCGCCGATCACGCCGACCGGCACGGCGACCTCGAACGTCTCGCGCCAGGAGCACATCACTTTTACAAGCCAGAATGGGATGATGAACGACATCAAGGGCAAGATGCGCCCTGCCGTGGCGGAAAGGGCCTGAAGATCGAGCCCGGTGACCTTGGCGAGGGTGATGAGGGGAATTCCCACGCCTCCCCATGCGACCGGGGCGGTGTTGGCGATCAAGCACAAGAGCGCGGCCTCGAACGGCCGAAAGCCGAGCCCGACGAGAAAGGCCGCTGAGATCGCGACGGGTGCTCCGAATCCGGCCGCTCCCTCGATCAGCGCCCCGAAGCAGAACGCCACCAGCACCGCTTGTAGCCGGCGATCGCTCGAAAGCCCGGCGATCGATTGCTTCATGATCTCGAACTGCCCCGATTGCACGGCCACGTCATAGAGAAAGACCGCCGCCATGATCAGCCAGATGATGCGAAAGACCGCGAAGGCCAGGCCGACGCCCGCGCTGGCGATCATCATCGAGGGCCACATCCGAAAGACGAGGACCGAGACCAGGCATGCCGTTACCAAGCCGAGCAGGGCGGCCTTGAACGCCGTGGCCCGGCCGGTGGCAAGCAAGCCCAGCAAGACCAGCACCGGCAGCGCTGCCGCGGCCGTGGAGAGCGTCCAGTGTCCCAGGGGATCGTAGTTTTGTCGCCACATCGCCTGGTGATTCTCTGAATTACGACGATTGGCGAGCGCCTCCGGTCGGGTCTCGCGCCGGGAGGAGTTTAACCAGCCGGAAGACGCTTGGCGAGACCCTGGAAACCACGATCTCGCGCACAATCGGTGGGCCTAACATGGCCCGTTTGAGCGTCTGGCCTTGCGACTGCTGGCGGCTTCGTCTGGCACGTTCCTGGAATGGAATCACTTGACCGCAAGGTTGCGGTGGGGTTACGTTAAGGATGTCCGGTGCGTTGCTGAGACGTCCGGCGATTCGCATAGGAGCAAATGGGTGCACATCGAGATCTCGACTCGGCATTGCGAGCTGAGTGGCGACCAGCAGGCGTATCTTCGGGACAAGGCCGAGAAGCTGCTCAAGTACTTTGGCCGATTGATGGCGATCGAGGTCGCGGTTGACCACGGCAAACATGCGTGGGAGATCGAGATTTTGGTCTCGGCCGAGCACAAGCATGACTTCGTGGCGAGCGAGACGGGTGCGACGCCCGAGACGGCGATGGACCTTTGCGTTCACAAGATCGAGCAGCAGTTGCGGCGGTACAAGGAGAAGGTCCAGCACCACAAGGGGGACGTCACCCACGACGGCCCCCCTCGGCGGTCGCCGGAAGCGTATCCTTCCGGGGCGAAAGATCTGGACTCGGGCGAGGCTTGAGCACAGGCGGTCGCGCCTGGGAGCAGCAGGCGAATCGACCCCGTCTGAGCGATGAGAGCGAGAACGCGACGGAGGGGGGCTTGATCCGCGAACCGCGCGAGCGAACGGGGGGCTCTCCGCGACAAGTCTGGTTTGGGGACCGTCGTTGGAGGGGCGGATGAAGCTTTTGGATTTCGTGGTGGGCGAGGCGATCGTCGTTGATTTGCGGGCCGCCGGCAAGGAAGAGGCGATCCGAGAGATGGTCGGTGGGCTGTACCAAGCCCAGCGGCTCGCGGCCGGCGAGGTCGAGGGCGTCGTCAGGGCTATTCTAGGTCGCGAGGAACTGGGCTCGACCGGGATCGGTCAGGGGGTCGCGGTGCCGCACACCCGGCATCCAACCTTGAGCCGGCTGATCGGGACTGTGGCCATCTCGCGCCGTGGGGTCGACTTCGCCGCGCTGGACGGGGAACCCGTCGACGTCTTCTTTTTGCTGGTTTCCCCCCAGAATCAACCGGGCGACCATCTTCGCGCCCTCGAAAACATCTCCCGCCATCTCAAGAACGATCGGTTCGTCGCCCTTCTGCGTCAGGCGAGAACCCGAGAGGGCGTGATCGACGTGCTCTCCGAGGCCGACAAGGGTTCGATGTGAATGAGGCCCCCCGATCCTGGAGACGCATACCATGACACACAGAGACGACGAAGACCGGGCACGGCCGCGGACTCGCGGCAGAGAACCGGCCGCGGCCGATCTCCGGTGGGTTCGGAGGGGCTGGTTGATCGCACCCGGGGCGCGGACCGGCCTGGGTCTAGTCAAAGTTCGAGGGGAGTTCAGTTCCACCGCCCCAGGTGCGAGCGGTGGAGGGGTCAAGGGACGGGCTCGGGCGGCTGGGGCGTTCCTTCCTGGTCCAGGTCGATCGAGTCGCCGATGAGCCAAGACGCGAATGTCGCCCGTCGTCAGGTCGAGGTGATCAACCACCTTGGCCTTCACATGCGACCGGCCCTCAGATTCGTGGAGCTGGCTCTCAAGCACCAATCCGAAATTCGGGTTCATTACAACGGTAACGATTTCAACGGGAAGAGTATTCTGGAGTTGACGAGTCTGGCCGCCGAACGTGGCGCGCGGCTGGATCTGGAAGCGCGGGGGCCCGATGCGGCCGAGGCCGTCGAGGCGCTTGCGAAGCTGGTTCTGGCTCGCTTTCACGAAGACGACGAAGAAGCACAACCGCCGCTCGCATCGCCGAGCGCGTGACTGGCGACGACCGTCAGGGCGGGCTCCCATCGCCGCGGCGGTACGGATTTCCGCTGGGTGTCGCCCGCGCTCGACCGCGTTCCGGTGCCAACTCGCCCTCTCGCCCTACAAACGAGGCTTTCAATGGCCCCCTACGGCTGGCCGCACAGCCCGGCCAGGGCGGCGAAAGCCATGGAGCAACCATGGATGACTCAACTGGCCTTCGCAACTCGACCTCGCGGGGTGTCCCAGGCACCCCCGTGGACGGCGGCCCGGCGAGCCCGATCCCTCAGTCGGCCCGTGTGAAAGTCCGATTGCGGTTCGCCAAGCGCGACCGGCTGTGCTGGATCAGCCACCACGACCTCTTGCGCTGCCTTGAGCGCCTGCTCCGCCGCGCCCGGATCCCGATCGCACAGACCCAAGGCTTCAATCCCCGGCCCCGGCTCAGCTTCGCCCTGGCCCTCGCGCTTGGGATCGAGGGGCGTCGCGAGGTCGTTGACATGGATCTGGAGCACTTCGTGACACCCGAGGATTTTCTGGATCTTCTCAGGCGGAATTCCCCCGAGGGCCTGGAGTGGCTCGAAGCCGTGACCCTCGCCCCGTCGACTCCACCCCCGGAGGCGATCGAGGCTCATTATTCCCTCGCGGTCGCCCCCGAACGGTGGCCCGCCGCGCGAGACGCCCTTGACCTGTTTCTCGCCGCCCCGGCCTGGCTACATACTCGTGAACGCCCGGGTCACGTGCGTAGTTTCGACTTGCGAAGTTGCCTTGTCCGGGGAGATTTCACCGAATCGGGCCTTTTGTGCTTCGTGCTCAAGGTCGAACGCGACGGCTCGGCCCGCCCCGAGGAAATCGTGGCGGCGCTCGGCCTTGCGGACCTGACCCTGGGGGGAGGGCGGATCGTACGCGACGACATCGTCCTCAGGGACCGCTCCAAGATCGCGGCCGACCGACCTCGGGAAATCGCTGCGCCCGGATTCCTCGTTCCGCCGTCCCCGACCGCGCCTGCTCTTGCCCAGGGCGAGACCGGGCTCGATCCCGTTCAATCCGTTTTTATCGGCTATTCCACCTAACGCCTGAACCATCGGCCCGCGCCCCGCGTCGGCGCTCGCCAGGGAAAGAGACCGCATGAAGAAAGAAATGTTAATCAACGTCCTCCAACCGGAGGAATGCCGGATCGCCATCATCGAGGACGGAGTTCTCGAGGAGCTTTACGTCGAGCGGACGAGTCTCGAAAGTTACACAGGCAACATCTACAAGGGGCGGGTCGTCAATCTGGAGCCGGCGATCCAGGCGGCGTTCGTCGATTTTTCGGTGGGCCGCAACGGCTTTCTGCACGTCTCGGACGTGGAGCAGCGCTATTTTGAACGAGGCGCGTCTCCGCCGTCTGGGGGTGGGCCGTCCAAGCCGGCTCGGGAGCGCGATCCGGATCCCCGGCGGGGGCAGCGCCGCGATCGCGACCGACCCAAAACACGAGACGCCGGGCGGCGGCCGACCCCGGTCGATCCTCCCGAGTTCGGGCCGGCCGCCGATCCGACGTCGTTCGACGATCCACACCGCGATCGGGACTGGGAGCGGCGGCGAGAGCGCCCCGACCTGTCGATCAAGGGCAGGCGCGATCGCTCCGAGGAGAGCGCCCGGCGGTTTGGCGAGGGACTGATCGAGCCTCCGCCCGAACCCGTGCACCGCGCCCCTCGGCCGGTCTACACCCCTCCTCCTGAGGAAGTCCCGCCGCCGGTCCCGTTCGTCGAGGACGTCTCCCCACTCAAGGATCGACAGATCCAGGAATCGACCGGCTGGAAGGGGGGCCCGTCTTGGAGGGACGACCCGCTCGCCGCCGAGGTCCGCGAGCGCGACACGTCGCCAGATCGTGCCGAGCATGGACGCGAGCGGTCTTTCTTTGATGAGCCGTTCGATCCCAATCTACCCCCGAGCCGGACCCACCGCGGGCGCGTGGAAGGTCCGATCGAGCACGCCCCGCTTGACGAGCCGTTTGGCCCGATCGAGCCTCCCCGCGAAGCGGACTGGGCGGCGAGCGAATCCGGCGCGGCCGATCTGGGCTCGTTTTTCCCCCGCGATCCCCGCCGCGGCCGCGGCCGCGGCCGACCGACTGAGCCTCCCCGGCCGCGGCCCGTCCCACCCCGCGAGCCTGAGTTCCACGCGCCGGCTCATGAGCCCACGCCCGCTGAAACCGACCTCCCCGCTCGTGGTCGCGAGATCGACGAATCCCGGTACGAAACCGAGCCCCCGCGGCGGCGTGGCGGCCGAGCGGCGATCCGCTCGCGCGGCGAAGCCGAGCCGGTCCGTGCGGGATCGGACTCGGCGGGCGCCCCGGATCGCCGGCCGAGGGGGGAGCGACCTACACGGCCCGTTCCCGCCGAACCCGAGCCCATGCGATCCCGCCCCGCGCCTGAACGCGCCCCGCGCGAGATCGATCGCCCGCGGGGAGCCGCCCCGCCTCGGCGCGACCGCGAACAGGCGCCGCCGCGCGACCGCGAACAGGCGCCGCCGCACGCCCGCGAACAAGCGCTGCCGCACGCCCGCGCCGGCGAGCCGGGATATGTCCCTCGCCGCGAGCGGCTGCGTTCGAGCGATTCTCCGTTCGGCGGCGAAATCGCTCCCCCCACCGACCTCGATTGGCCGCGAGACGAGCTCGAACTGGAGCCGCGTCAGCCGGGCGCGCTTGAGGACGACTCGTCGTTCGGCGGCGACGCGACAACCGACTCCGCCAAGATCGACCCTCGTCGTAGGCGGCGGAGGCGCGGCCGCAGGCGTGACCAGGAGGCGCCGCCTCGCCCCCGTGAACAGGCCCCCGAGGCCAGGGACGCTGGCCTGAGCGATCGACCGCCGCGCCGACCCGCCCCCCGAACCCGCGACGAGCTCGATCCCTTGGTCGATGACGCGATCGATGAATTCGAGATCCACGACGTCGACCCCGACGCCATCCTGAGCGATCAAGACTCGTACGACCCCCTCGAGCCCCGTTCCCTCGTCGCCGCCGCGGTCGACGAGGAAATCGACGCCGAGC
The DNA here is from genome assembly GCA_027459775.1 of Planctomycetales bacterium. Classification (GTDB taxonomy): domain Bacteria; phylum Planctomycetota; class Planctomycetia; order Isosphaerales; family Isosphaeraceae; genus JAKBAP01. The sequence goes on along the minus strand of DAIDHE010000109.1, from coordinate 478 downwards.
TCGAGCTCGAAATCCGCAAGGAAATCGAGGAGATCGAAGAGCTCGAGCGCGAGATGGGCCTGCGCGGCGGCCCCGAGTCGCCGGGGGCCCGCGGCGACGAGCCCGGCCGCGGCCGCTCGCCCCGCGGCCGCGGTCTCGCCAAACCTCCGATCCAGGAGACCTTCCGCCGCGGCGACGAGGTCTTGGTCCAGGTCATCAAGGAGAGCATCGGCACCAAAGGCCCTACCCTCTCTACTTATATCAGCATCCCTGGGCGCTATCTCGTCCTCATGCCCGGCCTCAACCGCGTCGGCGTTTCGCGCAAGATCGTCGACGAAGGCCAGAGACGCAAGCTCCGCGAGATCATGCTCGAGCTCAACCCCCCCAAGGGCCTGGGCTTCATCGTCCGCACCGCCGGGCTCGAACGCTCGAAACGCGAGCTCGCCCGCGACCTGGCTTATCTGCTGCGGCTCTGGAAGGTCATCCTCAGACGCATCAA
>DAIDHE010000100.1 GCA_027459775.1 Planctomycetales bacterium | reverse complement strand
GTCGCGTCGGCGCTCTTCAACGCCAAGATGTTCCTGCCCGGCGTGCGCAGGCCCGGGATCGCCGCGTTTTATCCGTCGCATCAGGGGCCGATCGTGATCATCGACGTCGGCGCCAACATGAACGCCAAGGCCGAGGATCTCTATCAATACGGCATCATGGGGGCGATCTACGCCGAGGAAATCCTGGGCGTCACCGACCCCAAGATCGGCCTGCTGAACGTCGGGGCCGAGGAAGAAAAAGGGACCGAGCTCACCCGCGGCACGCGCGACCTCTACCAGGCGAGCGCATGGGCCGGGCGGTTCCTGGGAAACGTCGAGGGGCGGGATCTGCACGACGGCCACGCCCGCGTGATCATCTGCGACGGATTCGTGGGCAACGTGCTGCTGAAATCGGGCGAGGGCGCCGTCGAGTTCCTGTTCGCGACCTTGAAACAAGAGCTCGCCCGCTTGATGCCCGACCTGCCCGGCGACGCCGGTCCCAAAATGGCGGCCGCGCTCAAACGGCTGAAGGCGCGGTTCGAATACGAGGAATTCGGCGGCGGGCCCCTGCTCGGGATCAAGGGGGCGTGTATCATTTGCCATGGCTCGTCGGGCTCGCGCGCGATCAAGAACGCGCTCAAGATCGCCGGGACGATGGCCTCGGAGCGCCTGACCGCCCGCATCGTCGAGCACCTGGCGGGCGTCCCCGATCCCCAGGACGAGTAACCGTCAACCCGACGGTCGTGAACCAAGGGCGATGCCTTTCATCAGGGAGTCCGCGCCAAGCGATGGCCAAGATTGCATTTCTGTTTCCAGGGCAGGGGGCGCAGTTCGTCGGCATGGGGAGTGGGCTCGACGCCGAGCTCCCGGCCGCGCGGGCGCTTTTCGACCGCGCGGGCGAGATTCTGGGCTTTGATCTGAGGAAGGTCTGTTTCGAGGGCCCCGCGGAGGCGCTCGAGGCCACCGACGTGAGCCAGCCGGCGATCTTCACCGCCAGCCTGGCCGCCCTCGAGAGCCTGAAGGCGACCCAGCCCGAGGTCGTCGCGAGCTGCGCGGGCGCGGCGGGGCTGAGCCTCGGCGAATACACGGCCCTGGTCTTCGCCGGCGCGATGGATTTCGAGGCCGGGCTCAAGGTCGTTCGCCTGCGTGGGCAGGCCATGCAGGCCGCCGCCCGCGCGACGCCCAGCGGCATGGTCAGCATCCTCGGGCTCGATCTCGCGGCGGTCGACCAGGTTTGCGAAAAAGTCGCCCCCTTTGGCAGGATCTGGAAGGCGAATCTGCTGGGCCCGGGCAACGTGGTGGTCTCGGGCGAGGCGAGCGCCCTTGAGCACGTCGCCCCAGCCGCGCTCGAGCTGGGGGCGATGAAGGTCGTTCCGCTGGCGGTCGCCGGGGCCTTTCACTCGGAGCTCATGAAGCCGGCGGATGAACAGCTCGCCGCGGTGCTCGCCGAAACCACCATCAACGGGCCGCGCATCCCCGTCTATTCCAATGTCGACGCGAAGGCCCATTTCGAGCCCGACGCGCTGCGAGATTCGCTCGTCAGACAGGTGCTTTCCGGGGTGCGCTGGGAAGATTCGATGCGCGCGATGCTCGCCGACGGCTTTGATGCGTTCTACGAAATCGGCCCCGGCCGCGTCTTGACCGGCCTGCTCAAGCGCATCGACCGCAAGACCCCGTGCACGGCGATCCCCGCGCGGTAGCGTCGACCTGCATCATCGCATGACGGCGGCGGGCGGAGCGGTTGCGGCAGCGCGGGTGGTTTTGGGGTTGATGGCGGCTTGGCGGGGCGATTATAAATTTGCGGAAGGGGTTGGGGCTGATGTCGTTCGGATGAGGCGGCGTCGCCTCCGCCGCGATATCCAACCGCTCGAGAGTGGAGGACGAGTCGAGATCATGGCCGAGGAACGCGCTTTGGCGGCGGGATGCCGGGTTGATTTGACGGGTCAAACGGCGATCGTCACCGGCGCGTCGCGGGGGATTGGGCAGGCGATCGCCGTGCGATTGGCGGCCTGCGGGGCGACGGTGGCGGGTGTGGCGCGGACCCTGGAGGGACTCGAGGGAACGTTGGCCGCCATCAAGGCCATCGGTGGCACAGCCGAGGGCCATGCGGCCAATGTGGCCTCGAGCGCGGACGTCGAGCGCGTGGTCGAGGCCGTCGAGGCCAAGACGGGCAAGATCCACATCCTTGTGAACAACGCCGGCATCACCCGCGACGGGCTGATGCTCAGGATGGACGAGGACGCCTGGCAAGAGGTCATCGACACCAATCTCAAGGGAACCTTTCTCTTCTCAAAGTTCGTGGGCGCATGTATGATGCGCGGCCGTTACGGGCGGATCATCAATATTAGCAGCGTCGCGGGGCTGGTCGGCAATCCGGGGCAGGCCAATTACTCGGCCAGCAAGGCGGGTGTGATCGGCTTCAGCAGGACGGTCGCCCGCGAGCTGGCTTCGCGCGGGATCACGGTCAACGTGGTCGCGCCGGGGTTCATCACGACCGACATGACAGGCGCTCTACCCGAAAAGATCAAGACCGAGGTCAAGGAACGGATCCCGGTGCGGCGTTTTGGAACCCCGGACGACATCGCCGACCTGGTCTGCTACCTGGCGGGCCCGGGGGCGAGCTATGTGACCGGACAAGTGATCGCGGTGGACGGCGGAATGACGGCCTGAGACGGCGGCTCTTGGAGTGGCGGCAAAGCCCGGTTGTGTTCTTGGGAGAAATCCGGGAGAATTTCGGCAGGGCGGGGAACGAGACGCGGGGGCCGAGACGCCCGAGGTCGAGTGTGACGTCTTCGCGAACAAGGCCGGTCGGGGGCCCCGGATCGATCAGGGGGACCGAGAGAATAGCCGGGCGCTTGTCCCGCGGAGATTGCTGGAGAGGCTTGACGGCGTCGAGAAAATCAGGCTCGAGAATAGGTGTTAACGAGGAGATCCGCACGTGTCCGTGGAAGAGCGAGTTATCGAAATCGTCAGCGATCAAATGGACGTCGCCAAGGATCAGGTCACACGCGAAACACATTTCGTGAATGACCTGACCGCCGATTCTCTCGACACCGTCGAGCTGGTGATGAACTTCGAAGAGGAGTTTGACATCACCATCCCCGACGAAGAGGCCGAGAAGATCCAGACGGTCGGACAGGCTATCGACTACATCGAGCAACACGCCCATGCCAAGAGCGACCGGGACGACGCCGTCGCCTGACGGAATGTCAATCGGGGCCGTGATGGGTGCGACGTTTGAGATGGTGTTTTTATTAGCCGAATCATGAGACAACCTCGCCGCGTCGTCCTCACTGGGATGGGGGTGATCACGTCGCTGGGCGATACCTTGGACCAATTCTGGTCGGGGCTGTGCGCCGGTCGGAGCGGGGTCGGTCCGCTCACGCTCTTCGACGTGACCGAATTCAAGGTTCACTTTGGCGGTCAGGTCCGCGACTGGGATCCCGTCGCGCGCTTCGGCGGCAAGGAAGCCCGCCACCTCGACCGCTTCGCCCAGTTCGCGCTCGCGGCGGCCATCGCCGCCGTCGACGACTCGGGCGTCGATTTCCAGGCGATGAACCCCGAGCGCTGCGGAGTCGTCATCGGGTCCGGGATAGGGGGCCTGAACGAGTTCGAGACCCAGCATACAACGATGATGCAAAAGGGGCCTTCGCGGATCAGCCCCTTCACCATCCCCAAGCTCATGGTCAACGCCGGCAGCGGCCAGGTCTCGATTCGCTGGGGGTTGCAGGGTCCGTGCTCGGCGGTCGCGACCGCCTGTGCATCGGCGACCAACGCCATTGGCGATTCCTACAAGCTGATCCAGACCGGCGACGCCGACCTGATGATCACCGGCGGAAGCGAAGCCGCCATCACCCACATGGGACTGGGCGGGTTCGCCGCGATGCGGGCGCTGTCGACCCGGAACGACGACCCGCCCCGAGCCAGCCGCCCGTTCGACCGCGATCGCGACGGGTTCGTCCTGGCCGAAGGGGCGGGGGTGCTCGTCCTCGAGGCCGAGGAACTCGCCCTCGCGCGGGGCGCGCGGATTTACGCCGAGATTCTCGGCTACGGGATGTCGGCCGACGGCTGGCACATCACAGCGCCCGACGAGCAAGGCCGCGGGGCCGCGCGGGCGATGACCCGCTGCCTGGCCGACGCCCAGGCCCCGCCCGAGCGGGTCCAGTACGTGAACGCGCACGGGACCAGCACCTCGCTGGGCGACCTGGCCGAGACCCGGGCCATGAAACAGGTCTTCGGGGCGCACGCGAGGCAGCTGCAAATATCGAGCACCAAAAGCCAGCTGGGCCACCTTCTCGGCGCGTCGGGCGGCGTCGAGCTCGTCGCGTCCGCGCTCGCGATCCACACCGGCGTCTTGCCCCCCACCATCAACCTGGACAACCCCGGCGAAGACTGCGATCTCGACTATATCCCCAACGTCGCGCGCGAGTGCCCGGTTGACTATGTCATGTCCAACAGCTTTGGCTTCGGCGGCCACAACGCCAGCCTCTTGATCGGCCGCTACCCCGCGCCTTGACCCGCACGCAGCGACCGCGACCGACGCGCCCCATGCGGTCTCGAGCTTTTCCTCCGTCGTTCGCGATCGACCTGGCGTCGTCAATCGTTGGAAAACCAGCACGGACAAGCCGTGCCGGCCAGGCGATATCCCCACGCGCTGGAAGAGCGAATCATCGAACGATGTTCTTAACACGACGTTCGTAAAACTCGCGAATCGTTAATTCTTCGCACGCTATTCTTCAAGTATTCACCCGGCCTGTTCACACCCTGGATATGCTTTAAAACGTTCGATTCACGACTGGGCATTTCGTTGGGGACGACCTTCTCCCGCCGGGAAGCAATCGTGAGTCTTGTATGACCCGTTCGACCGTTGCGAGGCAATCCACCCATGAAGATAGTTGCACACCAAATCCATGATCGGCGTGTTTTCGGCCGCGGGCTGGCATTCCTGATGTTTGTGATCGTGGGGTCGGGCTGTGAACGAAGTCCGCTTTCGTCGATGACTCTTTATCCGGTCACGGGGAAGGTGCGACTCGCCGACGGCAAGCCGCTCACGAGTGGTAGGGTCGTGTTTTGTTCGACGAAATCCACGATCACCTTCATGGCGACGGTGGAGAGCGACGGCAGTTTCACGGTCAAGGGAAGTAGCGGAGCGGGTTTGCCCGAGGGCCTCTACAACGTGAGGCTCGAGATGGACGAAACCAAGCTCCCACCGGTGAAAGGGCAGCCCAATCCGCGCAAGAGCGCCCGCCCATTTCCGGCCAAGTACCTCGACGAGAACGAGTCGGGATTGACCGCGAAGATCACAGCCAAGGACGACCGGCCTCTCGAGTTCCAGCTCGCCAGATAGAGGCCGATGACGGCGGTTGTTGTGGACCCATCGCGGGCAGGCGGTTTCCACGCCAACTTGCATGAGCGAAAGTAAATAGAACGAAAAGAACACAGCCCGAGGCGCTCGGTATCGTTGTCGAGCCAGGGGACGGTGTTTTGACAGGACTACAGGAAGAAGGAAAACTGATGACCCCTCGAAGTCGAATCCAACGCCGGCCGCCGGCGTTCACCTTGATCGAACTGCTGGTCGTGATCGCGATCATCGCGGTCTTGATCGCCCTCTTGTTGCCCGCCGTACAATCGGCGCGTGAGGCCGCACGCCGCGCCAAGTGCATCAACAATCTCAAGCAGATGGGGCTGGCGCTTTACAACTATGAGAGCGCGAACGGCGCGTTTCCCCCCTCGGGCGAGTCGACGAACTTTAACCTGACCCCCCCCTCGACGCAATTTGTCGACGGCGGTTGGAGCGCCCTGGCGCGGATCCTGCCGTTCATGGAAGGGGGCAATTCCTTCAACGCGCTCAATTTTTCCGTCGACTACAACGAAGCCACCGGGATGAATTACACGGGCTGCGCAACGGTGGTGGACATCTACCTTTGTCCTTCGGCGATCCGATCTCCGGACGGGGGGCGAGACGGCATCGATCCCAACGATCCGGCGACCCAGCTTCTGAACGGGTACGGCAACAACGACTACGGCGCGACCAACTACACGGACATCGACCCCACGGGCTCGAATCAATACGCGGCCTACTTTCCCGCCACTCCGTATCGCAACAAATACGCGCGAGCCAATGGTCTGTTGCACCAGGGCAAGACCCGGCTCGCCGAGGCCACCGACGGGTTGAGCAACACGATCGCCATCGGCGAGGACGCGGGTCGCGATCCGCGCTATTTGAGTCCCTATACGGAAGCGTACTACGATGGAGTGAATCCTCGGCCGATCCTCGGCCTTGGGCCGGCGGGCTTGTCGCAAGGCGCCTACCGCCGATTCTGGCGTTGGGCCGAGCCCGACGAGGCCTACGGCGTTTCGGGACAGCCCAACAACAAGTTTCGACCTGACCACGAGTCGACCGGTTTTCCATGGGTCGCCGGGGGCCCCTACATCGCACAGGGCACGAACGCTGGAAACAACGACGAATTGTTCTCGTTCCATCCCGGGGGGGTCAACGTCCTGATGGGGGACGGCAGCGTTCGCTTCTTGAAAGAATCCATCAACGTGGTCACGCTCCGCGGGCTCGTGACGCTTTCGGGCGGCGAAACCATTTCCGCCGATCAGTACTGATTCCTCTCGGAATCTCGCCATCTCCGCGACAGGACTCGGCCCGGGCCGCATCGAAGGATGCGGCCCGGGCTGTTCTGTTCAAGGGGGCGGCACGCCGGGGCGGGACGTATCGTCCCTCCGGTGTTTGTGTCGCTCCCGGCGCGCCATGTAGAATGGAGCGTGCGCGGAGGCAAGCGTGTTCTCGCCGAGAACCGGGCCTCGGAATCGGATTGATCGGGACGACGCCCAAGCGGCGGTCGAGGCGAGATCCATGAAGATACCCGACTGGCAAGACCTGGTTCTCGAGCCGGACATTCTGCCCGAGCCGACTCACGAAGAGAACCGGCTGGTGCTCTGGATTCCGGGCGAGCGGGATCAATCCTTTCAGTACTGGCAGCGGCTTTCGAGCGTACCGCGAGCCGAGATCACGGACGAATCGGGCGTGTTGGCGACGGCCGCGGCGGTCATTCCCACCCGTCAGGATCTGCGCGGGCTGCTCGCGCGGATGCTGCATTCCGAGCGCAGCGAAGGAGACCGGCGGGCTTTTGTGCTGCCCAATGGCCGCCCGGTCTCGCAGTGCGGCCCGCGCGGGTCGGACGTCCTTCTGGCGTGGAGCGAGGGACCGAGTCGCGCCCTCAGCGATCAAGACGTCGCCCGGCGCTGGCCCGCGGGCAAGCAGGTCCGCAGGCTGGGGCGCAATCTCTTCATGGTCGCTGGCCCGGCGGTCAACGCCGCAAGCGCGGCGGCGGAATCGCAGCCGCCCGCGCCCGTGGTTCCCGGGGGCTCGCCGCGCGAGCAAGCCGAGCGGATTCTCGAGACGGCCAGGCGCTCCGGCGACCGGCGGGCCGAGGCGTCCGTGCTCGCCGATCTGGGCGTGATCGGGCTCAACGAGGGCAAGCCCCAGGATGCGTTTCGGGCGCTCGAGGCCGCGCTCCCGATCGCACGCGAGCTCGGCGACCCGGAACGCGAGCACGACATCCTGGGCAATCTCGGGATGGCACTCCTGGGATTGCGCGACCCCCGGCAAGCGTGGGGGCTCTTCGAGCGGCAGCTTGCCTATGCGCGGTCCCGGAACGATCGATTCGGCGAGAAGATCGCGCTCGAACGGCTGGGCGTGGCGTCGTGGAGCCTGGGCGACCCCAACCGCGCCCTCCAGTTTTACGAGCAGGCGCTCGTGGTGACGCGCGCGGTCGGCGATCGCGCTCAAGAGTCAAACCTGCTCTGGCAGCAGGCGATCCAGTACGCCGAGCTGGGCCAGCGCGAACGGGCGGTCGAGCGGGGCGAGCAGGCCATCTCGCTCCTGAAGAAGATGGGCCGCCCGCAGGCCGCCTGGTATGGCTCGCTGTTGCAGAAATACCGCGTCGGCGCGACGGCGTCGTTCGGCCCTCAGACGGCGGAGGGTGAAGTTGATCCGCGAACATATCTAGGTGGATCGATTATTTCCAGCGTGATGACGGGCGGCCCGGCCGCGGGGGGCGCGGGCGAGCAGGCCGCCCAGGGCCCTGGCCTCTTGCGGATGGCGATGTCCGCGACCAAGGCCATGGCGAGCTTCGTCGGCGGCGGCTGGAAGACCACCAGCACGGCCGCCCAGGACGAACGCCAGAGAATCTGCTCGACCTGTGAACATCACACCGGGCTCCGATGCAAGATTTGCGGCTGCTTCACCAATCTCAAAAGCCGCATGGCCCACGAAGACTGCCCCATCGGCAAGTGGCCGGCCCCCTCCTGAGTCGGGCGCGGCCGTATGAATTCAAACATCTTTTATAGTGGATATTGGCCAAGATGATCGATTTCGACTTGCTGGGCGAGCGCGTGGATCGGGTGGGTCTGTCACCCGCGGAGATCGAGCGGTACTCGCGTCATCTGATCATGCCCGAGGTCGCGACCCGGGGGCAGAAACGGCTCAAGGCCGCCCGCGTCTTGTGCATCGGGACAGGCGGGCTGGGCTCGCCGCTGTCGCTGTATCTGGCCGCCGCCGGGGTCGGAACCCTGGGCCTGGCCGATTTCGACGTTGTCGACGCCTCGAACCTTCAGCGCCAGATTCTTCACGCCACGGCCGACGTCGGCCGGCCCAAGACCCTGAGCGCCCAGGAGAAACTGACCGCGATCAATCCCGAGGTTCGCGTCGTCCGCCATGACCAGACCATCGACGGCTCGAACGCGCTCGACCTGTTCGCCGATTACGACGTGATCGTCGACGGCACCGACAATTTCCCCACCCGCTATCTGGTCAACGACGCCTGCGTGCTGCTCGGAAAGCCAAACGTTTATGGATCGATCTTTCGATTCGACGGGCAGGCGACGGTGTTTTTCCCGCCCCACGGACCGTGCTATCGCTGCCTCTATCCCGAGCCGCCCCCGCCCGACCTGGTTCCGAACTGCGCCGAGGGGGGCGTGCTGGGGATCTTGCCCGGCCTGATCGGCGTCGTCCAGGCCACCGAGACCGTCAAGCTGATCCTGGGACAGGGCCAGCCCTTGATCGGCCGGCTCTTGCTTTACGACGCACTCGCGATGAGCTTCCGCGAGATGAAGGTCCGCAAGAACCCCCGCTGCCCGATCTGCGGGCCAAACCCCAGCATCCGCGGCCTGATCGACTATCAGCAATTTTGCGGCGTCGCGCCCGTCGCCGCGGCCAATCAGGCGGAACTCGCCGAGATCACCGCGCTCGACCTTCGTGGGCTCCTGGCGTCATCCGAACCGCCTCTGCTCCTCGACGTGCGGAATCCCGAGGAAGCCTTGATTTGCCGGATCGAGGCGGCCGTTTTGATCCCACTGCCCGAGCTGCCCGCGCGGCTGCACGAGATCAACCGCCGCCGGCCGATCGTCGTCCATTGCAAGAGCGGCAAGCGAAGCGCGAAGGCGATCGAGCTCATGAACGCCGCCGGCTTCAGCCGGTTGACCAACCTGCAAGGGGGCATCCTGGCCTGGATCAAGGACGTCGACCCCAGCTTGCCAAGCTACTAGGCCATGAAGGACTCGGGGTATGACTCCTCTTGAATCCATGCGCTGCCCGTGATGCGCTCGAGCCCTGACGCCCGCGTCACGAAAAGTCGCACCTGACTCGCTGTTCCAGATCTCGGTGTTCCGGGGCGCGCCCCTGGCTGAGTTCTCCGGGCGGAAGGTCGATCTACCCGCGGGGATCACCAGACATGTATCATGTGCAATATGAACTCGGCCGGCCCATTCCGCGGGAATGACCCGGGTCGGGCCCAGAACAGCGCGTCCAGATTCGCTCGTCCACTCATTCACAGCCGAGCTCCGACCCATGCCGACCGCGCTCGTGATCGACGACGACCGATCGATGTTCCACGTGATCAAGCAATCGCTGCTCAAGTGCGATCCGCCGATCGAGACGATCTCGGTGAGCACCGCGGGGGAGGGTCTGGAAACGATTCGAAAGGCGCGGCCGAGCGTGGTCTTGCTCGACCTCATGCTCCCCGAAGCCGCCAGCGGGCTTGAGCTGTTCGCCCAGATCAAGGAGATCGACGCCAAGCTGCCGGTGATCTTCATCACGGCGTCGGGGTCGAGCGATACGGCGATCGAGGCGATGAAGCTCGGCGCGTTTGACTACCTGCAAAAGCCGCTGGACGTCCTCAAGGTACGGGAGCTCGTCGGCCAGGCTCTTGAAGTGTGGAGCTTCATGCATGAGCCGGTGTCGCTCCCGGTCAACACCACCAACGACGAAGAGGCGACGCTCGTGGGCGACAGCGCCGCGATGCTCGAGGTCTACAAGAGGATCGGGCGGGTCGCCTCGCAGGACGTGACGGTGCTCATTCGAGGCGCGAGCGGCACCGGCAAGGAGCTCATCGCTCGAGCGATCTACCATCACAGCCACCGAGCCCGCAAGCCGTTTCTGGCCTTGAACTGCGCGGCCATCCCCGAGCCACTCCTCGAGAGCGAGCTCTTCGGCCACGAAAAGGGCGCATTCACCGGCGCGAATTCGCGCAGAATCGGCAAATTCGAGCAGTGCTCGGGGGGCACGATCTTCCTCGATGAAATCGGCGACATGCCCCTCGCCCTCCAGGCCAAGGTCTTGAGATTGCTCCAGGACCAGCAGTTCGAGCGCGTCGGCGGCAACGAGACCGTTCGAACCGATGTGCGGCTGATCGCCGCCACGCATCGCGACCTCGAGGAAATGGTGGCCCAAAAGGAATTCCGAGCGGATCTGTTCTTTCGGATCAACGTCGCGACCATCGACCTGCCGCCGCTGCGCGAACGTGGTGACGACCTGCTCAAGCTCGCGCGCGTCTTCATCGCGCAACTGGGAGCGGAGATGGGCAAGCAAATCCAGGAGATCCCGCCCCAAACCCTGGACATCCTGCGCCATTACTCCTGGCCGGGGAATGTGCGCGAGTTGCAAAGCGTGATCCGCCAGGCGCTGCTCCAGATGTCTGGTCGCGTTCTCTTGCCCCGGTTCCTGCCCGAAGCCGTTCGGGGGGCGACGGCGATCGGGGAACACGCGGACCTCACGGCCGAGGGAGGCAACTCGCTGGGCACGACGCTCGACAAATTCATCGACGAGCGGCTGCGCGCGGAGACTCACGGCCTGTACGAGGAGGTTCTGGAGATCATGGAGCGGCAGTTGCTCAAGCGGGTTCTCGCGCACACCCACGGCAATCAGGTCCAGGCGGCACGGACGTTGGGCATCTCGAGAAACAATCTGCGCGGCAAGATCCGGGCGCTCGGGATCGTGATCGAGCAGGCGGTGAATATCGGCGACGAGCCGGCCGACGAACCGGCGCCCGAGTAGCGCTTCGCGGGCGGATCCGCCTCTCCGCTTGATTCAAGAACCCGAGGGCGTCCGATCGCCCTCAAGGGCCTGCATCAGTCGCATGACCTCGTGCTCGACCAGCAAAAAAAGGCGCATCGCCTCGTCGTGATCCAACCCGCGCCCGGCGTCCTCGGCCTCGGCCGTCGCGGCGATCAGGGGTCGCGCCTCAAAGTTTGACGCCAGGCCCTTCAGGCGGTGCATCACACGCCCGAATTCCTGGGCGCGACCCTGATTCAAATGCTGGCGCGCCTCGTCGAGATAGCGCACGGAATCCTCGAAGAAAAAGCCAACCAGGTCGCGAAAGAGGCTGATCTCGCCGTCGAGACGCCGCAGTGCCACCTCGCGGTCGTAAGCCATCGACGCAGTGGATCCGTTATTCAAGAGAATCCTCGATTTCTCACACTTCGAGACGGCGGGCGAATTCGACCTTCGTCGCAAGTCATCGTGGTCGACGATCGCCACCCAGAAACACAGACGCATCGGCCCCGATCGACCAGGGCTCGACCGTGAGCATCCATGGAACCATCGAACAGCACGAGATCGCCGGTCGTCAACCAGGTGTGAAATCTCGCTCGTTCGATGCGACGCTTATGCATCTTCGATGCCAAGGCGGACATGAATCCTTCCTCATCATCAAGTCGTCAGGATCCCGCGCCCTTTCCTGCCACGCCCAGATCGCCGATCGATTCGTGACGTGCTCCCACGGTCCGCCGAGTCGTCCGTCGCTCTGCGAACCCTTTGGCATGCACGGCTTGCTCGTTTACCCAATCACCCCATGTTCCGGTATCGTGCATGCCAGCAGCGCCTCGTTTGAACGTGTTTGATAAATTTCGATCGTTCCGTGGCGGGCTCAAGCGAGATTTGACCCATTACTCTGATAGAGGGACGACGAATCGCGCCGTCGCACTCGTCACGGGGGAATCGTCCCCAGCCTTGCTCGCGGAATCCGCCTCGTCGACCTTGTCCGATTCTTGATCGCACAACCACCCAGGATTCGCACCATGAGCCGCTCCGAGCGTAAGCGCCGACTTCGCGTCATCGCCGCCGTGGAACACCTCGAACCGCGGCAGCTCATGCATTCGGGGCCGCTGTTGCTCAAAGAGGCCGCCGTCGCCCTGAGCGGAACCGCCGACCTCGGCCCCTGGGGCCGACTGAAGCTGGTCGACCGGCTCGAAAAACAAGGCGACCACCAGTTCGACGCCTTGGGTGAAAAGCTCACCGTCAAGCTCGACCACTGGGAGCTGAAACATCCCGCCCTCGCCCGCGAATGGGGCCTCACGAAACCCACCCCGCTGGGATCGGGGAATGCGTCGATCTCGACGACCCAGATTGCCTCTTCCACCCCCCCCGGTATAACGTCGCCCGCTCCGGCCGCCGGCGCCGGTGCGTCGCCTGACGCGGGGATCGGACCTCTCAAGCCGGCGACGACCGACGGCTATACCCTGAATTATGAATGCAACTGTTTGAGCGGGACCGTCAACGGCGGCTTGCCTCCCTCCAATTCCCCGGAGTTTCGCACCGGCGGACTTCCCAGCGGAGCGGGCGCTCCCCCAACCAATCCCAACCCCGACAATCCGCTGATGAACCTGAGCGGCCCGATGGAGTCCAACGCCAGCATCGTCACCGGGGCCTATCTTCAGGACCACTCGCTCGTGGCCTATCAGTCGCAGGGCCTTCTGAACACTCTGGATTTCCAGTACAGCTCGCTCCAGGCCGACGCTCTTCCGGTCGTGAGCGCGACCCTGACCAACGTGAGCACGTCGGCGATCTCGTCCATGACGGCCTCGCTCACCGTGAACGGCGTCTCGCAGGGCAACGCCGTCACCTACAACAACGTCAATCTCAGCTACGGCGAACGGTATCTCGTCCAGA
>DAIDHE010000087.1 GCA_027459775.1 Planctomycetales bacterium | reverse complement strand
ACCCGTTCCCATTCCGAACACGGCCGTTAAGCCCGCCAGGCCCATGATAGTGCCTCTGGCGCGAAAGTCGGTCATCGCCGGGATTACATCGAGCCGCCGCGGCAAGCCCCCAAAAGGGCCGCCGCGGCGGCTTTTTTTCATGCCAAGGGTTCTCATCGCGGTGGAGGAACGTCCTCGTGCAGCGCCGCCAACCCAGGGCTTCGCCCTGGGCTAGCGCCTCTCAGTCCTTCGGACTGAATATAAGTCGAATCTCAGCAATGGGTTACAACGTGAGCTCGGCACCGGAGTTTTTCACCCCAAGGGGGTGGGAGAGTACAGCCCAGGGCGAAGCCCTGGGTTTTCGAGAACGATGACCCGCGCCTTTGCTTTTCTTTCTCTCCGGCGCCAGGCAAGCGAGCGACGGCTGATGGGCAATTCACGGTGCGGGACGTCCTGGAACGGGTGCGTGGGGGACTCGCCCCGGCCGATATTTGTCGTGACTATCAACCCGATCCGTCGCCCGACGGCGTGCGGGAGTGCGTGCGATTCTCGGGTGGCTGAGGAGACAACGTCTTCCATTAGCCACGGCTTTGTCGAGCAGGCGTATCGCGACCGCCCCCAACCTCCCTTCACTCCCGCCGGATTCGCGCCCCACAATTCTCGGCCTGGGTCCGCGTGATCGCGGTCGATTCCAGCCCATGCTGTCGGGCCAATTCGTGCGTTGCCGCCTCGATCTCATCACTCGAACGGTCCGAAAAGCCATACAAGGTCGGTCCCCATGAGCTTTGGCCGAGGCCCACAAAGCCCAGCGAGCCCAGGCTTTCGAGAATTCCGGCCGCCCGCGGCGAGCCGTAAACCCCCCCCTGCCCGGCCGCGTAGCCGGCCCCAATCTGTTTTTGCAGCTCGGTGAGCGCGGACCCGAACGAGGCGAGGTCGCGCTCGATCACCGCCGGCAAGAGATTCAAGAGAACCAGCCGGCAGTAAAGGTCGGTCTCGCGCGGCTCGATCGGCGGCAGCGCGGCGAAGGCCTGGTCCTCGCTCGTTCCGTGGTGGCCGGGGGCGGCGTCGGGGCGGACCAGCAGGATCGACCAATCGTCGGGGAACGGCAGTCGAGCCAGCAGAGGAGGAACTTTTGTCCCTTCCCCGCGCCCGCCATCGACGATCAGGCCGCCTTGATGGAAGCCATGGAGCCCGATCCCCGAGCGCCTGCCGCGTCCCGTCAGTTCGGCCATGAACGCCAGATCGTATTCCGTCTGGCCCGCGAGCTCGAGCAACAGCCGCGCGAGACCGAGTGCGAGCTGGGTTCCCGAGCCCAGGCCCACATGCTCGGGAGGCGCCTGGAGGATTGTGATTCGCGAGGGCGCGGGCGCAAGGCCGGCCTGGACGAGTCGCGCGCGGATCCGCGAGACAAGCTCGTTTGCACGAGCCGCCCCTGGGCCCTGGACGTTCCACTCGAGGTCGGGCTCTGCGCGGATTTCGAGGCAGGGCTCTCGCACCATGAGTCCCAGTCCGCCGTGCTGGCGGTGGTTTCCCGGGCCGCGCGCGAGCAGCCCGAAATGGAGCCGGCACGGGGCGTGGAGGATGAGGCTTTGCGCGCTCATGGCGCGTCACGACTCGCCGAGTCGTCTCCCGTTCGCCCGAGGGCCCGCGCGAGGTGGCGCTCGAGCAGCTCGAACGCGACGCGCTCGCGCGGGCCGCCGGTCTTCTCGACCAGCACAGCGAGCCGGCGGAAGTCGTCGTGCATCTGTTCGGGAGGAATCAGTCCGACGCGCGTGGCCAGGATGGCGGCCTCGAGGACGGCGTGCCGTGCGCGATTGAAGCCCAGAAAGTCGCGCAATCGCCCTTCCGCGAGCGTCTCGACGACGAAGATCGCGCGCTCTTCTCGCTCGTCGCATTCAATGATGCGAAATTCATAATAACGGCAGGCGTCGGTGAGGATCCGGCCGACGACGCGATCCGCGGGCCTGGTGGCGGGCGCTGGCGTGGGCGCGATTCCAATCGCCGTCTGGGCGATGAGGAGCACGTCGTCGGTGACGTGGAATACGCCCTCGCCGCGCCATTTCAGGTTGAGATACGTCGTCGATTGGCGGAACGGGCGGAGCTCGAACCGCGAAAAATCGAGGCCGTGCGCGATCCGCGGGCCCATGGGGGCGATATTGAGCAGGCCCGCGGGGCCCTCGGTGGTCACGACGCCTTCCAGAATCACGCGCTCGCCTCGTCGTCCGGCCGATCCGTCGGCGGGCCACTCGTGGTCGGTTCACTCACCGCCGGCCGGGACCGCTCGCGCCTGCCGCGGTGGCTCGTCTCGGGCTCGGTCAAGAATCCCCAATCCAAGCTCTGATCCTGGCGATAGGTCTTGCCGAGCGTCAAGGCGGTTTTGGCCTTCATCAGCTCATAGCCCAGATAAAAAGCGTGCGACGGCTCGACCACGCCGGTTTGCTCGAACAGCACAAACGGATCGTCGGACGTCAGATACTGAGAATTGTTCATGGCATGAATCAGGCCTCCCTCGGCGAAGATCCGCCAGTTGGGGTCGCGGATGCCGTGCTTGATCTCGGCGAGCCCTTGCGCGCCGAACTCGGCGACCTTGGGGTCGCGGAGCATGATCAGCCGGGGGTCGAGGTTCTTGGGGAGCGTCTTGCGGGTCACCGCGTGATGGACCAGCCGGCGGGCGATGTCGAGCTCGCGGGTCGACGTCCGGGCCCAGTTGATCACCGAGGTGGTGAGGACGCGGGTGATGCCAAGCTCCTGGCAAAAGCCTACTAGAAGCATGTTCACGCCTGCGGAATCGACATCGGTGAGCTCTGTAAGATTGCCGACGCCCATGAGCATGTCCGCGTGAGGATAGCGAGCGCGGACCTCGAGATAGCGCCCGAGCGACGCGGCGAATCCGAAGCCGATCGGCTCGATGACCGGGTCGATGCAGTAGTGAACGCCTTCGCGTTCGAGGAAGGCGATCGTTACGTCGAGTCCGTCCAGGGTTCCGGGCGTGTCGGGGACGACGACGACGGTCGCGCCCCAGCGTGGGGCTTGCTCGCGATTGCTGGCGTTCACCGAGAGGACGATCTCGGCGCCCGCGGCGACGGCGTCCCTGACCTCGGTTTCGTCGAAGCTGTCGATCGAGACGCGCAGGCCCAGGTCGCGGAGCGCCCGCACGGCGTCGCCGGCGGCGCTCCAGGTCGAGCCGGGGTCGCAGCCGACGTCGATCACGTCGGCGCCCTGGGCGGCCAGACGGTTGGCCAGGGCGACGAGGTCGGCTCGCGAAAGTCCGGGCGCGTGGTTGATCTCGGCCAGGATTTCGATGTCGTGGGCTTCGAGGTCGATCGCCCCGTCGCGCTCGAGTCCGAAGCGTCCTGGCAGGTCGCGAAGATCGTCGGGTCCGCGCTCGATTGTCGCGCCCTGGGTTTTGGGCTCGATCAGGGCGAGGTCGCCGCGGCACGCGCCCGGCAGGATCACGCGCTCGACGCCCGGTGGGATTTCCAGATGCCGGGCAACCCATTTCGTGGTCATGAGCGCGGCCACCGAGATGGGCAGCACGGCGATTTCGGCCTGAAACCGCTTTTTTTCGGCCAGCTCGCCCACGACTCTGCGGAGCGAGGGTTCCGCCAGGCGGCCGGTGACGAACAGCAGGCGCGGAGGGGCGATCGCCGGTTCCAGGTCGCTTGCCGCCGGGGCACTTGGTTCGCCCGCCATGTCCGTCTCTCTCGAGGGGAAAAAGATCGCGCGCGTGTTTTATTACCTTACCGGATCGCGCCGCCGTTGACGCGGAGGGTCTGCCCCGTGAGGAAGCTGGCGGCGGGGCTGACGAGGAAGCAGGCGACGCTGGCGACGTCCTCGGGCTGGCCCCAGCGCAGCATGGGGGTCTCGCGGATTGCGCGCTGTTGCCAGGCTTCGGGTGCGTTTTCGCCCCAGGCGGTTTTGATCCAGCCGGGGGCGAGCGCGTTCACGCGAACGGTCGGCGCCAGGCTGAGCGCCAGCGAGCGGGTGAAGGCCATGATCGCCCCCTTGACCGCGGCGAACAGCTCGCCCGAATCGCCTTCCATGCCGGTTTCGGCCTGATCCCAGCCCATGGTCACGATCGAGCCCGAGCCGCGGGCCTTCATACGGGCTCCGATGTCGCGGCAGAGCCGCATGGTGGCGACCAGGTCGACTTCGAGGAGCGTGTCGAGCTTGGCGTCGAATGGGAGCCGGGCGCTCGGCCCGGTGAGCGTGTCCGCGCCCGCGAGATGGAGCCAGGCGTCGAGCCCGCCCCAGAGATTCCAGGCGTTTTCCACGAACTGGTCGCCGGCGGTCCGGTCGCGGAGGTCGGCCATGAGGATCTCGGCGCGTGCGCCTCGCTCGCGGATCGTGTGGGCGACCTGGGCGGCGAGATCGTGCGAGCTTCGGCCGTGGACGATCACGTCGGCCCCATTCGCGGCGAGCTCGAGTGCGACCGCGCGGCCGATGCCGGTGGTCGAGCCCAGGACCGCGGTCCGCAGCCCTTGGAGCGGCTTCGCGGGTTTCGAGCCGTCATTCGTCATGATAACCTTGTTCCACAATCGAGATCCCGGCGCGCCGGTCGCGCCTGGTCTATTCTAGCGCGTCCTGGCGAGTCCGCCCATGTCCACCCGATTTCGGCGCATTCGCAAGGTGCTCGCCTCGCTCCAGACGGCGTGGTCGATCGCCGGGGTGAGCGTGGTCCTGGTGGTCGTGCTCGAGGCGGGTTTTCGCGTGGGGTTCGCGATCAAGGATTGGCGTGACGATTCCCAGGCCGTCGCCGCGCGGCGGGTCGCAGAGGCCCAGGGCGATCCGGTCTGGCCGCTCGTGAATGCTCGTGAACTTGGCCAGCTCGCGGACCGTTTTAGTCCCTGGGTCTATTTCCGCCAGAGACCGTTCCATGGGCAGACGATCACGATCGACGAAAATGGCCGCCGCGCGACCTGGCAACCGCCTGGGGCCAGCGAATCGCGGGCGGGCCGTCGCCCTCTTATCGTCTTCCTGGGCGGCTCGACGCTCTGGGGCTATGGTGCGCGCGACATGCACACGATCCCGTCGCTCGTCGCGCAGGGGCTCTACGAACGTGGGCGGGCGGTCGACGCCCGGAATCAGGCCGAGATCGGCTATGTGAGCACGCAGGAGCTCGTCGCCTTGCAGCTCGAGCTCAGGGACGGCCTTCGCCCCGACGTGGTCGTGTTTTTCGACGGGGTCAACGATACGACCTCGGCGGCCCTCGAAGGCCATGCCGGGCTGTCGACCAACGAGAGCAATCGTGTCGCCGAATTCAATCTGCGGCAATCCGCGCCCCGGCTCGGACGGGCGCTCGGGGCTCGGCTGATCGAGGATTCGGGCCTGTATCGATTCGCCCTCTTCGTCAGGCGCAGGCTGGGGGCGGGAGGGCTCGATAAGCCCCGGTCGTTCGACCCTCGTCTGGCGAGCGACGTCGCGGAGTGCTACGCGGGCAACGTCGCGATTCTTCGCGGGCTGGGCCGGCAGTACGGATTTCGTCCGTTCTTCTTCTGGCAGCCGGTCGTCTTTACCAAGACCAAGCGAACGGCTCTCGAACAGGACGAGGCGGCCAGGTTCGCCGCTCTCGAATCGATCTTTCGCGCGGTTCGCGAGCGGCTCAAGGATTCCCCCGAGCTTGCATCGGCCGCCGATTTTCACGATCTGTCGACGCTCTTTGACAACCAGTCCGACGGAGCCTTCATCGACTATTGCCACACGACGGAAAAGGCCAACGAGCGGATCGCGGATTTGATGAGCGAGGCGATCCTGGGGGCTCTCCGTTGACGTTTCGGTCGCGGGCTCGCGCGGGGCTCTCACCGAAGGCCGTCGCCGGCGCACCGTTGCAAGCGAACGGCTCGCGCTGTCTGATGTTGGGCATGGAACCCACCGACATCGAACCACTGTCGAGCGCTGAGGAATTCCTGGATTCCGCATGCCTGGGCTGCGGCTGTGTGTGCGACGATATCGACATCGTGGTCAAGCAGGGGCGGATCGTGGGGGCCGATAACGCTTGCTCGATCGGCGTGGGCTGGCTGCTCGAGGAATCGGGCGGACCGGCGTGCAAGATCGCCGGCGAGCCGGCCGGGCTTGATGAGGGCATCGCCAGGGCCGCCGAGATCCTCGCGGGCGCGCGATTCCCACTGGTGACGGGCCTCGAGGAGGCCTCGATCGAGAGCCAGAAGGTCGCGATCCAGATCGCGCGGCGGATCGGAGCGCGGCTTGATACGACGACATCGCCCGGCCGGCAAGCGTACTGGCTGGCGGTCCAGGACGTCGGGGCGGTCGGCTGCACGCTGGGTGAAATCCGCCATCGCGGCGACTTGATCATCGTCTGGCGCGCCGACCCCAACGAAACCCACCCCCGCCACTTTGAGCGCTACAGCATCGACGCCGTGGGCAATGTCGCGCACCGTGGGCGCGTCGACCGGTTCGTGATCGCGGTCGACGAGACCGAGACCACGGACTGCGCGGATCGGTTCATTCGGCTGAGCGCGGACCAGGAGATCGAGGCCCTCGTCACGCTCCGGGCGCTTGCGCGCGGGGTCGCGCTCGACGCCGACCAGGTCGCCGCTCGAACCGGCTCGCCCTTGCAAACATGGCAAGACATGTTCACAAAGATGAAAGAAGCACGCTACGGCGTACTGCTCTTTGAGCCGAGCCCTGACCGGCTGCGGAATGCGGCGATCCTGAGGCTCGTCCGCGACATGAATGAGCACACGCGGTTCGTGGGCTCGCCGCTGGGCGCGGCGGGCAACGCCGCGGGGGCCGAGCAAGTCGCACTCTGGAGCACCGGCTATCCCGGCGCCGTCGACCTGGCCCGGGGCGTTCCACGGTATCTTCCCGACGAGTCCACGACGGCGGCGTTGCTCGAGCGCGGCCTGGTCGACGCGATTCTGGTGGTCTCGGGCGACCCGGCGCTCCTGGCGACGTCGCGTGGAAGCGTGATCCTCTTGAACGTTCCCACGGTTGTGCTTGGCGGCCGCGAAAATGTGACGATGCGGTCGGCGACGGTCGGCTTTCGGGTCGCGCGGTTGGGTCGGGAAGACTCCGGCACCGTCTTTCGATCCGACGGAGCGCCCATCCCCGTCCGGGAGTGCCTGGTGAGCCTGTTTCCCGGCACGCGCGAGCTGCTCGCGCGGATCGATCAAGCGATCGCCGCGCTCCCCGAACGTGGGCCGGCGTTTCACGAATCGCCGGGAGGCTCGTGATGCCGCTCCACCTGTGTATCAAGGTGACTCAAGGGCCGCCGATCGAGCTCGACGGCGTGCTCCCCGAGCGGCTGCGCGCATCCGGGCCTGATGCGATCCGCGCATGGCCGATCTGGCGGGGCAATCGCCGGGTCGCGCTCTGCGATTGTTTCGCGATCTCGGGCGATGCGTCGGACGGCGTGCTCGCGATCGAGGGGGATCTGTCGGGCGTGCACGCGATC
>DAIDHE010000083.1 GCA_027459775.1 Planctomycetales bacterium | reverse complement strand
GCCCTGGACCTTGGCCTCGACCGACCACGGCAAAAGCGGGCCGCGGATGCGATAGACGCCCTCCGATAATTCGAGATCGAGCTCGATCCGCTCGCCGGGCCGGACGCGGACCTGGGCCGGCACGTGAGGCGAATGGGCCGGTCCGCCGACGCAGTAGACGCCCAGATCGGCCTGGCGGATCTCGGGATGCACGCGAAAGATCATCTCGATCGAGCTGGCGAAATCCAGGGGATAGTCGAGGTTGCAGGCCGCGCAGTGGGCGTGGTCGGCGATCAGCTTGAGCGAGTCGGCGACCTGGGACGAGATGCGGCAGACGGGGCAAAGCAGGTCCCAGTGCAGCTCGAGCAGGCCCTCGCGCGCTCCGTGCAGGCAGGCGGCGACGACCTGGTCGGGGTCGAGGGCGAGCCGCCGGGCGAGCTCGAGCGGGCGGATGCGGGCGACTTCCTGGGGCGGGCCTGCCGCCAGGTACTCGCCCAGCAGCTCGACCACGGCGGGATCGACGCCGCGCTCGGTGAGCCGGTCCAGGAGCTGGTCGAGCCGCCGCCGTTTTGGGGGGGGCAAGGGCGCCGACGACTCGAAAGGGTCGGTCAAGGCATGCGCTCCGCTCTCGCGGCGGACCCGCCCTTGCAAGGTCGCGTCGATGCGACGATAAACCTTTTCCAACGATTTCCGCATCCCGACGCCCACCCCCCAGCGCGAGCCGACGCGGATCAGCCAGGTGCGCGGTTCCAGGTGCAGACGATGGACCAGCGTCGTGCCGCCGTCCGGGCGCGGGCGGAGCTCGACCGAGCTCACCAGCCAGACGAACGGGCCCTGGGTGTATTCGCGGAAGACCCCCATGCGGCGGGGCTCGACCCATTCATAGGGGTATTCCTCGCCGAACTCGGTCATGCCGGCCTTGCGGCATTCGGCAAAGGTCCGTGCGCCCCGGCCCTCTTCGTAGCGAGTCGTGTATTTGACCGGCGGGAAGCCCAGGGCTCGGTCGAGGCGGTCGGTGTTGGTGACGTGCGGCCAGAGCGGGCGGGGGTCGGATTCGAGCTCCCAGGCGAATTCGAATTCGAGGATCCGAGCGGGATCGGCGGTGGGCAGGACGGGGTGCAAGGGGATGCCGACCGGCTCTCCGTGGAGCAGGGCTTCCAGGTCGCGGAGCATGGCGGCGGCGTCGACGTAGCGGTCCTCGGGGCTCTTGGCCATCGCGCGTTCGACGATCCGCGCGACGCCGTCGCTGGCCGAGGGGTTCTTGACCGCGAGCGGCGGGAGAGGCGCGCCGCAGTGCTGGGCGGCCAGCTCGTCGCGGCTGGGGCCTTCGAACGGGGGCTTGCCGGCCATGAGGTGGTAGAGGGTGACGCCCATGGCGTAGACGTCCGAGCGCGGGTCGACCGGGCGGCCGGTCCATTGCTCGGGCGACATGTAATGGGGCGTGCCCAGAAGGGCCCCGGCCATGGTCAGGGCGGTGGTTTCGCAGTCGAGAACGTGGCGCGCCAGCCCGAAATCGGAGACCTTGACCCGGGATCCGAGGCCCGCGGTCGAGAGGGCCGTCGGCGCGCCCGGCGGCCGGTTGGCCTGGGTGCTGGGGAGCTTGGGGCGGTCGCCCTGGCCGTCGGTGCTGGCGAGATCCAGCCGGGCGGCGTCGAGGAGCGTTTCTTCCTTGGGAGGGGGGTCGAGCAGGAAGATGTTGCTCGGCTTGACATCGCGGTGGATGATTCCGCGCTCGTGGGCGGCGGCCAGTCCCCGGGCAGCGCCCGCCATGATCGCCAGGGCCTCGCGTTCGTCGAGCCAGCCACGACTCTGGAGCAACTGATCGAGACCCAGGCCGGCGACGAATTCGAGCACGAGATAGGGGACGCCGTCCGCCTCGTTGTATTCGAGCAGGTTGACGACGTGGGGGCAGTTGGCCTCGGCCATGAGCCGGGCCTCCTTGCGGAATCGCTTGAGGCCGGCCGCGTCGGCGCGATCGCTTCGCAAGACCTTGATCGCGACCGCCCTGCCCCGCGCGGGGTCGAGGGCTCGATAGACCACCCCCTGCCCCCCCTCGCCGAGCTTGTCGAGCAGCGTGTAGCGACCGAGCCGGCCCGCGGGAATGCCGACCGAGCGGGGCTCGATGTCGAGGGTCTCGATCGTGCTCCGTTTCGAATCGGCGGCCGCGCCCGCGATGGCATTCACCCGGTCGGCGCCCCACTCTCCGGTGGCGTCGTGACCGCTCAAGCCCGGGGAATGAGGTTCGCTCGAGTCCTCGGGGGTCGACTTCGCGATCCGGTCGAGAACCTCGTGCGCAGTAGGTCGATCGGCGGGATCCTCGGCGAGCAGGTCGCGGATGAGCCCGGCCAGGGACGCGCTGGCGTCGTAACCGGCGGTGCAGCGCGCGCGGTCGTTGCTCGTTGTTCCACCGGTGAACAGCCAGATGGCGAGGAGGCCCAGGCTGTAGAGGTCGGCCGCGCGCTCGGCGGCGGGCGTGGCGGCGGGGCGGGGATCGCGGCAGGCGGCGTCCAGGGCGCGGGCGGCCGTCGTTCCGGGCGGAAAACCGGCGTCGATGCCGGTGAAGTCGAGCCTGGGCCGGCCGGCCGCGAGCAGGATCCGGCCGGGCCCGAGCGCGCCGTGGGCGAGCCCGAGGCGATGGGCCTCGTCGAGCGCGGCCGCGAGGTCGGCGACGAGCTCGAGCGCGGCATCCCGGGCCATCGGCGCCGTGGCCGCCAGGGTCTCGGCCAGGGTGGTCGCGCCGTGCCACTGCAAGACGGCGTGGGGCGATTGGCCGTCGAGCACGCTGTCGACCAGGCGGATCGCGCAGGGGTGCTCGAGGCGCTCGACGATCCAGAGCCGCTCAACCAACCGCCGCCATCGCTCCGCGTCCGCGTAGGCCGGGGCCAGGTCGCGCAATTCGACGACGATGGGCGCGGCCCCCTCGGCCACGCCCGCCGCGCGGTACGAGACCCCGTCCACTCCGGCCCCAAGCTGGGCCAGGAGGCGGTAGCGGCCAACGATCATCGCTCACCCCGATCGCCATGCAATCCAAAAAACAGATCTGAAGGGTGCGGGAACGCTTTCTGGCGTGCGTAAAATGGTTCCGATCACCCCTGAGATCGCCGACGACGAGATCGTATTCTCGCAGGGTCGATGAGCGGCCGAAAGGGTCGACCCAGGCGGAAGAGCTTTCGATACTCGACGGGGCGGGTGCGGGGCAGGGAACGGCGCGGCGATCGCGAAACGCGTCCAGAGTCGACCTGGGACTTCCCAGGACGGCTCTGGACGCGTTGTCGATCGCCGCGCGGCCGGGACGGGGGCTTATCCGTTGCCGATCAGCTGACCGGCGGGGGGAGTCGGGAAGACGCCCACGTTGGCGCTGCCGACGACGCCGGCCGGGGGCAGATTGTTGATCGGCGGCCCGACAGGGCGCGACAGCGCGAAGGGGTTCGCCGGCAGGCTGAGCTGCCTGAACGTGCCGCTGGGGTCGACCACCACGCCCAGATAATAGGTCGCCGGCGCGGTCGGCAAGGTCACCGGAGCGCCGTCGATCGTGACCACGTTACTGGGCGGCGTGACGACCTGCTTCGCGAAGGTCTTGTAGTCCCCCCTGGTCGGGGTACGCGAGACGCCGGGGATGTTGGTGATCGTGTACTCGGCGACGATCGAGCTGCCCAGCGTGAACGTCGGCGTGACCGAGGCCACGAGGGCCACCTGGAGCGGGCCTTGATCCTGGGTCGAGGCCGTGCCCAGGTTCTCGACCTGGATCACCGGCGCGATCGTGTCGCCGGGCTGCATGGTCGGCGGCGTGAAGAGCGCGATCGCCCGGATCTCGGGCAGAGCCTGGCTGGTGATCAAGACGGGGACGGGGCGGCTCAGATAGCTGGTGTTGACCTCGAACCGGACGAAGAACTTGCCCCCGCCGCCCGCGAAGCCGGGGGGACGGGCGGGAAGCGTGAACGAGGCGGCGAGCTGTTCGAGGCTGTTCTGGGTGAGTGGCGGGGCCTGGATCGTTCCGATCTCGACCGCGTGGGCGAGCGAGTTGCGCTTGGGCGTGGCGATGACGGTGATGGTCGAGTCGAGCGCGTCGGCCGAGCTCTGCGCGCCGGGCGCCTGGGCGAAGGGCTCCGTGATGGTGCTCGAGCCGATGTTTTGCAAGTAGGCCGAGACGTCGAGGGTGCCGCCCCAGGCTGCCCGGGGGCCGGCCTCGCCGTTGACGATCAAGTTGGGCAGTGAGAAGCCCAGCGTCGAGAACGACAGGACCATCCGGTCCTCGAGTCGCTCGACGAGGGCGAGGCCGGCTTTGCGGCGAACGCGGCGGTCATGGGGCGTGGAGCGAGAATCCCTGGGCAACACCGAACACCTCCCTGTAGCCGAGGGCGCTCGGCCCTTCCCTCACCCGCTGAGGAAAAGCCCGTCGATCCCCTCTTGCCTTTGATCTCAATGTGGACGGACCGCGCGACGTCGAGAACGCTGGGATCGCCGCCGCCCCTGGCTTGGCCGCGGTCGTAAGCGCGGTGGACCCTTTGGAGAATAGAGTCGTCTGGGACGGGGGCGAATATTGGCGGCTTTTCCCGGTTTCACGGCCGTGGTGGTCGTCTTGTGAACGCCGTTGCGCTCGCATCAATGGTCGGCGTTCTTGCGATGGTCGGCGTTCTTGCGCCTGTGCCGATTGGTCCGCGCGAACCACCCCCGCCCCAGCGCGCCTCTAGGGTCCAGGTTGGAAACTATGATAGGATGCCATTTCCATCGCGGTCGTCGTCATCCCCGGCGGCCGTCATCGTGGCGATTTCGATTCCCCAAGACGAGCGAGGTTTGAATCGTGCGCTGGTCGCGAGCCCTGATTCCCACTCTCAAGGAAACCCCCGCCGACGCGGTCGCGCCCAGCCACGTGCTGCTGCTCCGCGCAGGCATGATCCGCCAGCTCGGGGCGGGCGCTTACACCTATCTGCCCCTGGGCCTGCGCGTCTTGCACAAGGCGGTCCGCATCATCCGCGAAGAGATGGACGCCACGGGCGCTCTCGAGCTGCTCATGCCCGCGCTTCAGCCGGTCGAGCTCTGGAAGGAGTCGGGGCGGTACGAGGCCTATGGCGACCTGCTCATGAAGCTGGTCGTGAGCAAGAGCCACCACATGGCGCTCGGGCCCACGCACGAAGAGGTGATCACCGACCTGACCCGCGACTTGATCCGGTCGTACAAGCAGCTTCCGCTGACCTTGTATCAGATCCAGACCAAGTTCCGCGACGAGCCGCGGCCGCGGTTTGGGGTGGTGCGGACCCGCGAGTTCCTGATGAAGGACGCCTATAGCCTGGGCGCGACCGTGGACCAGCTCAATCAGAGCTACGAGCTGATGTATGAGGCGTACTGCCGGGTGTTTGACCGGTGCGGGACGCCGTACGTGATTGTCGAGGCCGAGAGTGGGCCGATCGGCGGGGATTCGTCGCACGAGTTCATGGTCCCCTGCTCGACCGGCGAGGACACGGTGATCCAGTGCGCGGGCTGCGGCTACGCGGCCAATCAAGAGCGGGCCGAGATTGGCGGCGGGGCCGCGGGGGCTGCGCCTGACCCGGCCGCCCCGCCTTATGAGCGGGTGGCGACGCCCAACAAGCGGACGATCCGCGAGGTGTGCGAGTTTCTGGGGGTTCCCGAGGAGACCTCGGCCAAGTTGCTTGTTTACCTGGCCGACGGCCGCCCGGTGGCGGCGCTCTTGCGCGGCGATCACGAGCTCAACGAGAGCAAGCTGCGGCGAGCGTTTCAGGCGAACAGCCTGGTCGCGGCCGAGGCTGCCGAGGTCGAAAAGGCGACGGGAACGCCGCTGGGCTTTCTGGGTCCGGTGGCGATCAAGATCCCGATGGTCGTGGATCGGGCGATCGCCGCGATGCCGGCGGTGGTGGTCGGGGGCAATGCGGTCGACGTGCACCTGAAGGGGGTCGTGCCGGGCCGGGACTTCGCGCTCGCCGCCCTGGCCGACATTCGCAACGCCCAGGCGGGCGACCCCTGCCCCAAGTGCGGGTCGGCGCTCCAGATCACGGCGGGGCTCGAGATCGGCCACGTCTTCAAGCTCGGGACCAAGTATTCGAAGGCGATGGGGGCGACTTACCTGGACGAAGCGGGCCACGAGGTCGCGGTGATCATGGGGTGCTACGGCATCGGGGTCAACCGGATCATCGCCGGCGCGGTCGAGGCCGGGCACGACAAATCGGGGATCCTGTGGCCGCTGGCGATCGCGCCTTATCAGGTGTTGATCGTGCCCCTGCAGGTCAAGAACGAACAGGTGATGAACCAGGCGACCGCGCTCGAGCAGGAGCTCGAGGCGGCCGGGCTCGACGTCTTGACCGACGATCGCGATCAGCGAGCGGGGGTGAAGTTCAACGACGCCGATTTGATCGGCGTGCCGCTGCGGGTGGTGATCGGCGAGCGGGGGCTCAAGGACGGCGTGGTCGAGATCAAATGGCGCGACTGGGCGGCGGCCGAGCAGATCCCGGCCGCCGGCTCGGGAGTGGCGATCGCCCAGTTGATCGCGACGGCGAGAGCCGAGCACGACCGGCTTTGCGAGGAGCGGAGGCGCGCGCGGGCCGCCGCGAAACCAGCATGAGCGGCGGGTTTCGCAACTGGCTGTTCCCGCTCGTGCTTTTGGGAGCGCTGACGCTGGGTTCGTTCGGCGGGCCGTTCTTGATCCTGGTCGTGGTGATGGGGGGCGCGAGCGGTGGCTGGCCTCCCGATCGACCGGTCGAGTGGAT
>DAIDHE010000065.1 GCA_027459775.1 Planctomycetales bacterium | reverse complement strand
AGTGCTCGCTCTGGGGACGATTCGGCCCGAGCCGCGTTGTACGAACGGCATCGAGATGATTCGTTCCGGGTAGCCTATCGGTTATTGGGCAACGAGCACGACGCCTTGGACGTGGTTCAGGACGCGATGATCAAGGCCTTCACCGGCCTCCACGATTTCGACGGGCGCTGCGGGTTCCGGACCTGGTTGCTAAGGATCGTCCAGAATACCGCCCTGGATTGGGGGCGGAGGCGCAAACGCCAGGCGACGGTCTTCCGGTCCGAGGCCGCCTCGCAATCCGACGAGTTCGCCGTCGCCGAGGACCCCGCCGGGCGGATTCATCAGCAAGAACTGCGACAGATCCTCGATCGGGCCCTCGACCATTTGAGCCCCTCGCTCCGTACAACGTTTGTGCTCCATGCCGAGCTTGGACTAAGCTATAAAGAAATCGCCGAAACCCAGGATGTGCCGATTGGCACGGTGATGAGCCGGATCCACGCCGCCAAAAAAAAACTTCAGGCGGTTCTTGATTGGAACCAGCTCCACGACTTGTGACCGAGAGGATGGCCTTGAATGCGTTGCTCTGAAGTGATCCACGAGCTCGCCACGCCCGCCGCCGATCGCGACTCGTCGGCCCTCGCGGCGCATCTGGCGAAATGCGAGAGCTGCGCCTTATGGGCAAAGCGCGACGCCCAGATCGAGCTCCTCTGGGAGGCGACGCGGCCTGAGTCCCCATCCGCGGCGGCTTGGGACGCGACCTGGTCCCGGGTGTCGCGATCGATCGAGCCGGCCGAACGGGTCGCTGTGGGATCTGGGCGGTTGGCGGTCGCCTTTCGCGCGCGGCGCTTCGCCCGATTCGGGCTCATCGTGTTGGCGCAGGCCGCGGCGGTGCTGTTGGTGGTCAGCTTGATGTGGCGATCCGAGCCGGCACCCCACCAGGTCCACCTGGCGGCGCTCGATCGCGCGACCCATCTCCAGCCTGCGTCAGGGGTTCAGGAAAAGCTCATCGAGATCGAGGAAGGCCGCGTGGTACTTATTCGCGTCAGTTCCGCCGCGCAACAGGTCGTCTCGATCGCCTCGGGCCCTGCCGAGGGCGGGGTCGACGACTGGTTCGTCTTCTTCAACGAGGTCGAACCGCTCGCCTCGAACTCCGTCGTCGCCATGCAGGAGTAACACATCATGGCAGCGAATGGGGAGTGGTGGGCCGGGTATCGCGGCTGGCCGATCGCACTTGTCGGCGGACTGCTCGCGGTCTTGGCGAGCGTACTGATTCCAGCCGCCATCGCTGTCGTCGACGACGAGCCGAAAGAGGGCGCGACCCGGCAAGTCACCGTGTTCGCGATCCAGGCCCAGCGCGGGGGAAAGACCACCGAACCCAGGCTCGACGCCATCAAAGCACGGCTCGAGAAACTCAAGCCAGGGTATGGGTTCACGCTTCTGGACGTGAGTAGCGGCTCGATCGTGGCGGGTGAATCGGCGGTCGTGAGCAAGTTGGCGAACGGCTGCAAGATCAAGACCACTCTGACTCAGTCCGCCGACGACAGCGGCAAGTTCGAGATTCGTTGCGAGATGTCGCGCGGCAAGGACAAGCCGACCGCAACCCGGGTCAAGACGCCGCTCAACCAGCTCTTCTTGCTCGAATACCCGCTCGCCGACGGGAGCGTGCTGCTGGTGGGCATCGGCGCTCGGTAGGGTCGCGGCACCCATGAGCCGGCCACGCCGACGGTTTGGCCCCCGAGCCTGGTGGGATGCCGCATCCCGCGAAAAAACTTGAATCGCCCGCGTTCCCTCGCGGACGAATCAAGAAAAAACGGGCCTTCCGTGGCCCGTGGCGTCGGAGCCGCAAGTCCGTCCCTGGACGCGACCACGGTATCGACGCCAAATCTCGGTCATCCATGACCGGTTCGGTTTTCCAACCGACATGGGTTGTATCGACCGCGCGGGCCTCGGTTCCACAACCTTTTCGCGCCTTTCTTGCGGCGACGGGGACAAAGGTGGAATGTACTCGATGGGGCGTAAGGATTTGTGCTCGGGCCGAGAATCTTCGATGGCAGCGCGGAATGATGCGGCAAAGCCGGTGCGGCAAGGGCCCTTGATCCCGGCCCCTCACCCAGCAGCCTGTTTGAATTGACCGGCCGCGCCGTTAGAATCAGCCGACGATGGATTGTCTCCCTCGTGAGCGAACGCGCTTGACACGCCTTGGGCCGGTCACGGATCGGATTGGCCGATAAGCCGTTTCTCGAACCCGACTTGTGAACCAGAGGAGATCGATTTCGATGGCTACCGCGGAACGTACGAGCCGTATGGGCGCGACGGTTTTGCTGGGCAAGGGTCTGACGCCTGGCAAGCTGCGCGGCTTGCAACGGATCGGCAATCCCAACGGCACACTGACGATGGTGGCCTTGGATCAGAACAGCTCGATGATTGAGATGGCTGGCAAGGCTTTGAAGGCCAAGGGTCAGGATCGCGAGCCGACGTATGAAGAAATCGCCGAGGCCAAGGTCGACCTGGCGCGGCATCTGTCGCCGGCGGGGTCGGGGCTTTTGATCGACGCCTACTATGGCGCATGGTCGTGCATGGCGTCGGGGGCGATTGGTCCGCACACGGGCCTGCTGGTTCGGGTGGAGAAGTCTGGGGGGCCCAAGAACAAGGTTGGCGCTCCGCTTGGCCTGGTCGAGCCGGGCTGGGGCGTCGAGAAGATCAAGCTGATGGGTGCGGACGCGGTGAAGCTGCTGGCTCAGTTCGAGCCGACCGAGCCGATGTCGGGCGAACATCAGTTTCAGTTGATCGAGCACGTTTACGAGGAATGCCGGAAGCACGACATTCTGATGTTGCTCGAGACGGTGGCGTTTCCGTTCGGCGGCGAGAAGAAGACCGACGCCAGTTTCTTGAATCGTAAGGCGGAGACGGTGATCGAGTCGGCGCGACAGCTTAGCCGGTTCTGCGACGTTTACAAGGCTGAGTTCCCGGGCACGATGGGGCACGAGTCCGAGGCTCAGCTTCGCGACAATCTCGAGGCCCTGGACGCGGCCAGCGAGCGCCCGTGGGTGCTGCTTTCAGCCGGGGTCGACTACCCCGACTATTACAAGCAAGTGGGCATGGCGATGGAGGCCGGCGCGGCCGGCGTGCTGGGCGGCCGTGCGTTCTGGAAGGAGTATTTCCTTCAGGACGGCGCAGACGCCCGGGCCAAGTTCGCCTCGACGATCGCGCTCAAGCGCGTGGCCGACGTCGACGCTCTGGTCCGCGAGCACGGCACGCCCTGGTATTCGCGCTACGGCCTTACCGTCGAGGAGCTCGCGACGTTTCGGGCCTGTGAGGGATGGCACGCGCGCTACTCCACCCCCCTGGGCGCGGCCAGCCATTCGGGTCCGTCCAAGGCCGCGCCTGGCGAGGTTTACTAACCGAAACTCGCTGAGCCGCGATGAGCCGGCCGCGCCCCGGCCGGCTCATCGCGGGCTCTTTAGCCGACGTTCCCGCGAGCGTAGGTCAACCCTCCCTGCGGGAACACGCGGATTCTGAGTGGTTCGCGGTCCGCGCGTCGTTCGAGCAGGCGTTCGGCCGTGGACCAAAGCGCCTGTTGATGCGAAAAAAGCCGCACGGGCCCCAGGCGCGGGCCGAGGCGTTCGCAAAGCGGCGGCGCGAGCACGAGCACCTCACGATCGACGACCAGCTCGCGCGCCCAGCGGACCATGAAGGCGGCGCGCGCGCCGGTCGCCCGGGCCGCGCGCTCCGCGAGAGGGAGCAACTGGCGAATGGCCAAGCCTCCCAGCGCACCGGTAACGGCGATGGACTTGATCGCGGCCCCGGGGGCGGATCGATCGAGCTCGGCGGGATCGGTCCAGAAGAGCCCCGTCAGGATGCCTCCCGGTCGACACGCCGCGCGGTGATGGAGCAAGACCTTGAAGCTCTGGAGCGGGTCGCCCGGCCAGGGATGGTTGCCCACGACGATCATATCCGCCCCGTCGGCGGGGACGGCCTGAAAACGCCTGGCGGCCTCGGTGGCGAGCGCATCCTGAACCGCCGCCGGATTGCCGGCCGCCACCCGCAGGATCTCGCCAGGCCCTCCCAGAAGGTGGCTGATCGAAAAGCACGGACCCAGTCGCAGGGCGGCCTCATGAATCGCCTGCCGCATGGGGTTTGTTTCCGCGCTTGAGCCTAGCAGCCGCTCGGCGTCGCTCCCCGGCCCGAGCCCCTGGCCGTGGAGCGCACTCAGGGTTGTCCGATGGCTCGCGCCGGGGAAGATGAGCTTGTACCCTCCCCCGAAGCCAGCCTGTAAATGCGGCAGCACCGAGCCCACCAGGATCCGCAGATCGGCCTCGACCACCGGACGAAACACGCGAACCGGGATGCCGCGGGGCGTCTGGCCCAGGTCGGCGTATGCCGAGAGGTCGTCGACCGGCGGGCTCAGGCACCGGTAGCCCGCGACGATCGCGGCGCCCAGACGCTTTTTCATGCCCGCCACGTCGACCGCGTGATGACGCCCCACTCCCATCACAATCGCGACCTGGTCGCGGCTCACCCCCGCCGCGTGCAAGGCCGGGAGTACGCGCTCCAGGGCCTCTTGAACCGGGGTCCAGCGTGAGGGATCGTCCACGACGATCGCGATTCGCGAGCCTGGTCGGACGAGTTGTTCAAGCGGTGCCATGACCAGCGGCGACTCGAGCGCCTGCTCGAGGGCCGCGCGGTATTCGCCGACCACTTGACTCAGGTCGGGCCAGACCACGTCGACGCGGGCGCGGGCTAGCGGACCGATGGTGGGGAAATCCACTTCGAGCGTGCCGGCTGGTCCCCACGGGGCGGCGATCATCGGCCGGCGCGGGCTAGGGCTGTTCATCCGCGGGGGATCTCAAACCAGTCGCCCGGTTTGAGTACGATCGGCTTGGCTGAGGTTTCCTTTGCGACGCGCTCGGCCCAGCGAGCGGCGTCCTGAGCGATCGGCGGGAAGGTGTTGTAGTGGATCGGCAAGACGTGGCGCGGCTTGAGCAGTTTGACGGCGCGGATCGCATCGTCGGGCCCCATCGTGTAGTAGTCGCCGATGGGCACGATCGCCAGGTCGAGCCCTTCCTCGCCGATCAAGGCCATGTCACCGAAAAGGGCGGTGTCGCCGGCGTCGTAGACCTTGGTTCCGTCCGGGAAGGTCACGACGAATCCGGCTGGATTGCCCCCGTAGGTTCCGTCGGGCAAGACCGAGCCATGGAAAGCCAGGGTGAGCTTCACCCGGATGCCCTCGAAGGTGAAGCTGCCTCCATGCTGGGGGCCGTGGATCCTGGCGGCGGGCAGATCCCGGCCCGGACCCTGAAGCCACTCAGAAATCTCGTAATTGGCGGCGACCGTCGCGCCCGTTCGCTTGGCGATCCCCACCGCGTCGCCCACGTGGTCTCCATGACCATGTGTGATCAAGATCAAGTCGGGCTTCACGGCGTCGGCCGTCGCCGCCGCCGCGGGATTGCCCGTCAAGAACGGGTCGATGAGCACGCTCTTGCCCTCGGATTCAAAAAGCAGGGCCGAATGCCCCAGCCAGCTCACTCGCGTCGGCATCGTGATCGCTCCCGGATTGAGCCCACCAGATGAACTCAGAACCCGCCTCAAGAGTGAACCACGGCGACCCTCGCGCCAAGAGCGCACAAATCGCGGACGAGAACTTTCTCGTTCCCGATGGATGAGTTTGAATGAGGAACAAGGGGGCGTTGACCAATTCAGGTCGTCGTGAGGATCATGAGCCAACGGCCGGCGGTTCATGATGAGAGCGTGGGCCAAAACCGCTCGCGAGAATCGCGCCGCCAGTAACGGAGACGCTGGTCGATGAGCTCGAACCCCGCCGGGGATGATCCGACGATGACCCCCGCCGTTCACGATGAAGAATCGCGCCCGGCGCGGGATTGCCCGCGCTGCCAGGCGCTCGAGGCCCGGATCGCCGAGCTCGAGTCGGCTCTCGCGGCCGCCAGGACGGACTCGGGCGTTTCCGCACCGACGAGCTCGTTTCCACCGCTCGAGCTCAAGGCTCTTCGGCTTTTGCCCCATGGCTGGGGCGAGGGCTGGCGACTCCGCCCCTCACCGGCCCGGCGCAACTGGATGAACGAGCTCCCCCATGCGTACCACTGCCTGCCGCTCGTGATCGCCAACCAGTGGGGATGGCAGATTCTCTGCCCCACCGACGTGATCGTCACCTGGGACGGATCGTCGGCCCTCGGGGGTCTCACGGTCGAGGTCGCCCCGCAATACACGCCGGCCGTGAAGAGCCAGTTCGGATCGGGCATCGTCACCTTCACCCCCCCCTGGCTCTTTCGCACCTCGCCGGGCTGGGATCTCTACCTGAAAGGACCGAGCAACCGCTGGAAGCCCAATTGCGCGCCCCTGGAAGGAATCATCGAAACATGGTGGCTCAATTATACATTCACGATTAACTGGAAACTGATCGAGCCGGGCACGGTGGTTTTCGCCGCGGGCGAGAGCCTGGGCCAGCTCGTGCCGACGCCGCACGCGACGTTCGAGGGGGCGAAGGCGCTCGAGGCGCCGATCGGGCTCGTCGAGCCCGAGGCCGCCCAAGAACTGCTGCGCTGGCAGGAAGCGCGCCGTCAGCTCCAGGGGCAAGAGGTGAGCGTCCACCGGCTCTACCGCCGAGCGGAAGGTATCGAGGATCACCTTCAGAGAGTGCGCGTACCGGATGTCAAACCGATCGAATACTGGAAGCCGGGAGCATCGGATGATCGGGGAGCGGCCGGACCAGGGGCTTAGTAATGGGTCGCCGTCAGCCACAGGATCCCAACTAGCGTCGTGAGGATCGTGATCGGAACGCCAATCTTGAGGAATTCGCCGAAGCCGAGGTGGATCCGTTCGCGGCGCGCGCTTTCGACGACGATCAGGTTCGCGACCGATCCCAGCATCGTCAGGTTGCCGGCCAGGGTGCTCGACATCGCGAGCGCGAGCCAGGCCGTCTGGCGGTCGGGAATCACCTCGATCAATGGCTTGAACAGCAGCACCGCGGGCACGTTGGAGACGGTGTTCGAGAGCACGACCGAAAGCCCCGAAAGCAAGACGACGGGTGAATTCGTGATGACCGTCCACGTTTGTAAATCGAAGCCGCGGATCACGTGGACCTCGAAAGCGTGGACCACGATGAAAAGCCCGACGAACATCACGAGCAAGCGCCAGTCGATCATGCCGTAGATCTTTTCCACGCGAACGCGGTCGAGCAGCAGGATCGACGCTGCGGCGAGCGCGGTGATCGCGATCGGTTGCCCGGCGAAGAACAAGCCGATCATGGCCGCGGTCACGCATACGCATTTGATCAAAAGCCCCCGATGAACCACGCGTCGAGGCGAGACGGCGGCCGGGGTGCGATCCACGTCGTGAGCCGCCGCGAGCGAGCGTGAGTAAACCAGTGACAGGACCAGGAAATCGATCGCGAGCCCGATCACGGCGATCGGCGCGAGCCGCGCGGCGAAAGAGCCGTAAGGAATGCCCGAGAGTGCTCCAATGATGATGTTTTGCGGATTGCCGGTGATGGTCGCGGTCGAGCCGATGTTCGAGGCGGTCGCGAGCCCGATCAGGTAGGGGATCGGCGGCAAACGGCGGTTGCGGCAAAGCTCGAGGATCAAGGGGGTCATCGCGACGCAGACGACGTCGTTCACCAGAAAGGCCGAGAGGACGCCCGACGTCAGGATCGTGACGCCCAGAAGCACGCGAGCGCTGAAGCGACTGACGGCGATCCAATCGGAGAGAACGACAAAAAAACCCGAGACGCGGATATAGCCGACCACGATCATCATGCCCATCAAGAGGACGATCGTCGGAACGTCAACCGCCCGGGTCGCCTGATCGAGATCCAGCACGCGAGTGGCGAGGACGGCGGCCGCCCCGACGTACGCAACCCCCGCACGGTCGATTCGCAAGCCGGGGATTTTCCCAATCGCAAGGAAGAGATAAGTCGCGACAAAGATCGCGCTTGTGATTGTTATGTGCATTGATAGCGAAAGAGACGGGCTCATCGAGTCGTGGACCGTGCGTGAGAAAACGCGAAAGGGAAAAGTTCACGCGGAGGCGGTCTCGGGCGCCGGGATGGCTGGGGCGAGTCGCTCATGGGACCGCGAGGACGACGGCGTTGATTGCAGAACCAAGGTTTCAGGAACGAGGGCGATGATCAGGCCCGACCCGACCGCCCCGACCCCCGCCAAGCAAACGAAGAGCCCTCGATAGCCCAGGGCGTCGACCAACATCGCGGAAGCGACCGGCCCGATCGCGGAGCCGAGAACGAGCGAGGTTCCGACGATGGCCTGGGCGCGTCCGGCGTGAGGAGCGCCTCCCAGGCGGTCGGTCATCCAGGCCGCGGCCAGGACGGCGAACAGCCCGTTCGAGAAACCGTCGAGCGCCTGGATCGCGACGATCCAGCCCGCCGTACCGGCCAGCGCCACCAGCAAGAGTCGCAGCGCCATCGCTCCCCAGCACACGATCAGGAGTGGTCGACGGCCGAAGCGGTCGGCCAGGAACCCCGCTGGTCGCGACACCAGCATCCACATGATCATACTGACGACGAATGCGTCGGCCAATCGCTGTTGATCGGCGTGGAGCTCACGCGTGAGATAAAGCCCCAGATACACCCCGCCGGGCGCGTTGGCCGTGTGAAAGATCACCATCGCCGCGATGAACCACCACAGCGCCCGATCGCGGCCCAGCGCGAGCCGCGGCTTTTGGTTTTGTTTTGCGCGCGATTCGCCGCCCGCCTGGACCGGGTTGGGCTCGTGGATGAGAAGGCCGGCCAAACAAGCCAGCACGCCACCCACGGCGAGGGGGATGAGCATCACGTCCAAACCCATGCGCGCGGCCAGTCGCCCTCCCACGAGCGCGACCAGGATGACGCCGATTGGTTTCCAGAACCGCAACCGGCCCAGTGAGGCCGCGATCTGACCGGGGGCCGAAAGCCCCACGGCCGCCGCGCCGGCCTGACTCTCCAGGATCGCGCGACAGACGCCGTTTTCCGCGAACAACACCACCACGATCGCCAGCAGCACGCCGTTCTCAACCCACGGCAAAGCGATCGTCGCCGCCGCGAGCAGGGCAAGCGCCGCCAGGATGAACGGCTTCCGCCGGCCCAGGCGGTCGGACCACTCCCCGACCTGAAACTGCACCAGGCCCGAGAGCGCGGCCAGGGTCGAAACCACGCCAATCGCTCGGTCCGACAGGCCCCTCTGGCTGAGATACAAAGGCAAATACGGCAGCGTGAAGCCAATACCCGCCATCCCCAGAAAATACGCGCCATGAAGGCCAAGTCGATTCCGTAAGTCCATCGGGGATTCTCGCTTCAAGGAGACGGTCCAGTGTATTCTCCGCGCGAACATGCACGCCGACTGGGCCGGCCGGCCTGGTTCGGGCAAGGCGACGTCTGGTTCGCCTTGCCCGTTCGTCGGGGCCGTCGGCGGGGTTGGACGGCGCGTCAAAAACACGCGATCAATCAAAGTCGGGCCGGGGAAGTTCGCGGCGGCCCTTCTTGGGTTCCGGGAAATCGAAGCCTGGACGCTTCTTGACCTCGTCGCGGGGTTCTGGTGGCGCCTGGGCCAGGTGGCCCATGTGTTCGACGACATGAGTCATCGCCACGGCGGCCTTGGAGAGTTCGCCCGCGCGTTCCATCCGTTTCCCCTGGGCGTCGCGGAGGGCGGCCCGATAGAGGTCTCTGGCCGCGTCGCGATAGTACTTGGCGTCCTCGCCGGCGGCGGGGCCCTCTTCGTCGTTGAGCCGGTCGTAGGCCTCGCGAAGGTCGTGTTGGATCTCGTCGCTCTTGTCGTTTCGGATGCCGTCGGGGGGCGGCGGCAGATCCTCGTCGGGCCGGTCGAAGAGCATGGCGTGCCGCGCGTGATCGACGGCCCGGGCCAGGTCGTGGGCCATGGCGCCGTACTCGTGAGCGGCCCGCCGGTCGCCGCCGTCATGGGCCTTGATCCCGGATCGATAGAACCGGGTCGCCCGCTCGGTCCAGTCGCGAATCCGCGCCTCGGGGCGGCCCGCGGTCTGGTTCTCGGAACGGAGCCTGCGCAAGAGATCGTAGGCCCTGCGCAGATCCCCCTCGGGACCGGGCTCGCCCTTCTTCTTGCCGGGCTCGCCCTTCTTCTTGTGAAGCTCGTCCTTCTTTTTCTTGGCATGGGGGGGGTCGCCGTCGCCCGGTCCCGGCGGCTGCATCGCGCCCAAGAGCGCCATGCAGGTAAGCAGCGAAAACCCCATCGCGAACAGCTTGAATCTCATCGCGCCTTCTCCCTCGGTGTACGAAAGCCGGTCAGTCGCTGGGAATCCAGCGGGGGCGACGCGGCTCTCGCCGGCCCCGCCAGATGAGTTTGCACGATCCATGCCAGATGCGAAAACCTGCTCGTTCAAGAGATTTACGAGCGATTTGGGGCGGATTCTTGGGCGAGCATCCCCCGGGCTTGGGGGGGCTCTTCCCAGTCGGGCCAGCCATCCCGTGGCGAGAGTGTTCGTCCTTGGCCAGGGCTAAATGAATCGATCGAGGTCTTCACTCTTGGCAACGACGGTGACCCCTTCCTCGGTGACGGTGTGGCCGCGCTCGAGGTCGACGTCGCGGTTCCAGCCGATCTCGAACCCGGCCGGGACGTGGACGTCTTTATCGATGATCGCCCGGCGGATGCGCGCGCCCCGGCCAACTTCAACGCCATCAAACAGGATCGAGTCCTCGATCAGGGCAAAGCTGTTGATGCGGACGCGCGGCGAGACAATGCTGCGAAACACCTGCCCCCCCGAGATGATCGCCCCTGGGCAGACGATCGAGTTGTACGCCGCTCCCCTTCGATCGCCTTCGGTGTGGACGAATTTTGGGGGTGGAAACGGCGGCTGATACGTGTGGATCGGCCAGTCCTGGTCATAGAGATTGAGGATCGGGTTGATCTGGATCAGGTCCATGGTGGCCTGATAATAGGCGTCCAGGGTTCCGACGTCGCGCCAGTAGGCGGCTTCCTTGCGGTTTTCATCGCGAAAGGGATAGGCAAACACGCGCGAGCCCCCCGCGATCATCGCCGGGATGATGTCGTGGCCAAAATCGTGGTTGCTCGATTCCTTCCGGGCCGCGTCCTGGAACAAGAGCTCGTACATGGCGTCCGTATTGAACACGTAAATACCCATTGATGCCAGCACCATCTGGGGATGTTCGGGCATCGGGGGCGGGTCGCGGGGCTTTTCGAGAAAACTCTTGACCCGCTGTTCGTCGTCGACGCCCATGACGCCGAATTCGCGAGCGCGGTCGATCGCGACCGGCAGGCAGGCGATCGTGAGGTCGGCCCGGTTGTCGCGATGAGACTCGATCATCCGCGCGTAGTTCATCTTGTAGATGTGATCGCCGGCCAGGATCAGAGTGTCGCGCGGGGCGGCTTTCTCGATCGTGTAGACGTTCTGGTAGATCGCGTCGGCCGTTCCCTGATACCACATCTCGGCGATCCGTTGCTGGGGCGGGATCACTTCGATGTATTCGCCCAGCTCGCGGCACAAGAAATTCCAGCCCTGGTCGATATGGCGGTTGAGACTGACGGCCTTGTACTGGGTCAGCACCAGGATTTTTCGGATGTCGGAATTGAGGCAGTTCGAGAGCGTGAAGTCAATGATCCGGTAGATGCCTCCAAAGGGCACGGCGGGCTTGGCTCGGTCCCGCGTGAGGGGGTCGAGCCGCGATCCTCGGCCTCCAGCCAGGACGATCGCCAAGACGTCTCGATACACCAGTCGACCTCCGAATATCCATGCCGCCCTCCGTCTGATCCCGATTGGGCTGCTCTATTCTGCCCTTGCGCGCCGCTCAATCCAACCGGGTCGAATCGCAAGCCGGCCAGATTCGAGCGAACGCCGGCCTCGCGGCGGTTGCCTTGATCTCGTCCGGCACGGTATTCATGGAACGCGGTCCGAATCACAAATGCAAGGGATCCTGAAGAGGAGACAGCCGGGTGATCCGTCGTTTGACGCCGTCAAGAATCGCGCCTGGGCACGACGTTCCCGGGCATGGATCGCATGATCAGGACCGTTCCAGATCGTGGACCGGAGCGGGCCGACAGGCTCTGGCGAGCCTGGCGCTCGGACTCGGGGCGATGCTTTTGGCCGCGTCGGCCCCGGCCGGCGAACCCGACGGCATCCGCGATCTCCAGAGCGCCTGCGTGGAAAACGCCAGCCAGAAGATCGCTCGTCCCTATCACTTCGGGTCGCAGGGGCCGGGCGACGTCTTCTCAAACCACACCAGCCATTCCAATCGACTTGTGCCTGTTTATGCATTCGGCCGCAAGATCGACCTGAGCGCCGTCATCGGTCGAAACAGTCGCTATCGCGACCCGGAAAAGGTCAAGGCCGCGTTCGGCTTCCTGCCCGCGAACACCGTGAACCCCGAAGCCGAATACGCCGACCAGAGCGACCTTTACGCGGTCCAGAAACAGGCTGTCGAGCGCGGGGTCAAGCATCTTTTCATCGTCTGGTTCGACGGCACGGACTGGCCCACTACCCAGGCGGCCGCGCTCGTGAAGACCGGCAAGGTCTACACCGAGGGGAAGGGATCGGGCCTGTTCTTTCAAGATTTCACCGCGGAGGGATCGGCCCAGTACGGCTTTGTCGTGACCAGCCCGACTCATGACCAGAATCGCGTGAACGTCGATCGCCAGACGGTCGTGATCCCGCCCACAAGCCTCGGAGGCGGCTACGACGCGCTCATTGCCGGCCCCACGCCGTGGCGGCTTGGTTCCCTGGGCCCGCTCGCGCCAGGGTATTTCAAGGGTCAATCGGCCAGCTCCGGCGATCGCCGCGGCGTCGAAGAGGCCGGGCGCGTCCTTCATGCCTACACCGACAGCTCCCAGAGCGCGGGCGAGATGATCAGCGGGGTCAAATCGTACAACAACGGCCTCAACGTCGCCGACGACGGCAAGCTGATCCCCACGCTGTTCCACGAATTGCAAGCCAAGGGTTGGAAGCTCGGCACGGTCACCAGCGTCCCCTTTGATCATGCCTCGCCGGCCGCGATGTATGCCCAGAACGTGTACCGCGATGATTATCAGGATCTCGCGCGCGAGATGCTCGGGCTGCCGGGCATCCTGCAAGAAGCCCGAGGCGCTCCGCTCAAGCCGGGCCTGGACGTGGTGATGGGGACGGGATTCGGCGTCACGACCAATCCCCGTTCGCTGGAGGCCCAGGGCAAGAACGGCGTGGCGGGCCCGCTGTTCATCACCGAAAAGGATCTCGCGGCGATCGACGTCAAGAATGGCGGCAAATACGTCGTGGCGCATACCGAAAGCGGCGTGAACGGGGGCGATGTGCTCGACCGCGCGGCCGATCAGGCCGCGGGCTCGGGCAGGCGACTTTTTGCTCTGTTTGGCCGCGATGGGCTCGACCATTTGCCCTATCAAACGGCCGACGGTGGCTACAACCCCGCGCCCAGCCTGGGCCGGGGCGGCAAGCCGGCCGCCGCCGAGGTCTATCCGCCCGCCGATCGCACGGAGCAGCCCACGCTGGCGCGCATGACGACGGCCGCGCTCAAGGTCTTGAGCGCGAACCCCGATCAGCCGTTCGTGCTTTTCGTCGAAGCGGGCGACGTCGATTTCGCGCTCCACGCCAATAACCTCGACAACGCGATTGGCGCGGTCCTTTCGGGCGAGGAGGCGGTCCGGATCATCGCCGAATGGGTCCAGGCCCGGAGCAACTGGGATGAATCGGCCCTGATCGTCTCATCCGATCACGGCCATTACTTGGTCGTCGACGACCCCAAGACTCTGGCAGAAGCGCGACGGGCGGGCAAATAGATGCGAATCGAAGGGCTTGAAGGGCTTCTATCGATGGATTCCTCAGTCTGGAACCTTGAGCCATGAGTGGAGCGTCTGACGACTGGGTGAGGAAGCTGCCCGGCCCAATGATCCGTTCCTGGATCTGGCTGCGTTCGTGGGTTTTTCCTCCGTCAGTTCGATTTGATTCCGAGTTTATCGAAGCCACGAGATGGGCCGAGGGCTATTCGCCCCAAAATCCGGGCGAGGTCTACGCCAGGGTGTCGAAGTTCGCGGAGAGCCAGTATCAATACATGACGTCTCTGTCGGATGGGCTGGATAAGAAAGCTGACGACTTGTTGCGGTTCATGACGACGATCATGGGCGTCGTGATCGCCGCCGGGGCCGGTCGACTGATCACGTTTGAGCGGCCATGGGCCGCCCTTCTCAGTCTGGGGCCTATCTCTCTGGCCTTGATCGCGGCCATCCGTATCAGAACGCCTCAGAGCACCACGACGCCCATGAACCCTCGTGAGCTTCTCAAGATCGCCGATCTCAAATCCACTCCCACAGCCGAACAATTGGAAAGCGTGCTCGCCGCCTCCTACCATGTCGCGATCCTTGGGATGAAAAGCCTCACATCATGGAAGGCTCGCATGCTCAATCGATCGGTGCTGGCGTTCTTGACGGCGTTCTTGTTGTTACTCGGGTCGATCATCCCGCTTTAGCGACCCATTCCTTGGGGCAGCGTCGCCCCAAGGGAACGTCGGAGTTCGGCCCACGACCCCGCTCGGCTTGACGCCCGCCTGCCCGATGAGGCCCCGTTCGACGGTTTCACTTGGCTTGACGCCCGCCTGCCCGATAAGGCCGGAGGTGGGAAGGCACGCGCCCGAGCCGGTCCCGCCCGAATCGACGCTGGATTTACCGTTAGGACTCTTGTTGTCGCCGTTGTCGGACATCTGATTCCTCCTCGCATGTCCCTGAAACCGCGAATCCGAATGGCTCAACC
Organism: Planctomycetales bacterium; assembly: GCA_027459775.1. GTDB lineage: Bacteria > Planctomycetota > Planctomycetia > Isosphaerales > Isosphaeraceae > JAKBAP01. The sequence goes on along the minus strand of DAIDHE010000065.1, from coordinate 60,109 downwards.
GAAGCCGACCTCGTCACAATGGATATTCTACCAGTTCCAGGAGGGTTTTGAACGGCGAAAAGTGGCTGGGCCTTCGATCGCTGTCCCGTCACCGAAACGGCCGGACTTCCTGGTCAAGCACCCGCGCGCGAATCCGTCGAGACCCGAAAGGCGAAAAGGTTGTTGAGTTAAACACACTTGCCTCTTCCAAGGCTCTCTGGGCGCTCGTAAGATGCATGCCTGAATTGAATCATTGCCCTGGCACGGGAGTGGAAATCCCAATCGCAAGCCGTCATCGTACCACGAGGGGGGGCTTTGTGAACCGGAGTGCGGTCCCGAACTGGGACGATCTCTTCGATCCCGTGTCTGATCGCCCGAGAATCTTGGTCGCCTGTCTTGGCCTGCCCAGGTCCGAGCGGGAGGACTGCGTGCAGGAGGCCTGGCTGGCCTTATTACGCAAGCATCCTGACTGCACGCTCGAGGAGCCCGACACGCAGGCCTGGCTGTGCGTCGTCGTGCGCAAGAAGGCGATCGATCACCATCGCCATCGGCGTCGACACCCCGTTCAATCGATCGAAGAAATCGAGATCCTCGCGGCCAAGGAGCCGGACGGAATCGAGGACGAGGCCAATGAGAACGTCGTGGACGAATCGCTGTTCGCATGGGCGATCCAAGACGCGTTGAGCGAGTTGAAGCCGGTCAACCGCGAGATTTTCCTCCTCCACGCGCGGGAGGGTCTCGATTACGCTCAGATCGGCGAGATCTTCGGTCTTACCCCAGCCCAGGCCCGCGACCGATATTGCCGGGCGCGCGGGCAACTTCGAAAGCTGCTTGCAGGCGAACCGCGATGCACGCATGTTGAGAGAGGGGGGGGGCGATTCGACTTGGAAGAATGGGGGCTCTGGGACGGATGATGAATAGTCTGGCGGCGGGTGGATCGACGGTTTGCTCGCGTCGCTGGAAATATTTTCTCGATTTTTCTTATCTCTTTCGATATCAGGAGTTGCGTCGATCAGGAGGGTCCGAGACGGGGCCCTCCCAAAGGAAGGCAAAATCAGCGCAACAACATGGACCATAGGGTATTGCCGCAAGATCGTCCCAAAACGTCCCGCGGACTGAACCCCGCGCTTGTGCGATTAGTATTACGTCGGAGGTCATTTTCGTTGGCGACCCACTGGTATTGGGGCGCCCCAGCCTGAATGAGGCTGGCGTATCGAATGGCGATCAGGTGCCCCATCTCTTGCTCCGGTCGTGCTGAGGGGCCGTGGTGCCTCGGTGTGTTCCTCACTCAACTGGGAAAGGGCGCGGCGATGAACAGACGTCGAGCGAGATTGCATCGGCCTTTATCCCTCTCCTCGCGGACAATACAGAGAATTCGACTGCCAATTGATGCGAGTTGGAGACCGGAGCATTCAGCGTGCGGTGGGGTCTTTCGCATCCTCGATAGCCCCCCTGGGTTTACCCTCATCGAACTCTTGGTTGCAGTCTCGATCATCGCGATCCTCGTCGGCCTGGCCCTTCCCGCCGTGCAACAGGCGCGAGAGGCCTCGCGACGGCTGGCCTGCCTGAGCAATCTCAAGCAACTCGGCGTCGCGACCAACAATTACGCTCAGGCGCATGGGTGCATGCCATTGATTAACTGGTCGTTCAATGCCGCTACCGGACAAGCGGGGACGCTTTCAGCCCAGGTCTCGATGCTGCCATTTCTCGAGTGCGAGCAAGTCTATTCATCAATGAATTTCTCCAGGCCAACGGCTGCCGAGATCATAGGGGGCCGCTCTCGGTTTTCGACCCGACCCGATCCCGCCAACGGAACCGCCGCTGTAACGGTGATCTCGGTCCTACTCTGCCCATCCGACCCCATGGGCTCGACCCATCATGAGTTCGCGGGCGCCAACTACCGAACAAACATGGGAACCATGCAACCCCCCAGGCAGCCGGGCTCACCCCCGGGTGAGGGGCTCAACGGTGCGTTTTACATGGGCAGATCGGTGGGATTGGCCGAATTCACCGATGGTCTGTCGACGACCGTCGCATTCAGTGAGAAGCCCAGGGGAAAGAGAGATGTTGAGGGATTCTCGATATTCACCGGATTCTGGATGCACGAATCGATGCTTTACTCGACTCCCGAGGAGCTCATCGCGACATGCTATGATACGATGTCCTTAAGTCTCTATCAAAATGATGTGGGAAACATATGGATGCTTCCCTTTTATCGCTTCACATTTTACAATCACGTTGCCAGCCCGAATATGGCGGTTCCAGACTGCATCGGCGCCTGGAACAGCGGGGATCCCGCCATGGGCAACGGCCTGTTTACGGCCCGAAGCTACCACCCTTCGGGAGTGAACGCCATCTTCGCCGACGGTCATGCGTCCTTCGTGGGAAACGGGACCGTCCTCGCCGTGTGGCGCGCCCTGGGCACCCGAAACGGCGGAGAAGCGGTGGAAGCACCCGCTGGGGGGTACTGATCAATCGATCGTATCGTCAATCCCCCCGATCCTCGGGGATCAGCATCATTGCGTTCCGATACTCGCCGCGACCCCTGGAATAAATGGACAAGACATGCTTCATGGAGCGCGGACGGTTTTTCTCGCGATTGCCTATGTTGCTCAGGCCAAGCCCGACGACCACCTGGGAGCGATACGTCAGGGCGCGATGGAATTGAGGACCGAGACATCGAGACTGAGGTGCTCGTACTCGGAGACCGTGATTCCGTCGGAATACCTGGTGGATCTGCGTGCCAGCGCGCAAAAGCGGCCCCGAGCGCAAATCGAGGCTTTGCTGCGCGGAGACCATCAGGCGACATTCGAGGAACGTTCATCGGGGGCCTTTCGATTTGATCTGACGCGTGTGAACGGACAAGGAATCAAACAGCGACGCGTCTACATCTTTGACGGTGCTGAGCATTGGTCCCTGAATTATACCTACAGCGACGGCGAGGAGCCGCCTCCTACCGTGGGAATGAAGGAGGATATGCGTCCACGATATGAGGCCGAGATCCCCTTTCGTCGCTGCCTGGGGTTCTCGGTCCTTCCCGTCCAGGGTGCCGATCTGAAGACGATTCACGACGCGATCGTGGCCAATTCATCGTGTCGGCATATCGACGACGAGAAGGTTGGTGATCTCGATTGCTGCGTTCTATCCTGGCGCGTCGTCGGCCCCCTCAACCTCCGCGAGACGGTCTGGGTGGCCAGAGATCGAGGCGTCCTCGTGAAACAATACACAAAGGAGCTCTTAACCGCGGAGGAATCGCGGGGGCAGATCATCGAGACCTGGTCGACTGAGTCGGCCGGCTCGTCAAGCGTCGGTGGACACGGGAAAGACCGTCTCTTGTGGTATCCCAAGGAGATCACGATTCGCACGTTTGACAGGAAGCACAATCCATACTTTGTCACGCGAATCGAAGTTGACCGGCTTGAGGTCAACGAGGCTGTTCCGATGTCAAACCTCGCGCCGAAACTCGAAGATGGCACGACGGTCGTGGATAGGGCTCGAGGCGGCTCGTTTGTTTACGGCAATGGCCCCAGCCCGCGTGTCCGGGCCATGATCACCCGCGGGGTGAACAAGACCAGAGAGAAGCTCGCCGCGCAGCCAACGGTCCCAACGACCGCAACGATGTCGCCCCCTTCGGGGCTGGCCTCGATTCTGCCCGTCGGGGCCTTGGTTTGTGGTTCGGGTGGACTCATTCTGGCCATTTCCCTGGTCTTGAGACGGCGTTTTTCCTCGGTTTCCATTCGTCAACAAGGAGAGAGCAAATGAGTGTCCGCTGTCTTGGCGCTGTCTTGGCGCTGTCTTGGTGGGGGCGACGGCCTCACTGATCTTGAGTTCCATGGCGCTCGTTCTGGGATGGGGGGCTTTGCACGCCGCTCAGAAAGGGTTGAACTCGATTGCTTCCGTCGCGGATCTCGAAAACATCGGTGGAGATAACGGGTACGTGGGGAGTTTCTCCCTGGAAGTCGATGTCGTCACCTGTGCGACCAACGAATGCGAAAACATTGGCGAGGGGAGTATCAAGTGCGTCGACGTGAGCTATGATCTCGTCGACGGAACCAAAGCGTACAAGAAGCAGGAGTCCCTCTGCTCGCCGCAGTACTTTTACAACACGCCTTTCTGCGTCGGGAACCCCGGCGTTTCAGATTGCAGCGGCGTGAAGTCGACCTACACGGATCCTTGACCGGGTTAAGGTCGTGGAGCGGTCGCGGGGGCTGGAAGGGACGGAGGCCGCGGCCCCCCCTTGGTCGCGTTCGAACACAAGCTGACCTGTTTACGTGTTTTTACGCGAGTGGCATCCTCGACTGCCCCGCCCGCGAGTTGAGGGACGGGGATCGTGCGGATTGACGACGAGATCGATCGAGCCCCGCTTAACGGCGCGATTCGTGTTAGCAATCGCGAACGGAGGAGGAGATGTCTCGGATCATGATAAGAAACCGTCGGATGTCTCTGACGGTTGTTTTTCTTGGGCTCCTTGTCCGCGCCGAGTCGGCTTCCGCGCAACCGGTCATTGATAAGAACATCTGTGGATCTTTAGCCCTGGCTGGGATAGCGGAGTACCTGGGAAGGGCCGACCTTGTCGAGCGGATCTTCGCCGAGCTTCCACCAAGCGGCGAACCACGCAGCCTCCGGGAGCTCTGGACGGCGGCGACTCGGGTGGGACTTCATTGCAAAGCGGTGCGCTGGGCGCGCGACTCCGGGGTTGTCTTGAACTCGCCTGCTCTCGTCAGGCTGGCCCCAAGCGGCGGGGGTGCCGTTGGGCACTTTGTGCTCCTCTTGGGCGTGACAAGGGACAAAGTCTTGGTTCTCGACCCAATGAAGCCGCCGGCATGGATCCCGTTGTCTGAGCTACGGCGATCGTGGAATGGCGTTGCCCTGCATATTTCGACGTCGGCTTCTTCCCTGCCCCACAACGGCGAGCAGCGACGGATTGCGCTTCTGGGCATCGCGAGTGTCATCCTTTCAGTCGGTGGTCAGTTCGTCGGGTGGTTTCTCGTGGTGGGGATCGTTCGAGATCTTCAGAAGCATCGGCGCGCACGTTCGCTGGCTGTATGCCTGGGGATTACCGCAGCTGTGGCTTTGGTATCCACTCTCTGCGTTTTGTTTGTCCACGGCTCTGGCGATGATACAAGCGGAACTGTCCGCGCGGTTGTGGCGACGCCAGAGCACCAGACGTTTCAAGCTCACGCATCGCCTTCGGGAAAAGAACAGGTGATCCACGCTGAGTACAAGCTCGTCAACAATACGGCAGAGATCATCCGGGTCGGGAGAATAAAAACGTCTTGCAGTTGTGCGGTGCCTCATCTGAGCGCAAAGGCGATACCGCCGCAAGGCGTGGTCACGGTCTCGGCGGATGTCGCCGTGGGCACGACAGCCCTCTCGAGCTTCTGGATCTCGGTCGGACTTGAAACGTTGACTGACGACGAGGTGATATTCCGAGGGACGATCCTCAAGGATACCCATTGACGAATGCACGCCGCGGGGATCACCCGCGTATGCTGTTCATTGAGAAGGACGACGACATGCCACGTGGAATGAAGATCGAGGGAGTCTCCCTGGGGAGGCGAGAGTTCCTGCGCGAGGCCGCGCTTCTCGCCGTTCTCACGCCACGGCTATCCGAGAACGCCGGCGCTGGGCAACAGCCCAACGCATTCTTGGGACGGATCATCTTCTTGTCACGCGCCGTCACCCCTGATCCAAGGGATCACGCACGCGGCATCTGGCTGGCGAGCGTGGATCCCAGCGACGGAAGTACGAGCTTGTTTCGGATCATCACGAGCGTCCGTCCGCGACTTTCACCGGATGGAAAGTCGGTTTCCTACGAGGTCAAAGGCGGCACGGTCTGGGTCGCGTCGTTGGATCGATCGCCATCCAAGCGTCGTTTGTGCGCGCTTTCCCGTCCCTCGACCAGCGACCCCGTTGCGTGGTCGCCCGACGGAAAGGATCTCGTTTTCAGCTCGGGCCAGTATGATGATGCCGGCTGGACCTATGAAACCTACAAGCTTTCGGCCGACGGGACATCCGTGACGAGACTCCCAATTCCGGCCGCGGGACAGGTTCTCGATTGGTCTCCCGACGGCAAGAGCCTCGTGGTGGAGTCGGCGACAAGAAACCCGCAAGACCGCCCTGACCATCGTCTGTCGGTCATGACCTTGGACGGTCGGGAGACATGTCGGATCGTTGACGCCGGCGCACGGTTCCGCGCCCGTTTTTCGCCAGACGGCCGTTCGATTGCCTACCGGGGGCAATCCGGGGAAGAAACAGGCATTTGGATCTCGGCCGCCGACGGAAAGGGCGAGAGACGGCTGCTGGTCGCCGAGGAAGCCAAGATGCCCGTTCAGGGATTCAGCTGGTCGCCCGACAGCAAGTGGATCGCCTTTACCCGAGGCGCCTTTCGTAGTCTCGCGCAGATCGATGCGGCAACCGACGCGCCCGAGCTGCGAACCATCGAGATGATCACCGCCGACGGCGCCCAGAAGCGAGAAATCCAGTTCGATCGAATCAAGCTGATGGGAGGAATCGATTGGCGCTGATCGTGAAGATTTGCCCCAAGCGTCGCGACAGGCGGAAACATCTCTTGAGAATCGATGTCATCGCATAATGATCGCAGTCGCCTGAGCCCTTGGCGGACCGGGAACGGCTCGTTCCGATGGCTGGGGCCGGGCTGGATCTTGATGCGTTGCTCAACTCGATTCCGCGGTCCTGGACAGGAGCGGAGCTTGCTTGGGCGCTGCGCTCGGCTCGTCCAGGTGCTTTCGGAACCAGAGCTCGAGCATCAGGAGCGCCCAGAGGCGGTGCGAATGTTCGCGGCGGCCCTGGACGTGTTCTTGAACCAGACGCTCGATCTCGGCGGGACGGAAAAGACCGCGGCCCAGGGCGACTGGGTCGAGCAAGACCGCTTCCAGCTCGTGCCTAAGCTCGCCGCGAAACCACCGGGAAATCGGCACGCCAAAGCCCATCTTCGACCGCGACTTGATCGCGGCGGGGAGCAAATCGGCGAAGGCTTGTTTGAGAATCTTCTTCGAGCGTCCCGTCAGGACGTCGAGCTTGCGCCAAAGCGGCATCGCGGCGGCCAGCTCGACCACCCGGTGATCGAGGAACGGACCCCGGCACTCGAGACTGTGCGCCATGCTGGCCAGATCGACCTTGACCAGAAGGTCACCCGGTAGATAGGTGAGCATATCGGCGACCATCGCCTGGGTAAGCGGCTCGCGGCGGTGCGCGGCGGCGAACGCGGCGGCCAGGAATCGCGCGGGGTCGACGATCTCCCCGTCCGACTCATCCGCGGTCGCGGCCGCCAGAAACGCGAGCTGCTCTTGGGAATAAAGCGACAGGCGGGAGGTCTCGTCGAACGTGGTCATCCAGCCCAGATATCGGGCCTGGAACGGCCGCTCGATGTTTTCGACCAGCCGCTCGAGCCGGCGGCGGAGCGATTTCGAGGGCGCGGAATCGCCGGCGAGCATGCGCAACATCTTGGCCGCGATTCGTCGCGGGGTCGCGGGAATCCTCGCGAACATCTCGGTAAGCCCGAGCGCGCGATAGCGCTCGTAGCCGCCAAAAAGCTCGTCGCCCGCGTCGCCCGTAAGCGCTACCGTGACGGCCCGTCGGGTCTCGCGCGCGACGTGCCAGGTTGGTAGCGCCGAGCTGTCGGCGAAAGGCTCGTCGAAATGCCAGGCTAGCTCCGGCAGCGTTTCCCAGGCGCGGGGCTCGACGATGAACGTCTCGTGCTCGGTCCCGAGATGGCGGGCCGCCATTGATGCGTACCGAGTCTCATCGTATTTCGGGTCGGGGAAGCCGATGGCAAAAGTTTTCACCGGCCGGTTCGAGGAGCGCTGCATGAGCCCAGCGATGATCGTCGAATCGATTCCGCCCGACAGGAATGCGCCCAGCGGCACATCGGAAACCATCTGTTCCCGGACTGCGTCGTCAAGCGTTGATCGCAGCTCCTCGAGATCCTCGGCCAAGCCGCGGGATCGCTCGAAATTCCAATCGGGCCGCCAGTAACGCTCGAGGCTGAGCGACCCGTCGCGCCATAGGGCGTAATGAGCTGGCGGTAGCTTATGGACGCCCTTCAGGATCGTGAGTGGGTGGGGGATGTAGCCGAGCGTCAGATAGTGGTCGAGTGCGATGGGATCGACCTGGCGGGGGATCTGGTCGTCCGGGAGGGCGAGCAGGGCCTTGAGCTCGCTGGCGAAGACCAAACGCCCCTCGGTCTGGCGATAGACGAGTGGCTTTTGGCCCATGCGATCGCGCGCCAGGACGAGCGACCGACGTCGCGAATCCCAGATTGCGAGTGCGAACATGCCGCGGAGCAAGGGGAACATCGCGGTCCCCTCGTCCTCGTAGAGATGGACGAGCACCTCGGAGTCGCCGCTCGAGCGCAGGGTGTGCCCCCTGGCCTCAAGCCTGCGCCTGAGCGCGGGGAAGTTATAGATTTCGCCGTTGAAGACGGTCCAGATGGTTCCGTCTTCGTTGGAGAGAGGTTGGCGTCCGCCGGCGAGGTCGATGATCGACAAGCGGCGAAAACCAAGCGCGGCGTGAGGGTCGTGATGGACCGCGCCGTCATCGGGCCCGCGATGGACGAGCCGGCTCATCATGGCCTCGAGCGCTTCGGGCGCGAGCGACTCGCCATGGTCGGTCCAGACCGCTCCACAAATGCCGCACATACTGGTGACTTCTTCTCCCGAATGGCCGGCCGCCGGGATTGTATGGCGGCGTCAGACCTGATGGATTGTCCCGCCCGGAGAAAAAGTCCGCCAGCCGTGTTCCTGGGGAAAGAGGCCGACACACGCGCCGAAGGTCGTCGTCATTGGCCCGTCCGACTTGCGCTTTCCACCACCCTGGAGGCCGTCATGAGCCTTCATTGATTGATTTGCCCAGAAAACGATGCCTGACACTGTTTCTCAGCGCCTGGCGAGGAACAGCCTTCGCCAGAATACATCACGAAGCTGCTCCACACGCTATCCGCCGTGGCTTGAGGGTCCGAGAGTCGAGTCTGGCCGTGTCAGCCCCGGTGTTTTGATCGATAAACCGATTCGTAGAGATTGGCGAACTGATCGATCATGGCCCTGGTGTGAAAGTGGCTCTCAGCGCGAATGCGGCCGGCCTCGCCCATGCGGGCGGCCATGGCGGGATCGCGGATGAGATCACGGAGCGCCGTCGCGAGCGCCCGGGGATGGCCGATCGGGGTCAAGATGCCGGTTTCGCCGTCGACGACGACCTCGACGGTGCCGGGCGCCGAGGTCGCGACCACGGGTTTCCTGAACCGCATGGCCTCGAGCACGACGTTGGGAAGCCCCTCGTAGGCGCTGGGTAGCACGAGCAAGTCGGCCGCTGCCATGATCATGGGAACGTCGTCGCGGTGGCCAACGAATCGGACGTGATCGTCGAGCTGATAAAGCTGGGCGAGCTCCTCGAGCGAATCACGAAGCGGCCCGTCTCCCGCGATGATCGTTTGCGCGTCGGGCTGGATATGGTGGAGCAGGTCGAGCGCCTTGAGCAAGTCGTCAACCCGTTTTTGCTCGGCCAACCGCCCGGCGAACAAGATCATCGGGGCTTCGGGCTCGATTCCCAGGCTCGCGCGGACCTGGCGGCGATCCACGGCGGGCGGCTCATCGTCAGCGCCTGAGTAAATCATGGCCAGGCGATCGTCGGGTATGCCCAGCGAGCGGTAAAAATCGACGACCGCGTGCGAATTGCCGACAAGCCGATCGCACCACGTGGCCAGTCGGCGGTCGATCAAGCGCTCGAGCCGGCCCTTCCAGAGGTCGACGGCCATCTCGGCGACGACCACGACGGGGACGCCCGCCCGGCGGGCCGCCGCCCGGCCGTAGACGTTGGCCGCGAAGATCCAGGTCTGGACCACGTCAAACTTCCTGGCCTTCAGGAATCGCTCGAGCCGCAGGAAGGCCAGAGGGTCGACCTTGGCTCGCTTGCCGATCAAGGTGACCGGAATCCCCGCTTCCTCCAGCTCGGCCTCGAACGGACCCAGCCGGGACAGCGCGGCCGCCTCGACGCGGAACCGGTCACGAGGCAGCCCCTTGGCCAAAAGGACCATCTGCTTCTCCGCCCCCGAACGGTCGAGCGTCGGGATCAATTGCAAGACGCTTAGCACACGTAATTCCTCGAGATTCAAAGAGTCGTTTGACGGCGGGCGGCGATCAGTTCCTCGAAAAGCGCCAAGTGTCGGCGGGCGACGGCGCGGATGGAAAACTCGCTGGCGACCCGCCGCCGAGCGGCCGCTCCCAGCGCCATCGCTTGATCAAAATCGTCCCACTGCATGGTGACAGCCCGGGCCAGATCGGCGGGTTCGTTGGAAGCGAGCCGGCCGTGTTCACCGTCTTGGATCAGGGCGCGATTTCCCGGAATCGCCGACGCCACGACGGGCAATCCCAGCGCCATCGCTTCCAGAAGCGCGATGCTCATCCCCTCTTCCGCCGAGGGAAGCACGAACAGATCCGACTCACGCAGCGCGCTCTCGACGTCATGAACCGCGCCGGGCATCGCGAGCGCCTGGCCTGGGCCAAGCGAAAGCCCGATTTGCCGCGCCTGTTCCTCGAGCGGCCCGCGCATCGGTCCTTCTCCGATCAAGACGAGCTGGGCGGTCGGGTACTGAGCGCGGACGAGAGGCCAGGCCTGGATCAAGAGATCGAGCCGCTTTTCAGGGGCGAGCCGGCCGACGAAGACCGCACGTGGGGCCAGTCGCCAGTCGTCCCTTGGCCGCCAGGGGGATTCGGGGAGTGGCACGCCGTTGGGTAGAGCCTGGATTCGAGGTTGAGCGGGCGTCGGTCGCAGGCGCTCCTGAAACCATGACGGTCTGAGCGTTCCATTTCGCCACGATTGCTCGATCTCGGCGCTGATGCGGGGCGAGATCGACACGAAGGCGTCAGCCCGTCGACAGCGCAGGCCGATCGAGCGGCCGAATCGCCCCCACGACTGCCAGGCCAGGTCTCCGGTTTGCCCGGCGCCTTCCGGTCGAACGACTACGGGAAAACCCAGGCGCTCGCCAGCCCCGATCGCCACGTAGGCGTCGTGCTTGAGCATCGAGACATAGGCGAGATCGATCGGGTGTGAACGAAACCAGCGTTCGAGGTTTCGCATGTAAAGCCAGGTGCCGAGGAATCGAGCTCGAGTCGTGTCCAGTCGAACGACCTGGAGCCCAGCCCGCGACAGATCGCCGCTCGGACCGGTCTGGCCGCGCGGCCGAGCGGGATCGCGCGAGGCGACCACGGTTACACTGGCCCCGAGGTCGGCGAACGCGCCCGCCAGATAACTCAGCACCTTCTCCGCCCCGCCGATCATCGGAGGATACCGCCGCGTCACCAAGGCCAGCCTGAGTGAAGATGAAGACAAGTCGCCGCCCGATCGATGGTTGCCGCGAACGATGAGACGCCAGGGATGGTTGGGTCATTCCTCGAGCACGCCGACAAAGGGGAGATGTCGGTATTCGTCGTTGTAATCGAGTCCATATCCGACGACGAAAGCGTCGGGAATCAGGAATCCATGGTAGTCGGGTTCGATGGGAACCACCTGGCGGCCGACCTTACGCAACAGCACCACCGTTCGTACCGAGGCAGCGCCTCGGTCCTTGAGATGCTCGACCAGGGTCGCCAGCGTTCGGCCGGTGTCCAGAATGTCGTCCAGCAACAGCACGTCGCGGCCGGCGACGTCCGGCGCGAAGGTCTCGTTCAGCACCAGCGTCGTCCCCGAGGTCGTCGCGCCGCGGTAGCTACTGGCTTGAACGAGCCCGACACGTAGCGGAATATGAATCTGGCGGATCAAATCCGCGAGCGCCACCAGGCTCCCGGTCAGCACGGCGACGATGGTCAGCGGGCGGCCCGTGTAGTCGGCCTCGATTCGCCGGCCCAGTTCCACAAGCCGTTCCCGGATCTCGGTCTCGTTGATCAGTGGCGTCACCGCCATGGTCGTCCTCGCTCCTCTGATTGGCCTCGGTCGTCGCCGGCTGGTAGTTTACTCGATCGGGATCGCTGGGTCTCGACAAACGAATGGCGATGCGCCCGCTGCGCTAGCCGAAATCAGAATCGCGGCGAACCCGACGCGCGGCCCAGGCGTCCTGGGTCGTGGGTTTGCCGAATCTCGAGTTCACAGGGAGATCGATCTCATGCCGCGAAATTCGTATTCGACCTTGATCGAGGCCTTTCAGACCGCGCCTGCTCTTGTGCGCGGAGTCATGATGGACATGAACGAAAGCCAGCTCAAGGCCCGGCCCATTGCCGGCAAGTGGAGCACGCTCGAGGTTCTGGCCCACCTGGTCGATAGCGACCAGGCCTGGTGTCATCGCGTGAAGCGCGCGATCGCCGAGGATCGGCCGCTCTTGATCGGGTACGACGAGACGCGATTCACGGCGGCTCTCGGCTATCAAGATCGCCTGCTCGACGAGGAATTGGCGCTTTTCGTGGGGATGCGCGACCAGATGGCCCGCGTGCTTCGCGGTCTCGACGACGCGGCGTTCTCGCGCGTCGGCGTTCACAGCGAGCGCGGGCTCGTCACCGTCGAGGAGATGATCCGGCTCGAGACCGAGCACGTCCATCACCACGTGCGGCATATTCTGGAAAAACGGCATGCACTTGGCCTTCCCGAGAGCTTAATTTGAAGGCTCGGCCTGACCACGCGGCGGGCCGGCTCATGGCCTCAGTCTCCGTGAAGCGCGCGAAGGCGAGGCGAAAGCCGCAGGACGAGCTGAACTCGCTCGAACTCGTCGAGCCACTCGGCCACGCTCGCAGCAAGCGCGGACCCGCCCGGTGGGACAAGGCCGGTGGGACACGTCGAGCCGAGCTGCTCCACGGCAAGTCGGCGGTAGATCGAAAGAGTCCGATCGCCCCTCCGAGCCACCTCGTAGCCGTCCTCGCTGAGGAAAACGACGACCGGAAGCCTGTGTCCGCCGTTGATCGCCAGCTCGTCGCGGACTTCAGGGCGTTGATCACGCTCAAGGAACCGAAGATCGACAACACCCGCCGCCCCGGCGAAATGGTCGAGAATGGGGCATTGATTCATGCAATCGCCGCACCACCCGGCCGCCAAACAGAGAACCGGCATTCCGCGCGTGAAGCCGCCAAGGAGCGAGCGCTGATCGGGCTTGAGCGCGACGCGGCCGTAGATCGCATCCCAGCGCGCCCGCATCGACGGAGTGGCGTGGGTTTTGAGGAAATGTTCATACGGCAAGGCCGCACGATGGATGGCCGACCAGTCGAGCATGAGCCGCCTTATATGGACCAGTGCGAGGATGATTGTCTATTCGCGGCGAAGCGCCGCTTGACGACTCACACCAGTCTGCCATGGTCGGGTTTCCGAGGTCAAATCCAGTCCAGGTGGGCGAGGGCGGCGATGTGTTTGCAACGGCCGCGGTCCCGGTTGGTGGTTTGTGCGATGCGATAGATCCACTCGGCGCAATCGCACTGGGTTGAGCCGTCGGCGAGCCGGCAGGCATGGTAAGGTTCGGCGCCTGAGTGTGTCCGCAGGCGCGCGACTCGCCATTGAATTGGAGCCGACTCGACGCCGACGATCCGCTTGACCACATAAGTACTGCCGCCGATCACGATCAAGCCGCTGAACTTGGCCGTGGCGGGCGCGCCCTCGAGGGCCAGCACGGCGACGGGATGCGCATTGAGCGCGAGTTCCATTTGTTTCGAGCCGATCTCGGCCCGTAGTCGATCCCAAGAGCGCCGCGCCTCCGTGAGCGCTTCTCGACAGTGCCACGATCTCTCGTGAAAGGCGCCATGAGCCGCTTCGGCGGCCTCAAGATCGGCAGCCGCGCCCTCGACGATCATGCGCCCGCGTTGCACGAGCTCCACGACTCCACGGTCGAGACCGCTGGAACGAGTGAGGTGAGATTTGCCCGCGCGCGGAGCGCCGGCGGTGGAAAGACGCGCGTCCTTCATCTGGGCCTCCATTCCCCGTGTCGACTCGTTTCGAACACTCCCTGCGGCAAGGCGGACAAAGGCCGCCGGGCCGGTCTGATCCCTCGCATGCTACTGTACCAAATACCATCAATCTGTCAAGACCGGAGGGTCCGGATTCGGACTGACGAAAACCCTATCGTCGCGGTCTTCGCAGGCGGGTGGTGGCGTAGGCGTCGAGGATCCCCGAGCGGCCGGGATGGATGGATTCGAGGCCGAGCCGCGCCATCGTGGCGGACGGGAGACCGTGCTCGGCACCGACCAGGATCACCAGGCGCTCGACCTCGGGGAGCGAATCGAGATCGTCGAGGGCTTCGAGGTCGCGCTGGGGCAGCCGCGGCAGTGCCGTCTTGAGAATGTAGCGCAGCCGGCCCCCCAGCGAAGGGCGCTGGGCCGGAGGGATCACGGAATCGCCGCGTGCCCCCGGCCAGGTTGGGCTGACTACGGCCAGCAGGCCAAAAGGACTCTCGCGGTCCCTACGCAAAATCATCGAGCGCAGCGACAAGAGATCGGTTGTCTCGCTATGACGGAAGAGGATCTCGCGGCAGCCGTCGCCCACGGTGATGAGAAGCACGGTGATGAGAAACACCGCCAGGACTGCTCGCTGGGGTCGATCGCGGCGCCGGGTGAGGCGGTTGAGCGCCCAGATGATCACGATGGAGGCCACGATCAGATCAAGCCCGAGATGCAGCCCGAGCGCGGTCGCGGCATTGATATGGCCGCTGGCCAGATCGGCGACCGCGCGGTTCAGACTTGCGCTGGCCCACCAGGCGACGGTCACCGCTGTGGCCGGCGCGAGAATGATCAGCGAACGAACCGGTACGCGACGGTTGACCAGGTCGGCGACGGACTGAGCGGCCAAGAGACACAGAGGAGTCAAGACAAAAAGCTCGAGCACCCGCCGCGGCCCTTCCGACCAACCCGCGAGTGCAAGTGCGCCCATGCCGAACCAGACGACCCAGAGCGATCCTCCCGTGGTCTCGCGTGAATTCGAGTCGTCGACGAGTGCGTCCCGGATCGCGCGGATCGATCCGTGGATCGCGAGCGGCAATGCGGCCGGCGCGAGCTCGATCAGGCGGCTCAAAAGGCCCCTGGGCTCGTCGTCCAGCAGACCGTGGGGCATGAAGCTCAAGGCGGCCGAATCCCAGCCATGCCGTTTGATCATCACAAAAAACCAGGGAGCGGCCACGGTAAAGGCCACCGAAAGCGCGAGCAACCCGTCGCGCAGGTTAGGCCAATCACGCAGCGAAAACGCGGTCCGACGTCTGCGAGCAGTTCGCGTCAGAGCCGGGTCGCAGGCCCCCAGGTAGTACTGGTGAATCATCACCACCGCGACCACCAAGAGCGCCGCCGAGCCAATCGCCAGAACCGTCATTCCCAGCGCGACGCCCCCACAGACAGCCCACGTGGTAGGACTCGACCAGCACGCTTCACTCGCCGTCCCCGAGCTCGACCGCTCATGCCAGCCATAACACAAAAGCGCCAGTGACGCTCCGCACATTCCCAGCGTGTCCGGGGTTGCTTCCTGAATTCGCAAAAGCAGATCCTGGTTGAACCCCGCCAGGATCGCTGCCGCCAAACCGAGCCCTGTCCCACGCCAGATCCGACCGTGCAAATGAACCAGCATCACCGCGGCTGCTCCGGCGATATAGCTGGGCAGCACGGCCGCGAGTGGATCGCGATCCGCCGTCAACCAGAAACCCAGCGCAATCAACCAGCCGCACAACGGTGGACGCAGCGCTATCGCTTGAAAGGCCGCCTTCTCCATCGCGGGTTTGATCGACTCCGCCACTGGCGTTTGATCGATGACATGCCCATCCAGCACCGCCAGACCACGCAGACCCCACAGAGGCGCGGGCGGGGTCAGATCCCAGGAATTGAGCGCGATCAAGCCAGGTAGAACTGCGACGATCACAACCAGCGGAAAAACCATCGCCGATGGCGGCCCCGGCCTGATCAGGGGACGCTCAATCACCATTGATTCGAGCCGTGATCGAGCCGCAACCATAGGAGAGCCGCTAGCTCGAGACACGCCGTCGGTCATCTCAAGGTGCATCTGTGATTCGTGTTCGGCGTCCATGCGGCCCTGTTCTCCCGATGAGTGTTCCATGGGAACCCAGCGCGCGAGCGCTCGCCTGTCTCAGCATTCACCATCAAGACTATGCGCCGGGCGGCCCTGGACGTCGAGTGCTTTCGACGACGACGCAGGCCGCGGCAATCGAGCCGCGCGAGCCGCTTGGCCGTCTTCCGCTCCCTATCCGCATGCTTGGGCGCCTCCGCGAATCGGGGATCTGACGCCAGGACAAGGTTCAATGCGTCGGATCCTGGGTGAGTCGGCCCAGAACACGCTCCAGGCCAGCGCGTGCAATCTGGACGTCGGCCTCCGCGCTCGACCGCCGAACCCGGGCGTTGATATTCGCGACCTGGGCGTCGATCAACTGGGTAATGGTCGCCTTATCGTCGTTGTAACGATCCTCGATCTCATGCAGGCTCTGGTTGGCCTGCAGGATCGCCTGGCCTGAGACGGACAGTCGCCCTTCCGCGTCCCTGAGCGCCACGAAGGCCCTGCGGACCTCGAGCTCGACGTCCATGATGAGCCGCTGCTGCTGCGCCTCCAGCTCGCGCTCGCGGGCCGAGGCCCGGGCCACTTCCGCTTTGAGCCGGTGGCCGTCGAAGAGATTCAGCGACGCGATCAGTCCCAGGAACAGGCCGTCTCCGCCGCTGTTTCGATTGAGGCTGAACGTGCTGAAATTACCGATGAAATCGAGGGTCGGCCGCCTCGCCGCGCGGGCCGCCTCGATCTGGTGCGCTGCCGCCCGGACGTCGCTTTGACCCGCTCCGATCTCAGGCCGTCGACCAATCGCCTCGCCCACGGCCGCCTCGATCACGTCGACATGCTCCGTCCACGGCGCAGGCTCGTTTCCTGGCGTTACATCGTGGTCGAATCGCCTTCCCGTAACGTTTTCCAGAATCAGCCAGGTCAGCTCCGCCTGGTTGGTCGCGGTGATCAGCCCTTCCCGCGCCTCGGCAAGCCGCACATCGACCGTCAGGACGTCGGAACGAACCGCTGTGCCGTTGTCGTATCGCGACTGCACGAAGGTCAAGTGACGCTTCACCTGGTCGACCGCCGCCGATCGGCTCTTCACAATTTCACGCGTTTGGAGCAAGCGGTAATAGGCCTCGGCCACCCGGTACACCATTTCGTTCCGCGTGGCGTCCAGGGCGAACGCGGCGGCGCGGCGCTGTTCCGCGGCGGAAAGCGCCTCGGCCGTTCTGCGCCCACCAGTGTAAAGTTTGTACTGAAGGGTCAGCAGCGTGCTGATATTGCCAACAAATCCAGGGTTGTTGAAGTTTTGCGAAAGACTGAGCCGCCGCTGGTTAACCTCAAGGAAAAACGCCAGTCCGGCGATATTGGTGTCGACCACCGCCTCGGTGAGAGTAAGCTTCGGATAAAAGTCGGCGCGGGCCTTGATCAAGGTCGCGTCGGCGATCCGAATGCGTTCTTCGGCCGAGCGGAGGTCGGGGTTGGCCTCAAGGGCGGTCTGGATCACCGCGGAAAGTGTGATTCCCGGCCCCGACGCATTCCCCGCCGCGCCACCCGGCGCAGGACTGGGCGGAACCTGAACGGGAAGCGCGGCCGGCATTCCGCTCGCACTCGCCGGTGGTTGATTGCCAGCTTTGGGCCGGCCGACAGCCGGTACCGGCGCTAGCCGGGGATCCAGCACGCCGTCTCCTGCTCGTACCGACGGGGCGAGCACCGCCAAGACAATCAAACAACCTTGCCCCCAGGAGACTTTCTCCATCGTCTCGACCTTCCTTGTCTTGCGGCGCATGGGGATCAATCCGAGATTTCCTTTTCTATCGACCTCGCTCAACGAATCCCGCCGTCATTCCCGGCCGAGCCGATAACGATGGAGCGCATCAGCCGTTCCAATCGACACAATCGTCAAAGCCAAGAGAACGCCAGCCAGGGTTCCCATGCTCATAGCCCACGGACTGCACCTCTCTCAACTGCATTCCAATACGGTGATTCAGTGACATTGTCAACGTCGAGCGACTATTCCTTTCGCACTTTACGCTTTCAGGAGGTCTCCGAATTGGACAGGAGCAGGCCGATCCTCCAGAATACCTCAGTGAAAATAGGGCGAAACGTGGGCTTGATCCACGACGGCGCACATGCGCGCGCGATCGTATGGCTGGAGGGTTGATACGTGATTCTGGAGGACGTTGGAGTTGCACAGCCGGTTGATGTTTACAAGGTCGTCGTGACCCTTGGGGTTCTGGCGGGATTGCTCTATGGATTGGTCAGAGACAAGTCAGCCGATGTACTCTTCATGGGGGCAGTCGTTTTGCTGGCCGCCCTGGGGGTGATCAAGCCCGAAGAGGCGTTCGCCGGTTTCGCCAATGCGGGCGTGCTCGTGGTCGCGGCCCTGTTCGTGGTGGCGGCTAGCCTCAGCGAAACCGGCGTGATGGACGATCTTGGCGACCGGCTGCTGGGGCGGATCGAGACCGAGGGGAAGGCGCTTTTCTTGATGGCGGTCGTCCTGATCCCATCAGCGCTCGTGCTCAACAATACCCCCAAGGTCGCCCTGCTTGTTCCAGTGTTGATCGCCTGGTGCCGCAAGCGGCGAATCTCGCCGTCGCGATTGCTCATGCCTCTCTCATTTCTCTCGATCCTGGGTGGAGGCTGCTCGCTGATCGGCACCAGTACGAATCTGGTCGTCCAGGGGCTCCTGGAGAAATCCGGGATGACTCCGATGGGGTTCCTTGAGATCGGTTGGGTCGGCCTTCCCTGCGCGCTCGTGGGGACGGCCTACATGCTGACTCTGGGTCGACGGCTTATGCCCAACCGGCTCGATATGATCGAGCAGCTTGAGCAATCGCGGCGCGAATATCTCGTCGAGCTGCTGGTGCAACCGAGCTGCCGGCTGGTGGGTAAGACGATCGCGGCTGCTGGACTGCGGCACTTGCCGGGCTTGTTCCTGATCGAGATCGACCGCGGCGGTGAGTTGATCGGCCCAGTCAGTCCCGACGAGTCGATCCACGCTGACGACCGGCTGATTTTCACAGGGGTGGTCTCGACGATCGTCGACCTCGAGAAAATCCCAGGGCTGGTTCCTGCGGCCGATGCGCATTACGACATTTCGACGAGGGCTCACGGCGGTCGCCAGCTTTGCGAAACGGTGATCAGCCCGAGCTCACCCTTGATCGATCAGCGGGTGCGCGACGCCGATTTTCGTGCTCTGTACGACGCCGCCATCGTGGCCATTCACCGCAATGGCGTGCGACTGGGAACCAAGATCGGCGATGTCGAGCTCCGTGCGGGCGACACCCTTCTTTTGCAGACCGGCCCTAATTTTAGCCGGGCCTATCGCAATAACCCCGACTTTTACCTGGTCAGCGAAGTCGAGGACTCGCGTCCCGTCCGGCATCAACATGCCTGGCGGGCGGTGGCCATTTTCGCGGGGCTGATCGTGGCCTTCTTGAGCGGGAAGATCGACATCGCTCTCGCTTCACTGGTCGCCGCCGGGGCGATGGTCGCCGCCGGTTGCCTGTCGAGCTCGGGCGCTCGCAAGGCGCTCGACCTGTCGGTCTTGATCGCAATCGCCGCTTCGTTCGGAGTCGGCAAGGCGCTCGAGGTGTCAGGCGTCGCCCGCATCACGGCGGGATTGCTCGTCGAGGCCACTCAACCCTTGGGGCCGATCGCCACCCTGGCGGCCGTTTACCTGGCCGTCATGATTCTGAACGAGCTCATCAGCAACAACGCCGCCGCCGCCCTCTCGTTCCCATTTTGCGTCGAATCCGCTCGAATTCTCCACGCCAGCCCGAGACCTTTCATCATGGCTGCCGCGCTGGCCGCCTCGTTCGCCTTCGCGTCGCCCATCGGCTATCAAACCCACATGATGGTCTTCGGACCCGGCGGCTATCGCTTCACCGACTTCATGCGCGTGGGCATCCCGCTCAATATTCTCATGTGGATCACGGCGATCACGCTCATCCCCTGGGTCTGGCCGTTCCTCGCCCCATGACTCGGCTCGAAAGCCGAGGAGCGATCCGCGGCCCGGCTGTATCGGCTGGTCGAGTCCAGAGATACGGTTTTTTTCGTTCGCTCTTGAGAATCGCTCTTGACCACGGAACCGAGCGAGGATACTTTTGCCGCGCTCCTGGGTTCTTTGGACCCGGAGTTGTTCGCCACACAGGGACGTGGGCGAGTCCGCCGCGGCGGATTGTGATTGACCTGGCTTGGTTCTCGAGCCGGGTCCGGGGGTTCTCCCCGATGCTGCGCAAGGAGGCTGATCTATGCGGCGGTTTTATCCTGGGCAGACCCGGACCCTTCGGGCTTTCCTCATTCTCTGCGCGATCCCATTCCTCGTGGCACCGTTCGGTGCGGGCCCCATCCCAACCAAGAAAAAGAAAGAACCGCCGCCGCCCAAGGCCCAGGAGACCGTCGGCGACCTGGCATTCGTCGTCAGTCGAGGCGAGATGAAAGTCGAAGGGGTGGGTCTGGTCATGGGTCTCGACAACACCGGGGCTGATCCGCCGCAGTCGTGGTGGCGCAAACAGCTCGTGGACGAGATGAGCAAGGCGAATGTCGAGCACCCGGATCGGTTGCTGGCCAATCCGCGTGTTTCGATGGTGCTCGTGACGCTGACGATTCCGATCGGTGTCAGCCCCACCGACCGGCTCGACGTCCAGGTCGAGGTTCCTCCGGCATGCGGAACCAAGAGCCTGGCCGGGGGCTACCTACTCATGACCCGGCTACGCGAGGTACTGATCGCCGGCAACACCCCCAAGGGCGGACAAGACCTCGCGCTGGCTCAGGGTCCAATCATGATCGGGACGCCGGCCCGGCCCAATGATCCCAAGGTCGGGAGAATCCTGGGAGGGGGTCGGGTCAAGAAAGACAACCCCTTCACCCTGGCCATCAAGAACAATCGTAAGAGTTTCCGTACGGCCAAATTGCTCGAGGATGTCGTCAACGAGCGATTTCATCAGACCGAAAACGGCCACCAAAAGGGGGCGGCCAACGCCAAAACCGACAGCTATCTCGAACTCAAGGTTCCGAACATCTATCACCAGAACCAGGATCACTTCTTCCGGGTTGTCCAGCATTTGCCGGTCCTCGAGAGCCCCGAATTGCAGGCGCGAAGGCTGACCGCGTGGTCGCAAGAGGTGCTTAACCCCAAGACAGCCGGTGTGGCAGCGATGAAACTCGAGGGGATGGGAAGCCCCGCCGTGGAGGCTCTCCAGGCGGGCCTCAAGAGCGACAATTCCCAGGTTCGCTTTTTCGCGGCCGAGGCTCTGGCCTACCTGGGCGAGACGGCAGGTGTTGAGATCCTGGGCGAATCCGTAGTCAAGAACCCTGATTTTCGAGTCTACGCCCTATCCGCCCTGGCCTCGCTGGACCAACCCTCCGCGCACTTGAAGCTAAGGAAGCTGATGGACGAGCCGGATGTGGCCGTGCGTTACGGCGCGTTCAACGCACTTCGCGTTCTGGACGCCACCGACCCGTTCCTGGGTCGCGTCCGGGTTCTCGATCAACCCAGTCCGGAAGAGGACGAGGAATCACCCGATCGGCTGGCGATGGCGATCATCACAGCTTCCAACCACCTCGAGCGCAGGGCCGAGGATCCGTTCTTGCTCTACGTGATCGATTCCGAAGGGCCGCCTTTGGTCCACGTCTCGCGCAGCCGTCGCTCGGAAATCGTCATCTTCGGCCGTCAGCAAAAACTGCTGCCCCCCGTCGTGTTGGGCACCGGCCCGTTCTTGCTCAACGCCTCGGACCACGACGAGGCGATCGAAGTCAGCAAGATTGTCGCCAGTCGCTCGGAAGACGCCGACTCCAAGATCTCAACCAGCCTCGAGCTTGCGGACGTTCTCCGCCGCACCGCCAATCTGGGCGCATCCTACCCCGACCTTGTCACCATCCTCGAATCCGCTTTCCGCCAAGGAAACTTGTCTGGTCAACTTGTCGTCGACGCAGTCCCCGCATCCAGCCGCCTCTACCTGGAAGCCGTGCTCGGAAAAGACACCACCGCCAAACGCGATGACGCCCTCGTCCGTTCGAGCCGCCAAACCAGTCCAGTTCATCGCCGAGGTCTCTTCGGATTTTTCAATCGCGACAGCGAACCCGGTACAAGCACTCCCGCCAAGTCTGCAGCCGACACCAAAGCCCCAAAGCCAACATCCCCCACGAACTCCATTGACGCCAAACAAGGCGGTCAGGCGACGGCAAATTCTCCCACACAAAGCGACGACGATCTGCAAAAAGCTGCGCTCGAGCCACCGACCCTACGGTCCAGGATCCTCGATTTCTTCCGCCGGGATGAGAATCCCTGAGTTCTCAAGGCAATCCGAATTGACCTATGAGATCGGCTTCTATTTGATTGAGGTTTGAAACTTAGGGTAAGAGTCGAGAGTGCCCAAGTCACCGCTAAGGTGACAGTCGAAGAGGCACGATTGGGGAAATGCCCCCGCGCTCCCCGAGCATAGATGGCATGCACGCATGAATCGGTCGGGGCTCCGAAATATTGCGCTTTTTATGGCCATTGCTTAGTTGTGCTTTATTGTCGTAAGTCTCGGCAACCTCAAGGGATTTACAAGCCGTAGAGGCATTGCGGCTGGTGTTTGCGGTGGGACCATGCCTGACCCTTCCTAAAGTCCCACGCTGCGCGGATCGAACTATTAGTCTTGACGGTCAGGTTTGCGACGACGAGGGGGCTAGCGACTCCCCCTCGGGGCAACGAACCGGGCTGCCTTCCGCACTCAACCGGGGCGGGGGGGTCTCCGTGCTTGTTCGGTGTGGGCGTTGGATTGAGAGATCTGGCGCTCACGGGTGGTACTGCGCGAAGTGTGCTTGAATTCAAGTGGGCGGCGTTCCGTCAACTTGGCTTTGGGCGCTTGGCGCGCAGGCCGTGATCAAGGGCGGGGACGAAGTCGGAGCGATCAGCACGATTGCCGTCTCTTGCGGCGACCCACGCGATGGAATGTGCATGGGCGAGCGCCGGCGAGCCGGGACTATCACCGCGCCGACATGGTTCCTATCCGGAGGGAGGAGGAAACCTCCGTGGTCTCGCACCGAACTGGGCGAGTGGAGTCCTCGAGATGAAAAAGGTTTTCACAACCGGCCAAGTCGCGAAAATCTGCAAGGTCGCGCCTCGGACCGTGAGCAAGTGGTTCGACTCGGGCCGCTTGCGTGGTTATCGCATCCCCGGCTCGCAGGATCGTCGCATTCCGCGGGAGCATCTCCTGCGGTTTCTCAAGGAGCATGGAATGCCCTTGGGCGACCTGGAAGCCGAGGTTTACCATAAAGTCCTGGTCGTCGGGGCGGACGGGCCGCTCCAGCACGTTCTTCGCGAGCACCTGCGCGAGAGTGACGACTTTCGGATCGAAACGGCCGCCTCGGGCTTCGAGGCGGGGATTCGCGCCGAGAGTTTTCACCCCGACTGCATCATCATCGATATGGCCTTGGGCCGCATCGAGGCTGGTCAGATCGCGCAGAATCTTCGCAAGAGTCCTGATCATCAAGGCACGATTCTTCTGGCCTTGACCAGCGATGAACCGGGCGAGGAGACCTTCGCACTGGGGTTCAACGACGGATTCAAGAAGCCGTTCGACGGGGCTCTCCTCGCCGAGCGCGTCCGCCGCCTGATCTCCCAGAAAAAGGCCGACGAGCCCTGAGCCTTCGCGTCTGGTCTTTGAGCGTCTTGGGCGGGTTCGCCGCCGCGTCTCACGAGTGAGCCCGTTCCCGTCGTCCCCACGCCTGTTTGCGCAGGCCAAGGCGACGGACGCGGGCTCGTTCTCTTTTTCCGACATCCCAGCCCCCACTCACTCGCCTTTCCACGTCCAGTCACGAATCTCGGGCATGTCTTCACCATGTTCGTGGATGTAGCGCGTGTGCTCGATCAGCTTGTCGCGCATCGCTTGCTTGGCGTAGGCCGCCCGAGCTCCGAGCTGGGGAAGACGATCGACCACGTCGCCCACAAGATGAAAGCGGTCGAGGTCGTTGAGAACGGCCATGTCGAATGCCGTGGTGATCGTCCCCTCTTCCTTGTAGCCGCGGACGTGCAGGTTGTGGTGGTTGGTCCGGCGATAGGTCAGCCGGTGGATCAGCCAGGGATAGCCGTGATAAGCGAAGATGATCGGCTTATCCTTGGTGAACAGCATGTCGAACTCGTGGTCGGAAAGGCCGTGCGGGTGCTCCTTTTCCGGCTGAAGTCGCATCAGATCGACGACGTTCACGACACGAATCCGCAGCTTGGGGGTGAACTCCCTGAGAAGCTGGACGGCAGCCAGGGTTTCGAGCGTTGGAACATCGCCCGCGCAGGCCATCACGACGTCGGGCTCACTATCGCGGTCGTTGCTCGCCCATTCCCAGATGCCGATCCCCGCCGTGCAGTGCTTGACGGCGGAATCCATGTCGAGCCACTGGGGCGAGGGGTGTTTGCTGGCGACCACGACGTTGACGTAATTCCGACTCCGCAAGCAATGATCGAAGACCGAGAGCAGCGTATTGGTGTCGGGGGGAAGATAGACGCGGATGATCTCGGCCTTCTTGTTCACGACGTGGTCGATGAAACCAGGATCCTGATGGGTGAATCCATTGTGATCCTGCCGCCAGACATGCGAGGCGAGGAGGATATTGAGCGAGGCGATCGGCCTCCGCCAGGGGATCGAGCGGGTCACCTTCAGCCACTTGGCGTGCTGGTTAAACATCGAATCCACGATGTGGACAAAGGCCTCGTACGTGTTGAACAGGCCGTGCCGCCCCGTGAGCAAATAGCCTTCAAGCCACCCCTGGCACTGGTGCTCGCTGAGCATCTCCATGACCCGCCCTTGCGACGCCAGATGATCGTCGGTTGGCCTGGTTTCTGCCATCCACTGTTTGTCGGTCGCCTCGAACACGGCTGTCAGGCGATTCGAGGCGGTCTCGTCGGGTCCGAAGATCCGAAAGTTGCGCTGATCTTGGTTGAGCCTGATCACGTCGCGGAGATACTTGCCGAGCGTCCGCGTGTCTTCATTCATGGTGACCCCCTGCTTCTCGACGGCGATGGCGTACTCGCGAAACTCGGGAAGCCGCAGCTCGCGGAGCAGGATGCCGCCATTGGCGTGGGGATTGGCGCCCATGCGTCTGGCGCCTTTGGGCGCGAGCGCCTGGAGTTCGGCGGCCAATCGCCCGTTTTGATCAAACAGCTCTTCGGGATGATAGCCGCGCATCCAGGTTTCGAGCTGCTTCCGATGCTCGGGATGGTTGCGGGGGTCGGAGAGCGGAACCTGGTGGGCGCGATAGGTACCCTCGACCGGCAGTCCGTCGGCCTCCTTGGGACCGGTCCATCCCTTGGGGGTGCGCAAGACGATCATCGGCCAGGCGGGCCGCTGCGCGTTGCCATTCGTGCGCGCGCGACTCTGGATTTCCCTGATCTCGCCGATTGCCCGATCCAGGGTCGCGGCCATCTGCTGGTGAACCGCCGGCGGGTCGTCTCCCTCGACGAAATAAGGCGTGTAGCCGTAGCCCCGCATCAACTGGACGAGCTCATCGCGGCCGATGCGATCAAGGACCGTGGGGTTGGCGATCTTGTAGCCGTTCAGATGCAAGATCGGCAAGACCGCGCCGTCGTGGACGGGGTCGAGAAACTTGTTCGAGTGCCAGCCGGTCGCGAGCGGGCCGGTCTCGGCCTCACCGTCGCCGACGACGCAGACGGCGATCAGGTCGGGATTGTCGAAGACCGCGCCAAAGGCGTGCGACAGGCTATAGCCCAGCTCGCCTCCTTCGTGGATCGACCCTGGCGTTTCTGGCGCGACGTGACTGGGAATCCCGCCAGGAAACGAGAACTGTTTGAAGAGCCGCTTGAGGCCGGCCTCGTCCTGGGTGATGTTCGTGTAAACCTCGCTGTAGGTTCCCTCGAGATAGGTCTGGGCAACGAGCGCTGGCCCGCCATGGCCAGGGCCCGAGATGTAAATCACGCTCAGGTCGTGCTCGACGATCAGCCGGTTGAGATGAACGTAGACCAGATTCTGCCCGGGAACCGTCCCCCAGTGGCCGAGCAGTCGGGGCTTGACGTGCCGGGGCTCGAGGGGCGTCCGGAGGAGTGGGTTGTCCATCAGGTAAATCTGGCCGACGGCCAGATAGTTGGCGGCCCTCCAGTAGGCGTCGATCAGACGCAGGCTCTCGCCCGAGAGCACCGCCGCATCGGAGGTCGTGATTGTTTCCATGGATCGTCATCCTTTCAGGGGTCGGCGTCTGGTGGCTGATCACGCTCATGCGACGGGGTCGGCGAGCGGAAGAGTTTCGACGATGCGGGGGCAGTCCGGCAGCGAGCTCAAGAACGTGCGTCCATAGGGTTTGGTCATGACCCGGGGGTCGAGAATGACCACGATGCCCTGGTCGGATCGACCGCGGATCAGGCGACCGAAGCCTTGCTTGAGCTTGATGACGGCCTCGGGAACCTGGTATTCAACGAAAGGGTTGCCGCCGCGGGCGCGGATGGCCTCAAGCCGGGACTCGAGCAAGGGATGAGTTGGCACGGAGAAGGGGAGCCGAGTGATGATCACATTTGAGAGCGCCTCGCCGGGTACGTCGATTCCCTGCCAGAAGCTGTCCGCGCCGAAGATTACGCTGTTCACATCGGCCTTGAACGCTTCCACCATCTTGGATCGCGGGATGCCGTCGCTCTGAGCCAGAAGCGCGATGTTCCGCCGCGCGAGGAACGGCCCGAGCGCCTGCGCGGAAGCCGCGAGCATCTTGTGCGAGGTGAACAGCACGAACGCCTTACCCTGCGTCTTATCGAGATAATAGGCGATCGCCCGCACGGCCGCTCGCTCAAAGGCCTGGGGCTCTTCGGAAGGGTCGGGAAGATTCCTGGGAATGTGAATCGTGACCTGGCTTGCATAATCGAAAGGGCTGCCGAGCGCCAGGGTCTCGGCCGCGGTCAGGCCGAGCCTGGTCTTGATGAAATCGAAAGACGGCGGCGAGCTCACACAGAGCGTCGCCGAGGTCAGGATGCAGGTGGGAACCCGGTCAAACAGCAAGCGCCTGAGCGCTGGCCCAGCCTCTTGTGCGGCCGTTGCTAGCTGGACCCGTCGACCCCTTGTGTTCGAGATTTCGACCCAATGAACCATGTCGTCGCCCTTCTGGGCGATCCACGCCGACACCTGATCGGCCAGGGCACGGCAGCGCTCGTCCGCCGCCGTGAGTTCGATCTGTTCTTCGCGCTTGGGGATGTCGGCGGCGGCAATGGCGATTGACGCCGCCAGCGAGCGCAGCCGCTCGGCCAGCGTGTCAGAAAGCCCGATCGGCTTGCGAACCCGCCCGTTGAAATTCGCCGGCTGTCGCTCGTGCCAGGCCGCGACCTCGTCAAAAAAATCCTCCGACGCCGCCCGCGCGGCCCGCGCTTTGTCGATCGCATCCACCAGCCGATGAGCTGTCAGAAGGCCCTTTTCCGTGCGCTCGTTGTAGAGCCGATTGAGCGTGAAATCGATGCTCGCACTCGACAATCTGAGGCCAAGATGCTCGCCGGCGACGGCCTCGAGCGTGTGCGCCTCGTCCAGGATCGCCACGTCATATTTGGGCAAGAGAGCCGCATCGTGTTCTCGGAGCGCCAGATCGGTCACGAACAGGGCGTGATTGACAATCAGAATCTGGGCATGGCGCATTCTGCGCCTTTGCTTGAAGAAGAAACACTCCTGATGCCTCGGGCAGTCGCGGCCCAAGCAGTTGCCGTTGTCGCTCTGCACGGCGTCCCAGACCGTGGCTTGCGGTCGGAAATTCAAGTCCGACCGGCTGCCGTCGTTCGTGCGCATGGCCCACATCTTGAGCTCGGCGATCTCGTCGAATTCCTCGGGCCTCTGGAAGATCGCCGATAGGCGCTGAAGAGCGCCATCGAGCCTGCGCAGGCTCATGTAATTGGCCCTCCCCTTGACGAGGATGGCCGTGAACTCATAAGGCAAGACCGAGCGCAGAAACGGCACGTCCTTGTTGAGGATTTGCTCCTGGAGAGCGATCGTGTGGGTGGAAACGACGATGGTCTTCTTGAGCGCGACGGCCGCCTGAATGGCCGGGACGAGATAGGCAAAACTCTTACCGACGCCGGTGCCAGCCTCGACGATCAGGTGGCAGGGCTTTTCGATCGCGCGGGCGACCCAGCGCGCCATCTTGATCTGCTCGGCCCGATGTTCGTAAGACGGCAGACGCCGCGCGATCGCGCCGGCTGGTCCAAGAATCGAAACGGGGTCGAGATCAGGCATGGAGGCGCTCAAGGAAGCCGGTCGGGCGTTCGACAGCGTTCACGAGGAGGGGCGGCCGAGCCCCCGCGCCGGGTCGAGCAGCCCCTCGCTGGGGCTGGATGCGGTCGCGTATAGCTTGCGGGGAATCCGGCCGGCCGTAGCGGCCAGCCAACCGGCCTCGACCGCCAGCCGCATCGCGTGCGCCATCCGAAGCGGATCAGCCGCCCCCGCGATTCCCGTGTTGAGCAACACCCCGTCGCACCCCAGCTCCATCGCGATCGCGACGTCGCTCGCCGTGCCCACGCCAGCGTCGATGATCACCGGATAGTCGGGGTCGCCTGCTTTCAGATCTTCGAGGATGATCCGAATGTTATTGGGGTTGAGCACCCCCTGACCGCTGCCGATGGGGCTTCCCGCGGGCATCACGCTGGCCGCCCCGGCTGCCTTGAGCCGCCGCGCCATCACCGGATCATCGCTCGTGTAACAGAGAACCTGGAACCCCTCGTTCACAAGAGCGCCCGTCGCTTCCAGCGTGGCCACGGGATCGGGAAGCAATGTGCGGGTGTCGGCGAGAACCTCAAGCTTCACCCACTCCGCCCCTGGATTGCCCAGCCCCCCCAGGAGCTCGCGCCCCAGCCGCGCGGTCCGCAGCGCATCGTCGACGGAAAAACAGCCGGCGGTATTGGGCAAGATGGTGTAGCGCGTGGGGTCAAGGAAATCGAGCAAATTGCGTCCCTGCCGGTCGGTGAGCCGTTCCCGGCGCACGGCCACGGTGACGACCTCGGCCCCGCTCGCGGCCAGGCAGTCGCGCATCAGCTCGAGCGTCGCGTATTTGCCCGTTCCCACGAACAGCCGACTACGAACATTTCGCCCGCTAATCTTGAGGGGCTCGATCTCGCACCCCGTGCCTGAGCCACCGCCGACCAAGGTCACGACTTCCAACTCGTCCTCTGGGGCGATCACCGTTCTATCGTGCCGCGATCGGGGGACCATCTCGCGGTTGAGCTCGACGGCTACATGCTCGGGCTTGAGGCCGAGCTGGGGCAAGAGCTCGGCCAGTGTGAGCGGCCCCGCCAGCTCGCGGGGCTCCCCGTTGAGCGTGATCCTCACCCTCGACCTCCGACCCTGGATCAAGCCGGGCCGACTTGTCATAACATAATGTGGCAACGGTCAATCGGACGATTCCTCGGAATCGCTCGACCTCACGATCCCATCGTATCGCCCGCCATGAGCCGGGGTCAAGTTCGAGGAAGGAGGGTCTTCTGCTCTCGGAGAGTCACTCGAGATTCAAGGGCCGCGACTGACCCTCGTCGCGTGGTTCGTGGATCAGGTCGAGTTGATAGGGGCGAGCGATCTCGGCGTGGGGAGCGTGTGCGACCCAGCGCCGCGTGCGCGAGGCGTGGGCGAGATCGTTTTGGTCGGTTCCCGACTGATCAGAGCGAGTGAATCCATTCACGGCTTGGTGTCCTTGAGAGGCGTCAGGATTGAGGCGTTCCTGGTCCGGGAACCGCTGGGGCGACCTCTGGCGGTCTTGAAACAGGGTTGGGTGATGAAGGCACGGCTGGACTGGAGGCGGGCTTGGGAGAGGGGGCGGGCGAGGGTGTGGGGTTTGCGTCGGGGCGCCCGCGTTTGAAGAATTTGCCCATCTGAGGCCGATCGCTGCTCTTGGGCGATGCGACGTCCGACATCCCCTCGAGATTCCGCGAAGCCCAGATCAACACCAGGCGCTGTCTGCGCTCGTCGCTGTGCGCCTCGGAATGCACGAACATGAACGCACCCAGTCCACGTTTTTGCTCGGGGCGACATCCCACGACGACGACCTGGCCCGGCTCGACGACGATGTTCAGCCCCAGGTCGCGCAGGCTCTCTTCTTCCTGACCGTCGTTGATATGAAATTGTTGAGGCGTGAGCCCGCTGGGCATCGCGATGGGTTGATACGTACGTTGGATCGGGCCAAAACGCAGTTCGGGGGTGAACCGAAGCGCGATCGCTTGCTCGCCTTCGTGCCGCGCGGTCACTCGGAAATAGCCGGCGACGGCGGAATAGTCCTTGCCGTACGCTCGTCCCTCGCGATTCAGGATCAGGCTCGCCTTCTCGACCGGATCGTTCACGCTCACCAGGGTTTGCTCGCCACTCTCGACGAAATAACTGATCGGATCGACCTTCTTGGGCGCAGTCGTCTCGCGCATGATCGCCTCGAGCTCGAGCGGCAACTCGCCGATGATTCGCCCGATGCGCAAACCGTTCGCCTCCCAGGCACGGCGTTCTTCCGTCTTGACGCTTTGTTCATCGGCCACGCGCCAGACCGCGTCGTTGATGGCGGGGTCTTCGTAAGATCGGCTCACGATCGCCACCTTCAGGAGACACCGCTTGGGCTCCATCACCTGGCCCGAGTGCCCGCCGATGCGCGGGATCACTCCTTGGGGGCGTCCGTTCTTATCGAGCGAGCAACCGCCCACAACCACAAGCGCCGACGACGCCATCACGGCCACGAGCGAATGCCACGACGACGCTCGATGATTCGAGTCCATGATTGCGGATTCCTTTCCGCGGGCCGCTCAAGCCAACCTATCCGTGAGAGCCGCGACGTGCAAAGCTTGCCCCTAGATTCGCGGAGTCTAGGTGGACGGGGCGCTTCCGTCAAGCACAACTCGAATCGATCAGTTGGAACTTGGTCCGATCTTTTGTACAGTATATTCCGCGGTTCGTCAGTGTTACTGATTCATCCGAGCGAGTGCTCTCAGGCGCCTTCACGATCGTTCTGTTTGGGAGTTCATGGCGTGATCTGTTGGGAGAAATCGGCCAGGTTGGGCAGTGGCCGCTTGAAGTGAGGGGCGCTGGGAAAGTATATGAGTGTTACATGCATCTTGAATTGGCGGGGCAGGGAGGTCGACCGAGACGAGGACCGCGCCTGGGGCGTGGGTCTGAGCTCAGGAAGGTGAGGAACCTTGAACGCCATCACATCAGTTTTGGATCAATTCCGCCTGGGCGCGAGCGGTTGGCTCCGTGATTCGGGCCTCGCGGGGGGCGAGGCGCGATGGATGATGGACATTCCCATGGCGCTTGTCTGCCTGGGGATCTTGGTACTGATCATCAGACGGTCCACGGGGCCGAAGTGGACCGAGAGACCGAGCCGGCTGCATCTTTGGGTTCTGGGTGGGATGCTGGCGGTTTGTGGAGTCCTTCAGTTCGTCGACGGTGTCTGGGGGTCGATCGCGGAGCGTGGGACATGGCTGGGGCTGGTGACCGCGGTCGCCTGCTGGTGCGCGGCCGGCTCGGTCCTCTGCCCGTCGGCGATGCAGGCCAATCTGCACAATTTTGAGAGTTTTGAGCGCGAGATCACCGGCCGCCAACTGGCCGAAGCAGCTCTGCGCAACAGCGAGGCCGAGGGGCGCAAACTGGCCGAGGCCGACCGCCGGAAGAACGAGTTTCTGGCGATGCTGGGTCACGAGCTCAGAAACCCCTTAGCGCCAATCCGTAACGCTCTCAAGATCATGAAACAGCGTGGGTCTGACGATCCCGAGATGTGCTGGGCGCGCGACGTCGTCGATCACCAGGTCCGCCAGATGGTTCAGCTCGTCGACGATCTACTCGAAATCTCTCGGGTGACCTCGGGCAAGGTACGGTTGCAAAAGGAGCCGGTCGACGTGGCCACGATCGTGGCCTACGCCGTCGAGACCAGTCGACCCGTGATCGAGGCGGTCCATCATCGGCTTTCGATCGCTCTGCCCGCCGAGACGCTCAAGGTCGAGGCCGACTCGATCCGGATGGCACAGGTGCTTTCCAACTTGCTGAACAACGCGGCCAAGTATACCAATCCCAACGGGCAAATCCGCATGACGGTCGCCTCCCAGGGGTCGGATGTCGTCTTTCGAATTCGCGACAATGGGATCGGGATTCCCCCGGAGATGCTCTCCCGAATCTTTGAACTCTTCACCCAGGTCGATCATTCGCTCGATCATTCGCAAGGAGGGCTGGGGCTGGGCTTGACCCTGGTGAAGAGCCTGGTCGAAATGCACGGAGGGAGCGTGCAAGCCCAGAGCGAGGGCTTGAGCCGGGGAAGCGAATTCATCGTGCGCTTGCCGCTCCTCAAGGGAGATCCGCTTCTCCGGCCGGCGCCCTCGCCCGAGGAATCCGAGCCTCGAATCGCAGCCCGGTCAGCCGTCTCGCACCGAGTACTGGTGGTCGACGACAACGTTTCGTCGGCGAAAAGCCTCGCGATGGTCCTCAACCTTGACGGCCACGAGGTTCAGGTCGTCCACGACGGCACCGAGGCGATCGAGGCCGTCCGTCGCTTTCGGCCGGCCGTGGTCTTGATGGATATCGGGCTGCCAGGGATGGACGGCTACGAGGTCACACGACGGCTGCGCGACGACCCCGACCTGGCCGCGGGCCTCGCCCTCGTGGTCGCGGTGACGGGGTACGCCGAGGACGAAGCGCGAAACCGATCAAGCGCGGCCGGCTTTGACAGGCATCTGGTGAAGCCGGTCGACCCCGATGTCGTACTCGGCTTGATCGCGTCACTCGAGTGGACGCACGCTGGGCCGGACCTGGGTCTTGTCACCGAGCGTCCACGCCCTGACGAGTTGCTCAAGGCGTACTCGGGTGGGAGCCCAGATGCGCGTCCGCGAAATCCATGAGAACCTCCCAGTCATCGCGAGTCACCGCATGGCCCCCCGGCCGAATGTGGTAACCAATAGTGCTCTTCACAAGCTGACGCGGCGCGGGCTTGGGCATTTCGGAAACTTCTAGTCCACCAGTTCCCAGCAACTTGTAGACTGGGTCGGCGGCCAGTGCGGCCAGGAATTCGCCCTTGGGATCGGCCCATTGATCGCCGGCCGCCGAACAGATGAGCACAGGCCGGGGGGCGACGAGCGCGATGAGTTCATGCTGGTCGACGGGAAGTGCGTCCTCGTGGTCGTTGTATTTGCGAAAATTCTGGCAAAACCAATGGGGAAAGCTGGTATTGATCCGCGCGACCGTCTCGCCAAAATCGCGCTTCGACAGCGCGGCCCCGCCGCATCCCGATTGGATCGAGACGACGACGGCGAAGCGCGGGTCTTGCGCCCCGGCCCATAAGGATGTCTTGCCGAGCCGCGAGTGCCCCATCACGGCGACCCGTTTGGCATCGATCTCGCCGACGGTTTCAAGATAATCGAGCGCCCGCGACAGCCCCCAGGCCCAGGCCCCGATCGAACCCCATTCATCGGCCGCCGGCTGGGTCTGACCGGGCTTGTAAAACAGGGGGTGAACGCCATTGGCAAAGCCGTCGTCGTAATCAGGATCGAGATCCGCATAACAAGCGGTCGCCACCGCGTAACCGCGGGCGACGATTTGCTCAAGGGGCCATGCCGACGAGTCCGCCCCGCGGGCTTGTCGCGCCGTCGCTCTCGCGTCGGACCGCGTCCGGGGATCATGAGTCGATCGCGATGGCGTGATCGCTGGATCAAGATCCACCGACTGGTTCCCCGAGAAGTTGTACCCCAGAAAAACGGCTGCTCGCGGGGCGTTCTTGGGCAGATAGAGCAAAAGATCCATCCCCGGCCCATCGTCGCGGTCGCTGAACTCGATGGCGATCTCACGGCGAATCGCCGTTCCGCTCAGGGCTTCTTTGTGCTCGGATCGGATTCGATATCGGGGTGCGATGGGCCGGGAAGGCGCCGGCGTCTGGCCGTAAACCTGGCTCGCGAAAAGCTTGAGGAG
Organism: Planctomycetales bacterium; assembly: GCA_027459775.1. Taxonomy (GTDB): domain Bacteria; phylum Planctomycetota; class Planctomycetia; order Isosphaerales; family Isosphaeraceae; genus JAKBAP01. The sequence goes on along the minus strand of DAIDHE010000065.1, from coordinate 26,294 downwards.
CTCGGCCCTCCGCGCGGCCCAGTCGGTCTTGGTCGAGACGGCACGACCGTTCTCCATCCTGAGCGGATCGGGGAGAGTGTAAGGCCGAACCTTGGACTCCTCGAGATTGATGCGAATCACCGGGGTCGACCCCTTGGGCTCAGAGGGCGTCTGCGAAACCAAGCCCGCGACCAGGACAAATACACCGACGAACATAGGTCTGGGCCCTTCTTGATGGTGCATCAGGGTAATGGGACGGCCATCCGCCGGGCCATCTGATTCATCATCTCCGCTTCCGTAATCCCGATCCAGCAGTGACCCTCCCCGGGGGCGTATTTGATCGAGCCATCGAAGGGAGGCGAGGCCTTCGACAGGAAGGCGTCGAGCCTGCGAACGGCGTTGTTCAAGAAAAAATCATCGGCATCGCCCACCCAGATGTGCAGCTTCCCCTTGAGCCGGGGGCCAAGATCGGCCCAATTGTTCTCGAGGATCAGGCGCAAATCGTAGCGGTCCCAATGGGCGGTCGCCGCGTGGTTGATTTTGCCGGTGATGGGATCCCAGATCGGAACCGGCCGGCCATCCGCGCCACGTGCGCCATAGGTTGAATTCCAGGCCCCCCATTGGCCGCCGGACAGCGTCCACGAATCGCCCGCTCCGAGCACGTTCTCGAGCCGGCATTCATGCCGCATGGTGTACCGAACATCGCCGGATGGGTCGCGCGCCGAAGGGCGCTCGAAGCCGTGCTCGTTCACGTAGGCGTTCTCGTCCTCATGAAGATTCAGCAATTGAAACGAGCGAAAGTCGACGCTGTCGGGACAGAAGGCCCAGGCGCCGTTGAAAAAATCGGGATAAAACACCTGAAGGGCGAGCGCGACCCAGCCCCCGGTCGAGCCGCCGTCGAGCACCCTGGCCGTCCCTCGGCCCAGGCCGCGATAGGTTCGCTCGATATAGGGAATCAGTTCCTCGGTGACGGCCGCTCCATACGGCCCGTGATTGGCGGAATCAATCTGGTAGGGGTCGCCCAAGGGGCCCGCGCCATCCAGATGAACCAGGATCATCCGGGGCGCGTCGGCGGCCGTCCAGGCTCGACGAAACGCCGAAGTCGGTTCCATCATCCGGCCGACGTTCATGAATCGTGCACCATAGCCGCCGATGTGAACCCGCAAGGGATAACGGCGGTCGGGCTCTCGGGCGTGATCGCGGGGTAGAATCACACCGGCGCGAAGGTCGATCGGCCGGCCGTGGAATTCCGTCAGCTTACGTGAGCGAATCTTGATGTATCTCACGAGCTCGGTCGAGTCTGGGAGCGATTCGGCGGGGATCGACCTTGAGAGCTCGAGTGAGATGGTGATCGGTCGGATCCCGTCAATGCGCACGGTCGCGACCGAGCTGTAAAGATCGCCGGGCGCATTGACGTGGTTCAGGTCGGGATTGGTGTGCAAGAGCGCCTGGACCGCGTATTCGCCTGCCTTGAGATCGCCCAGGCGATCCAGAGGGAAAAGGGCGGAATGTTCGTCGAGGATCGCGGGCGCCGTCGCGTCGATGCCGCCTACGTCGCGACCAAGGAGCGGATCGGCGTCCATGCCAGTGCGCCCTATCGAGAGCCGGGGTTGGGCATCCCCCGCGCGGCCCAGAACGACAAGCAACCGAGCGCCGGGCGGCCAGCCGCGTAGGGCCAGTCCTCCGTCGGCCGGGGCCCTCGGTCCGGGGCCGAGTTTGACCTCAAATCGCGGAGGATGCACGATCCTCGCTGGCGGATCGATTTCCGCCAGCGTGGGCGAACCCATTGAAATCAACAAAACAGTCGCCGTGTGAATCCCGATCCCGCGCCGTCGCGTTCTGGCCCGCGCCATGGCTTCGTCCTTCATGACCCCAAAGGTTTCCTTTCAGCCAGGGGCATCTTACAGGCGCGTACGTGGCCGGCGATAGAGAGGCCGCGAACTTCCGGGTTTCGCGGGAAGGGTTCGAGATGTCGCGAAGGAAAGGGGGAATCGCGGCGCCTTGATCTTACACGTGCGCGATCGCCGCCTCAGCGGAGCACGCATCATGATGCGTGATCCGGTCGCGGCCGTTTCTTTTCGAGTGATACAACGCTCGGTCCGCTTGTTCGACCAAGGCCGCCGAGCAGGGCGTCGATTTGTCCGAAGTCGCAACGCCTACACTGGCGGTAACCCCGCGGTGGGCCCAAGGTTGCACTTTGATCGCTCTGCGCAATCGAGCTGCGACCTCAAGGGCTTCGTCACGCGTGGCCGCTGGCAACAAGACGACGAATTCCTCGCCGCCGTACCGCGCTGCCACGTCATGACCGCGGATCGCGGTTCGCAAGATCGCGCCGACGCCGCGCAAGATTTCATCCCCCGCGGGGTGGCCGAAGTCGTCGTTGAATTGCTTGAAGTGATCAATGTCAAGCATGATCAGCGAGAGCGGCGTTTCCATCCGTGCGGCTTGAGCGAACAAGAGCTCGAGGTCCTCGCGAAACCGCCGACGGTTCTTCGCCCCGGTGAGCTCATCGACGGCAGCCAGCTCGGCCAGGCGGCTGTTTTGGCGGGCGAGCTGGTCGTGGACGGCCAATATCCGCTCCGCGATCTCGAGACGCAGCGCGAGCTCGTCGGCGTCCGGGGGCTTGGTCAGAAAGTCGTCCGCCCCGGCGCGAAGTCCTGTCAGCTTGTCGTCGCGGCGGTCGAGCGAAGTAAGCAGAATAATATACGTATAGCGATCGCCGGGCGCGCCCCGAATGCGGCGACAGAGCTCGGGTCCATCAAGCCTGGGCATCATCCAGTCCGAGATCAGAAGCGGAGAGTTCCCTTCCTGAACGATCCGCCAGGCCTCCTCGCCGTCGGGTGCGACGGTGACCTCGTGCCCCATTTTTTCCAGGGTTCGCCGCAGGAAGATGGCCGCCAGGGCTTGATCCTCTGCAATAAGTATGTTCATGTATTACTTTCAATGAAAATATAGTGTTCCAGGACGCGACGGATTTGTTCCCAGGCCGAGACGAGCCTCGGGGCCTGGGCGGCGGCCGAGGCCAGATCGCCGTTTCGCCCGGCTTCTTCCACGACCCCCGCGGCCTGGGCCAGGTCGCCAGCCCCGATCGTGCGACTGATGCCCTTGAGACCGTGGGCCTCGGCCGCGAGTCGCTGGGCGTCGGCCGCGGCAAGCGCGTGTTCGATTTCGGCCAGAGTTCGAGGCGCGGAATCCAGGAACGATTCCGCGAGCTCGCGCACAAACGCTTCGTCTCCCCCGCAGATTGTTTGCAGATCGGCGAGGAATCGCGCCGTGAAAGTCTCTTCCTCGGGGACGGCGGTGCTTTCCCGGGCCAGGGTCCGTTCGAGCGCGGTCGCGAGCTCGGCTTGGCGGATCGGCTTGGAAAGATAATCGTCGAACCCAGCCTCGAGACAGCGCTCGCGGTCTCCTTGCATCGCGTGAGCCGTCAACGCGACGATGGGAATGCGATGATCGAGCCCGAGCTCGCGGTCGCGGATCACGCGGACCGCCTCGAAACCGTCCATCTCGGGCATCTGCACGTCCATGAGAATTACATCGAACGATTCGGAGTCAAAGGCTTGGACGGCCTGTTTGCCGTCGGCGGCGACCACCACGGCATGGCCCATTTGCTCCAGCATGCGGATCGCGACCTTCTGGTTGACAGGGTGATCCTCGGCCAAAAGAATCCGCAGCGCACGACCCGTTTGAAATGATTCGGCGGCGGCGCGGGAGACAGCCATCGGCGCGACCGCGGGATCGCTCATCGCCTTCATCAGGGCGTTGAAGAGCCCCGACTGGCGCACTGGTTTTGTCAAAAATGCTGATATATTCAAAACTCGAAAATCCTGGGGATCCTCGGGCCGACCCGCGGAGCTCAAGAGCAGAATTCGCAGCCCAGCGAGGGCGGAATCGCCGCGGATGGCGGCCGCCAGATCGACGCCGTCCATCTCAGGCATCATGCCGTCGATGAGGGCGACCGGGAATCCCTCGCCTGTCGTGGCGGCCTGCTTGAGGGCCGCGAGCGCGGCCGCTCCCCCTGAAACGGCCGTGGGTTTCATTCCCCAACTTGCCACGACCTCACACAGAATCAACCGATTGGTCGCATTGTCGTCCACGATCAGGATGGGGAGATCCTCGAGCTGAGGCGGCTCGTGGTCCAATCGGTGGGAGTCAATTCCAGGACCCGGCTCGAGCGCGACTGTAAACCAGAAGGTGCTCCCCACGTTGGGATCGCTTTCGACCCAGATGCGCCCTCCCATGAGGTCGACCAGCTTGGCCGAGATGGTGAGTCCGAGCCCAGTTCCGCCGAATCGCCGCGTCGTCGAGCCGTCGGCCTGCTCGAACGGTTCGAAAACGGTCGCGAGTTTGTGGCGCGGGATTCCGATCCCGGTGTCGCACACCGCGAACCGCAGGAAGATACGCTCGCCGACAGTGCGCTCAATCGCGACGTCCACGACCACCTCGCCCCGCTGGGTGAACTTGACCGCGTTGCCGATGAGATTGATCAGCACCTGACGGAGCCGGCCGGAGTCTCCGACCAATGAATCGGGGATCTCAGGCGCGATCCGGCAGGCCAGTTCGAGCCCCTTGGAATGGGCGCGGAGGGCCAGCGCCTGGAGCGTGTCATCGAGCACTTTGCGGAGCTCGAACGGCGCGGGATCGAGGTTGAGTTTACCGGCCTCGATCTTGGAAAAATCAAGAATGTCGTTGATCACGACCAAGAGCGAGTCGGCCGAGCTCTTGACGAGGCTCAGATACTCGCGCTGACGGGGTGAAAGATCGGTGTCGAGCGCCAGTTCGGTCATACCGATGATGCCGTTCATCGGGGTGCGGATTTCGTGGCTCATGTTGGCGAGGAATTCGCTCTTGGCCCGGCTGGCGGCTTCGGCGGCCTCCTTGGCCAGCCGCATCGCGGTCTCGGCCTGTTTCCGTTCGGTGACGTCGACCGAGGAATTGGTGAACCCCAGAAGCTCGCCGCTTGGCAGCAGCCGCGGCACGGACGTCGTGGCCAGCCAACGATACTCGCCATCCGCTCGACGCACCCGGATCTCACATTCGACGCGCCTTTGTTCCTGGATGCTTCGCGACCAGAGGTCGAAGGTCAACTGAGCGTCCTCGGGATGGATGAACCGCTGCCACCCCGCGCCGAGAACCTCGTCCTGGGCCGCACCGCAAAACTCGATCCCAGTTCGATTCACGAAAACGACGCCGCGTTCGTGTTCAGTGAGCGAGATGATCACGGGCGCCGAGTCGGCCAGCTCGCGGAATCGGCTCTCGCTTTCGCGTACCGCCTGCTCGGCCTCCTTATGCGCAGTGATATCCTCGGACGTTCCCAGAATTCGGTTCGGCCGGCCTGACTGATCGCGAGAGAACACCATCTCCCGCGATCGCAGCCAGCGCCAGCTACCGTCGGCATGGCGAAAGCGATAGTCAAGCTCGTGAATCTCACTGTCGGCGAGACTCGAATAAAGCAGTTCGAATTCCCCCAGATTGAGATTCGCCATGTCGTCGGGATCAACCAAGTCGCTGAGGAAAACGCGATAGTTTCTGGCCTGTACCTCGTCCTGCGAATAGCCCAAGAGGCTCGTCAGACGGCTGTTCGTCCAGACCAGACGTTCCGCATCGAGGTCGAGCAGGTAGATGATCGAGGGATTGGCCTGGGCGAGGCTCTCGACGAAGCGCTGCCGCTCGCGGGCCTCGTCCTCGGCTCGCCTCCGTTCAGCGACCTCCATCAAGAGCGAGTCATTGGCCTGCTTGAGATCCTCGGTCCGCTCGAGGACGCGCAATTCGAGCTCATCGTGGGCGTGTTGAAGCTCCTCTTTGGCCTTGCGCTGGTCGTCGATGTCGGTACAGGTTCCAAACCAGCGCACGATTCGTCCCTGGGGATCGCGTTCGGGAAGGCCCTGGGCCAGGAACCAGCGATACTCACCGTCGTGCCTGCGCAATCGATAGTCGATTTCGTAGGGCTCTCCGGTCTTTAATGAGTAACTCCAACGCTCGAGGGTGCGTTCGCGGTCGTCGGGATGAAGATATTCTCGCCAGAATAGATCCTCATGCGTTGCACCAAGGACAGCGCCGAAATAGTCGTACCAGCGGCCGTTTTCGTATTCTCGAGCGCCTTCCCCGGTCGCAACCCAAAGAATCTGGGGAATCGCCTCCGACACCATGCGGAAGCGAGCCTCGCTTTCGCGAAGGGCCTCCTCGCCGCGACGCCGTTCGGCGACCTCCTCCTGGAGGGCGACGTTCGAGAGTTCCAGCTCGGCGGTTCGTTCGCAGACCCGTAGCTCGAGCTCGTCGCGCGCTTCGCGGAGCGCGGCCTCGGCCCCGCGCCGTTCCATGAACATGCCAATCTGTCGCCCCAGCGTCGTGAGCAAGTCCTCAAGTGCCAGATCCATGGCGAGACGGGCGCCGCTCAAGAACACGATGACGCCGTGAGTCGCACTCGCCGTCGCCAGGGGAAACGCGAACGCCGCCGTCGAACCGGCCTGTTTGGCGAGCCTCGAGCGGATGAATCCAGAATCGCTCGCGAGATCGGCGATCCAGCTCGGCTTGCCCTCGGCCCACACCCGGCCGGGAAGCCCTTCTCCCCGGCGCAAGGCTAAATCGGACAAGTCCCTTGAAAACGGCTGATTCAGCGGAGAATTCGCTTCTTTCGACCATTCCTGATCCAGCTTGAGCCAGCCAGACGCTTCATCGACCCGCCAGAATTCGCCGCGATCCAATTTGAGCGCGGCCCCGACCGCGGTCAGTAAGGCAGGGATCGCCGCTTCGATCGACGCCATCTCCGTGAGCACCCGCATCGCCGCGTGCTGAGCTTCCATTCGCTCGCGCGCGAGCCTTGAGTCACTGACGTCGCGCGCGATGTTGGCCGCTCCGATAATCTTTCCCGACCGGTCGCGCATCGGCGAAATGGTCAAGGAAACATCGATCAGGCGGCCGTCTCGGGAACAGCGGGTCGTTTCATAGTGTTCCAGGCCCTCGCCTGCCCACAGTTTGGCCAAGATTCGCGGCAGTTCGTCTTGTCGATCCTGGGGCGACAGCAGGGAAACCGACCGCCCCAGGATCTCGGAGGCGGCATATCCAAAGATCCGTTCCGCTCCGGCGTTCCACGAGGTGATCATCCCCTCGAGTGTTGTACTGATGATGGCGTCGTCGGACGACTCGACGATCGCCGCCAACCGGCGATCGACCATCTCGGCCCTCCGCAGCTCATCGGCCTGCCGTTTGAGCTCGCCATTGGCCTGGCGCAGCTCGAGCGTGCGCTCCTCCACTCGTTTTTCGACCTCGGCGCGCGAGCCCTCGATCTCGGCCTGGCGGTAGGCGAGCTCATTCTGTTCCCGGAGCCATTCCAGACAACCCTTGATCAGGACAATATCCTCGAACACGACCCAGGCCGCATGCTCGACCGACCGCCAGGGAGTGGTCGTGAGCACGCCGAATACCGACCGCGGCCAGTAATATCCGCGCGAGAGATGATCGACGACAACGATCGCCGAGGCGGTTACCAAGACCCGCCAATCATGGTAAAGAGCCAGGAACGCCAGCGTGCCAAAAATGAAAAAATGCGCCTCGATGCGCCCGCCCATGAGATGGATCAAAAGGGCGCCCAGGAGCATCTGGCCGACCGCCACGACATGACGCGTGACCACCGCGCCCGGCCGCATGAGGGCCAGCGCGAGCGGCAGGCTGACGATCACGGCGCCCAGATAGAGTGCTTCGTAGAGATGTTCATGGATCGAGAGTGTTTCACGCCGCCAGGCGAAAGGCGAGACCACGAGCGCGGTCGCGACGGCCCCCGACCACTCGAGTATGAGCAAGACCGCAAAGAGATAATCGACCTTGCGGCGACTGCCGTCGATCTGGGCTCGATAGAGCTCGTCGGCGCGATCGAAGATCGACCTTGAAGAATCAAGCGTCGGTGCGAGAGTGGTCATCGTCCCCTCTCCCGGGCGCTCGACGCCGCCGTCTCGAGCGGGCAGCCGAAGACCGGAAACGTCCGGACTCCTGGCTCATCGCCCAAAATCAGGCTGATCACGGCGTCGCGACCATAATTGGCCCCTTCGTGGCCGCGCGCGCCCGTGACGCCTCCCTGGTAGATGAGCCGGCCATCGGGACGAAAGAGCAATACATGCCCCGAGGTCGCAATCCCAAAGCGATTCGACTCGATCCCTTTCGCGTCCAGCCGCGCGTTGACTCCTGGGAATCGCGCCAGGTTCGCCAAAGCTCGGTCGTTGGCCCAGGTCGCCGCGCCTGACTCGGTTCCTTCGACAAGGATTCGAGCGACCGCCCGGCCTCCACAGCGAGTCAGAATCATCTCGAGTTCCGCCATCGTCGCTCGCGCACAGGGGCATTTTAAGTCCAAGAAAACCAGGAGCGTCGGGCGATCCGATGCGAGCGGCAGGGGACTCTCGACAGGCCACTGCATGGGGCGCGACCCTGCATCGCCGGGGCGCGCGGCGCGAGCGTGAAGGACGCTCATCCCCGCGCCCACCAAGAGACCCCAGGCAACGACCGCGGCGGTCGTCTTGACTTTCAGCTTCATTGCTTCAGACACCGAACGCTTTCTCGGGGCGACGCGATCGAAATGGTTGACGAGCTTTCCCGGAAAAGCATAGAACACGAGCAACCGAAAGGCGCGTACCCGCAAATTCGGATTTCGCCACACATTTGATCTTTTTGAGCGAGGAAGCCGCGTGTGACTCGATCGACGGTGATTCACGGCGAACGATTCCAATTCGCCGACCTTCGCGCCGTCTTGGCCCGAGCCAACGAGCAGAAATCGGGGGATCAGCTCGCCGGGCTAGCTGCCAAGAGCGAACGTGAACGAATCGCGGCGAAACAGGTTTTGGCCGATCTCACGCTGGGCGAGCTCATGAACGAACCCGTGATTGACCCAGATCACGACGAAGTCAGCCGGCTCATTCTTGAGCGGATCGACCAGCCCGTTTTCGCACCATTCCAGGCTATGACGGTCGGCGCCTTTCGCGAGTGGATCTTGGACGACGCGACGACGCCGCGGATGCTCGAGTCGCTCGCGCCGGGGCTCGTTCCCGAGATCGCAGCCGCCGTGGCCAAGCTGATGGGCAACAAGGATCTGATCCTCGCCGCCAGCAAGATCCGCGTCGTCACAGGTTGTCGCAATACCATGGGAGAACGGGGTGTCCTGGGCGTCCGCGTGCAGCCCAACCACCCCACGGACGATCTGGGCGGAATCTTGCTCGCGGCCGTCGATGGTTTGCTCCATGGCTGCGGCGACGCGGTGATCGGCGTCAACCCCGCCGCGGAATCCGTCCCGGTCGTGCAGGGCGTCCTACACGCTCTTGATCGCCTGATCGAGGGCCTCGGGGTGCCGACCCAGGCTTGCTGCCTGGCCCATATCACGACCCAGCTCGCCGCTCTCGAACAAGGAGCGCCGGTGGATTTACTGTTTCAATCGGTGGCCGGAACCGAGACCGCCAATCAGAGCTTTGGCGTCAACCTGGCCCTGATCGCCGAAGGGCGGGCGCGAGTTCTCGACCACCACCGATCTCGAGAAGTTTCCTGGGTCGGCGAGCAGGCGATGTATTTCGAGACAGGGCAGGGGAGCGCCCTTTCGGCCGGGGCGCACCACGGGGTTGACCAGCTTACCCTTGAGGCGCGCGCGTATGGCGTTGCCCGGGCGTTTGACCCGTTCCTGGTCAACAGCGTCGTCGGCTTCATCGGTCCTGAGTATCTCTTTGACGAGCGCCAGATCATTCGGGCGGGACTCGAAGACCATTTCATGGGAAAATTGTTGGGGCTGCCGATGGGAGTCGACGTTTGCTACACCAATCATGCGGACGCTGATCAAAACTCGGCCGATAATCTCCTGCTGTTGCTGGCCCTCGCGGGTTGTAATTACGTGATGGGCGTACCTTGCGGCGACGATGTCATGCTCAATTATCAGTCCACGAGCTATCACGACGCCCTGGCCGCTCGGCGATTAATGGGCCTTGCTCCAGCCCCGGAATTCGAGCGCTGGCTTGTCGAACGAGGTTTGCCCTCGGGGGTCGCGCCCATCCCCAACGGCCGCACCGATTCACGGAAAATGCTCGAACAAGTCGAGCGCATTCTCAATTCCCCCGATGCTCGTGGATGAAAAGCACGGAATGAAGCCACCTCTTGCCGTGGATGACGACCCATCGCTCGACGACGACTCGCGGCGGCTTCACGCGCTGGGCTATCGGCAAGAGTTGGCCCGGCGGCTGAGCGGTTTCTCGAATTTCGCCCTTTCACTCTCGATCATTTGCGTGCTGGCGGGCGGGGTGACTTCGTTTCACCTGGGTTACTCGGCGACGGGCGGCGCGGCCATTGGTCTGGGCTGGCCGCTGGCGTGCGGCTTCGCGGTGATCGTGGCGGCCGCGATGGGCCAGCTCGCGTCGGCGTATCCCACCGCCGGGGGGCTGTACCACTGGGCGGCCATTCTGGGCGGACCGGGCTGGGGATGGACCGTCGCCTGGTTCAACCTGGCGGGGCTCGTGACCGTGCTCGCCGCCATCAACGTGGGGATGTATCGATTCGCCCTGACCGTCTGGGGACTGGCCGATCACTCAGGCGCAATCGCGTCTCCGCTGCTCGATCCCATGTATCAGGCCTGCGGGCTGGTGATCGTCACCGGCTCGCAGGCAGCCGTGAACCACCTGGGAATCGGCCTCACGGCCCGCCTGACGGATTTCAGCGGGTACTGGATTCTCTTGATCGCGACCGCGCTGGCCGTTTGCTTGCTTGTTTTCGCCCCAAGTTTTGAGCCCGCTCGACTCGTTACTCTGGCCAATCATGCCGGTCCGTCCGGCGGCGACGTCTGGCCCGCAACCCAGAGCCTTTCCTATCTATTCGCGCTGGGGCTGCTGCTTCCCGCTTATACGATCACGGGTTTTGATGCGTCGGCGCACGCGGCCGAGGAAACCATCCGTGCCGATTGGAACGTTCCTCAAGGCATTGTGCGTTCGGTTGTGGTCTCGGGCGTGGTCGGATGGATCTTGCTCGGGACGGTCGTCCTGGCCGCTCCCGATCCACCGGCGGCTGCCAGGCTCGGCGAGGGGGCGTTTCTGGCGATCGTGCACGGCGTCTTGCCTCGCCCCCTGGCAATCACTCTTCTGGGGGGCATCGTGACGGCGCAGTATTTGTGCGGCCTGGCGACGGTGACCTCTGCCTCGCGCATGGCCTACGCATTCGCGCGTGACGGCGGGCTCCCCGCCTCCAAGTCGATGAGTTGGGTCTGTCCCCGGCGCAAAACCCCGGCCGTTGCCATCTGGATCGTGGCGACGGCTTCGGTTTTGTTCACGCTGAGCACGCCGGTTTATTCGACGATCACGGCGGTCTGCACGATCTTTCTCTATTTGTCTTACGTTTTGCCGACGGCGCTCGGGGCCTGGACCCATGGTCGAACGTGGACAGCATGCGGACCCTGGACTCTCGGGAGCTGGTATCGCCCGCTGGCCGCGGCCGCGGTCCTTGGTTGTCTTGTCCTCATCCTGATCGGCATGCAGCCGCCCAACGACCGGGCGGCGTGGGTGGTCTTCGGTTTCGCGCTCGTTCTGGCCATCGCCTGGAACGGCGGAGTTCGCCGTCGCTTCAAGGGGCCGCCACACATAGAACTGAATCGATTGGCTTGATCGATCATCCCAGAGAATCTCGACGCGAATCGAGGCCCACGACATGACGGACCAAAACCCCGGACCGATCGAGCCGACATCAAGGTCGCCCTTCGCACTTGACGCGATTCGAGCGCGGACGCCCGCTCGAATCATGGTCGGGCCAGCCGCTCCGGTCTATCTCACGTCAACCTGGCTCGAGCTCCGCCGCGATCATGCCGCCGCCCGTGACGCGGTTTCGCTCGAGCTCGAGCTCGCCCGCGACCTGGGGACGGCGTTTCTCTCGGAGTGGAATCTCTTCGAGATCCCAACTCTCGCGACCAGCAGGCGCGACTATCTCATGAATCCCGAGCTGGGACGAAAGCTCGCCCCAGAGGCACGGATCCAGCTCGCCGAGCATGGAACCAAGGGCGCGATGCTCCAGGTCGCGATCTCCGACGGTCTTTCCGCCGCGGCCGTCATCGCCCAGGTTCCCGCGCTTTTGCCGCTCTTGGCCGCGCAGGCCGAACACAGGGGGTGGTCGTTCGGCCGGCCCTTTTTCATTCGTAGGGGGCGCGTCGGCGTGTTGAACGACATCGGCGAAATCCTCAATCCCGCCGTCGTCGTCCTTCTGATCGGCGAACGACCCGGTCTGGCCACGGCCCAAAGCCTTTCAGCCTATCTGGCCTATCAGCCCCGGGGCGGACACGACGACTCGCGGCGCAATCTTGTCTCCAACATCCACGCCCGCGGCGTTTCACCTGATCAAGCCGCCCTTCGCGTCGCCCTCCTCGGGGAACGGATGATCGCTCTCGAAACCAGCGGCGTCGTGGTTAAGGAACTCGCGATGGATCGAGAAGCGGGCCTGACTGATCAGGTCGTGAAGCCAGATCTCGACCAATCGCGCATTTCACCGCTTTCGCTCGAGTCGCCAGATCGAGGCCGATCAATGGCCTGGTAAAAAGAAAAAAAAGCCGTTGGCGGTGATCTTGGTATCAATTGCGAACCAAGCACGTTAATCTCTTAGTACTGGTAAGGTTTCTCGATGCATGCTCGGGTGTGGGGTATCGGCGCAAGCCGGGCTCGCTCGGGCTCGAGCATTGGACGACTTACCCCGCCCGGAGGGCCCCCTGGATCGGCCCCTTCCTTCCGGCCCGGAGAGTCGTACGCGGGTCGATTCGCGGGATCCCAGATCCCAGGGGAGCTTGAAGTTGGCTAAGAAGCTTTACGTTGGAAACTTGTCGTTCGGGGTCACGAGCGCAGACCTGGAGGATATGTTCGCCCCTTACGGCGAGATCCGCAGCGCGCAGGTGGTCATGGATCGTCAAACGGGACGCAGTCGTGGATTCGGCTTCGTCGAGATGTCGAATGACGAGGACGCGATGGCCGCGATCGACGCGCTCCACGATCAGGAGCACGGCGGCCGTCGCCTGACGGTCAACGAGGCCAAACCTCGTGAAGACCGAGGCGGAGGGGGTGGCGGAGGCGGTGGCGGTGGCGGTGGACGAGGCGGATACCGGGGCGGTCGCTACTGATCGGCTCACACCCGCGAATTCGCTCGATATCACGTGGAGCGGCCCGACGCCCCTTGTTTGGGTTCTGGTTCGCTGTGCGCGCCATGAGCCTGATTTGACGATCTTGGACGTCCTTGCCCGCACACGTGAACCGATGCCTATAATCGCGTGATGCAAACCGCGCGCAGGCACCTCCTTCAGCCGACCGAACTTGGGCTTTATTGCGAGCAAGGGGGCTTTTTCGTCGACCCCTGGCGGCCCGTCGAGCACGCGGTCGTCACCCATGCGCATGCCGACCATCTGGCCAGGGGTTGTACCCATTACCTGCTGGCCAGGGATGGTCTGGCGGTTGCGCGTGCCCGCTTGGCCCAAGCCGCGGCGATTTCCACGCTCGAATACGGCGAACCACTTGACCATTCCGGGGTGCGAATCTCGCTGCATCCTGCCGGGCACATTCTTGGCTCGGCTCAAATCCGCATCGAGCACGCGGGGCAATCTTGGGTCGTCTCGGGCGATTACAAGCTCGAGCCCGACCCCACCTGCGCGCCTTTCGAACCCGTGCGCTGCCATGTTTTCATCAGTGAATGCACGTTCGGACTGCCGATCTACCGCTGGCCGGCGCCCGAGAGCGTGTTCCGGGAGATCCTCGCCTGGTGGCAGGGTAATCAGGCAGCCGGCCGCGCCAGCCTGCTGTATGGCTACGCCCTCGGCAAGGCCCAGCGCCTGATCGCGGGCGTGGCCAAGATCGCCCAGGCTTCGGGAATTGAGCTGCCGGGACCAATCCACACGCATGCGGCGGTTGAGCTGTTGAACGAAGCGTATCGATCGAGCGGCGTTGAGCTTCCGCCGACCCTTCGCATGACGGCGGAGAAAACCGGCGCGGACTGGTCACGGGCGCTCGTGGTCGCGCCCCCGTCGGTCCACGGGACGGCCTGGACACGGCAGTTTGGCCCCAGCTCGTCGGCGTTCGCCTCGGGCTGGATGCGCCTTCGGAGCACGCGGCGACGCAGCGCGGTCGATCGCGGGTTCGTGCTTTCCGATCACGTCGATTGGCCGGGGCTCTTGAGCGCGATCGATGCCTCTGAAGCCGAAACCGTCTGGCTGACTCACGGATCCACGGCCACCGTTGCGCGCTGGCTTTCCGAACGCGGTCGAGACGCCCACGTCCTGGCCACGCGCTACCAGGGTGAGCCCGACGACCTCGAATCCCAGCCAATCGCGGACAAATCGCCCGCGCTCCAAGAACCCGAAGTTTAAGCGACACCACGATGAAGGCCTTTGCCGATCTCCACGCCTTGCTCGAAGAGACCACAAAAGCAACGGCCAAGGTCCGGGCTCTCCGCGACTATTTCGCTCGCGTCCCACCGGCCGATGCGGCCTGGGCCGTTTCTTTTCTGGTCGGCCGCAAACCACGGCGGATTGTTCCCTCGGCCAAGCTCCGCGAATGGGCCGCTCAAGAAGCCGCAATTCCCGATTGGCTGTTCCAGGAGAGCTACGACGCCGTCGGCGATATGGCCGAGACGATCGCTCTGTTGCTCCCCGCTCCCGTACATTCCAGCGATCAAACCCTGTCGCGATGGATCGAGGATCGGCTGCTCCCCCTCTACGGTCGAGATGAAAAAGATAAACGATCTCTGATTCAAGATGCCTGGCGCGAGCTCGATCCCAGCCAGCGCTTCATCTGGAACAAGCTCATCAGCGGCGGATTCCGGGTCGGCGTTTCGCAACAGCTCGTGATCCAAGCGCTCGCCGACCTCGCCGGCGTCGACCCGCCCGTCGTCGCTCATCGCCTGATGGGCGATTGGTCGCCCACCCCTGATTTCTTCGCGGGGCTGCTTGCTCGCGACGCTTCCGACGCCGATCCCAGCCGCCCCTATCCCTTTTTTCTCGCGCAGTGCCTGGACCAGGAGCCGACATCGCTTGGCGACCGCGCGCTCTGGCAAGTCGAGTGGAAATGGGACGGACTTCGCTGCCAGCTCATCCGCCGCGACGGGTTCACTTACGTTTGGTCGCGGGATCAAGAGCTCATCACAAGCCAGTATCCCGAGCTGACCGCGCTCGGCGAGCTCTTCCCCGACGGCACCGTGCTTGATGGAGCGATCTTGCCATGCAAGGGCGGCTCGATCTTGCCCTTCATACGACTCGAGCGCAGGATCGGCCGCAAAAACCCGACACGCGTGGTTTTGGCCGAAACGCCGGTGATCTTGATCGTGCACGACTTGCTCGAACACGCGGGCGTCGACCTTCGCGAACAGTCGCTCGACGCACGGAGAGACGCCCTGACGGCCCTTATCGGCGACTTGACGTCCAGAAGCCCTTGGCTTGAATCGCGCGTTTGGATTTCACCAATCGTCCGGGCGCCGACCTGGACCGAGCTGGCGACGATCTGGGCCCAGAGTCGAGACGAGCAAGCCCAGGGGTTGATGCTCAAACGCCGCGACTCGGCCTATGGCGTCGGGCGCTCGCGGGACGATTGGTGGAAATGGAAGGTCGAGCCGTTCACGATCGACGCCGTCTTGACGGCCGCTCGCCGCGGCAGCGGAGAACGAGCGGGCCTCTATACCGATTACACCCTCGCCGTGTGGAACGACGGCGTCCTGATCACCATCGCTCAGGCGGATTCAAACCTTACCGACGCCGAAATTCGCCAGATCGACGCCTTCGTGCGGCAAAACATCCTCGAGAGATTCGGTCCGGTACGGACAGTCAAGCCCGAGCTGGTCTTCGAGATCGCGTTTGAAGGACTCGCTCGCTCGAGGCGCCACAAATCGGGCCTCGCCTTGCGATTTCCAAGGGTCGTGCGCATCCGCGGCGATAGAACCGCCGACCAGGCTGGCACATTGGCCGTGCTCGAGGCTCTCCTGCTCAAGGCCGATGAGCCAGTCTCGCAAACCAAGAAAACTGGCCCTCAAACGCAATCCAAGGGTTAAAATGATCGGCCGAACTGGATTCACTGAATCAAGGCGGATCAAGCTCCAGCGAGCCTATCCCATGACCAATCGCCGTACGTTTCCGTTACTGTTGATCCTGTTCCTGGCACTCGCGCAGGTTTCGTGCGGTCGACAGGGTCCAGTGGGAGCCCAGCTCGCGAATCTGGTCGACGCCGCCTCGAACCCGCGTGTCGAACCGATTCCCGAGGACCGCCGCGTGGTTGGTCAGACGCTTTATCTGCCCGCGTATTCCGCGGTCGCGACGGCCGATTCCGCGGAACCGTTTCCGCTCGCGATCACCGTCGTTATCCGCAACACCGACCAGAGCCAGGCGATCGTGGTTTCCAGGGTGGCGTACTTCAATCAACGCGGCGTGCTGGTGAAAGAGCACCTCGAGCGTCCGATTCAGCTCGCGGCTCGGGCCACGGCGGTGTTTTTCGTCAAGGAGAGCGACACCACGGGGGGTATGGCCGCGAGCTTCTCGATCGAATGGGCCTCCGAGCACGCAGCCACGGACCCGCTCGTCGAATCGATCATGGTCGGCACGGCCAGCATGCAGGGAATAACCCTACGGTGTACGGCCCAGGTACTCGCCGATTATCGCCGCTTCAAAGAAATGCAAAAATAGTCATCTCTGCAAATCGCGTTGTCGAAGCCCACGAACCGCCTGAGTTTCAGGACGCCAGGCTCGGGATCGTCGCCCGCGCCAGGGCCGCGATCTCTTCCTCGGCCACCTGGACGGGGTTCACGAGGCATCGCGACGATTTGAACGGAGTCGCATGGCCGTCGCGGATGAGCAAGAATTCCCCTGGTTTCTGGCTGGCGAGTTTGGCTGGCGCGTCAAACCGGCACTCGCTGAGCATGGGCTTGAGCTTGTCGATCGAGTTTTTTTCCCGGACCTGGCCGACGAACCACGAATGGATATTGTCGCGGCACTTGTAATCGAGGTCGCCCGGGCTCTGGGTGCCCAGCATCACACCCAGGCCGGCCGAGCGCGCGCGGCGGAGCAGGTTTTCCATGGGCTCCTTGGTCGCCGGTTTCGAGGTCGCGGGAAGATACAAATCGGCCTCGTCAAAAAGGATCACCGCGCGCAGCCGATCCGCCGGCGCTCGCGCGATGAATCGGCCCACGGCCATCAAGAACTGAGCGACCCAGAATTGCACGTCGGGATTGGTTCCCAGAAATCGGGTGCTCACGATCGACAGCTTGGTCTTGCCCGAGAGTTGATCGTCGTCAAGCCCCAAAAGGTTTTCGATCTCGAGTGATTCTCCCTGGGCCGAGAGCAAATCGCCGCGATGATGGCGCAGGGTCTCGAGATCCTGAACCAAGGGCATGAAGAGCTTGGGATCGAGCCGGCCGACCGAATTCAAAAGCGCCAGGTCGGGCTCGGCGATGAAGTCGACCAGCGCCTCGATCGGCACGGCTTGCTCGGGGCTTTCCTGGCTGAGCAAATCGATCGCCCGAATGAGAATCGCCAGCCGCGATTGATCGCGGCCCTTGCCCGTGTAATTCATCATTCCGGCGATGGCCGAGGCGGCGTACTTGGCGGCCTGTTCGCGCTCATGAGAGGGGAGCGAGCCCAATCCTGCGGGAACGGCGGCGATCGAGAGCGGCCTGCCGTCGGGTCTGCGCGGAGTATAGAGCGCGACCTCGACTCTCGAGCGCAACCGAATGGCCCGCGCCCGGTCGTCGCCCTCGAGTTCGTCCCGTAAACCCATTCCCGGTTGAGCATACGGACAAAGATCCCCCTTACGGTCGATCAAGATCGCCGGAACGCCCTGGAGCAACAATTGCTCGATCACGGCCAGCGCCGCCGTCGTCTTGCCGCTTCCCGAACTTCCCAAAAACGCGGCGTGGCGCGTCAGCGATCCCGGCTCGATGTCAAGTGGATCGCCGCGCCGATCGTTGACCTGGCCCAGATGAAGAGGACCGGACGGCAAGGGAGGTTCTGGAGGTATCGGACTCTTCGGAGCCTCGCCCCTTGGCGGTCGGTCCGGCCTGCCTGGCGGGACCGAAACAGAAGATTTCGGCTTCTCGACCGGAGGCGACGGCGGACCACCATTTCCTCCATCGCCGGAATCGAGATCCAGAATCTCGCGGATCGAGACCAGGCCCGACAACGGTCGGTACTGCTCGAGCCAGGCGGAAAAGCCCGGGGCCTGCGCGCGTTCGCCGCGAAATGCCGCCATCGCCGCCATGATCCGCCAGTCGGTATTCTCGATCACCACCTTTCGACCCCCCGCGGCGATGATTCGGGCAATTTCCCTGGTCACCTGCGCCTTTGAGCTCGTTGGGAAATCGGTCGTTCGCACAATCACGATCCTGCGCGCGCCGCTCATCCGCAGGAGCTCTTGAATCTGCTTGCCCAGCCCGCCCCCCTGGGCCGGCCGGTCGCAGATTCCCACAACCAACCCCCCAACGGTCGCCGCGGAGCCATGCTGGTCGATCTCGACCAGCCGGCCTTGGGACTTCGCCTCGATTCGCCGCCCAGGACCGACTTCGTCCGAACACCACGCGAGCGCCTTCGCCAGGGTTTCCGCGAGCGCGGTCTCTTCGTCTGGAACGTCGACTGTGCTCGTCGAGCGAAAGACATCCCACTCTTGTTCCATTTGATCCGCGGACTGAGAAACAGTCCCAGGAGGCGGCGGAGGGTCATCCTGACTCGGACACTGTTTGATCCATTGATCGCGGAACCGCCCAAGATGATCGAGCACCTCGCGGACGCTCAGACCCACGAGCTTGGCCATGAATTCGCGGGGCACCGGGTATGTCGGCTCGTCGCTCCTGGGATCGATCCCGGCTTCCTCATAGAGGTAGCGCAGCCGCTGGCCCACCAACTCCTCGACCTGCCCGAAATCACAGCCGGTCTTCAGGTCGATCGGGCTCGGCCGGGCCGTCAACCGCCCGGTCTGCGGTCTGGTCAGGCTGTCGCGCATTTGGTCAAACAGGTCCGCGAGACACGAAACAACGACGACGGCCGAGGGGACGTGGCTCACGACGTCGCAGAGCATCGCGATCAAGCGGCGAAACTGTTGGGAGGCGTTTTCGACGTCGAATCGATCCTCGAGTTGATCGACGAACAAGACCAGAGGCGCTTTCTGCGCGAGCCACATGAGCTGGCCCAGCAGCCGGATCATCCGCGCGGCTGCCCCGGCGTAACCACGCCAGGGCACGCCGCCTAGCCGCTCGACGTCGCGACGCGTCAATTCCTCGCACCTCAGATACTTGAGCACCCGGGTCTTGACGGCCGGCGTGTTCGTTTGCAAATGCAGCAGAACCTGGACCAGGTGATGATCGATCGATTCGAAACGCGGATCGAGGGCGATCGCGTCGGCGATGGCGTTCACGAGGTCGTCGATCTCGGCCTGTTCCAGACCCCCTTCGCGCAGCCGCGCCAGCGTCGCCCCCTGGGTCGGGATAAGCTCCGCCATCGCGGTCGAGAGTCGTTTGAGCCCGGTCGTCGCACCCTGTTCGTCATAGGGCTGGTCCAGCGAATCGATCAGATTGTTCAAGATGTAGCGATCGTATTCCTGGGCGGCCGCGGTCATTTGCATGAAGCCGCAATAGCCCAGCCCTTGGCCCTGGACCAGGTTGCGAAAGATACGCATCAGATGCGTCTTGCCCGAGCCCGCCTCGCCCAGCAAGAGGAGCATACGTGGCTTCGACAAGGTGGACTCGTCGAGCGCACGCTCGATCACGCGCTCGAACGTCTCTCGGGCCTGGGCGTGAATCGAGGGGACGTCGAGCGGGTCGGTCTTCCAGATCAGGCTCGAGTAGGCAACGCCGTGAAACAACTCGGGCAACCGCGTCGAGCAAAACGCGGCGACTCTGGGGTCGTGCTCGACGTCGTGAACCGCGGGTGACGTGGTCATCGTCGTGACTTCGAGGTCGATAGAGGATCAGACTTTGACAAAATGAAAAGTTGTATCAAGATATTGTACCGCTGAGAGCCGGATGTCGTCGGGATCCATCAAGTGCGCCAGGTCGGCCCGGCGGAGCTCGAGTTTTCCTTCATTATTGGCCTGGGCGAGTCGTTGCTTGAAGCCGTCAGGCCCCATCGCGGCGAATGCCGGCTCGTGCTCGAGCAAACGCCACACGTGGGCGATATAGACCTTGTCGCTCCCCTGCCGCTCGGTCTTGCACGTCGTCGCCGCGGCCTTCACGCGCTGGGCGAAGTCGGTCAGGTCGAGCTCGGCCGAAGCCATTGCCGGCTTGGCGTCGAGCCACTCCCGGAGAAGCGCCTCCCGAAATTCACCCGGATGGTCGCGCATCGCCCCGATCCGCCTCGCCAGCAACTGACCGGCCGCCCGTGCGTAATCGGTCGGCCGCGCATCGCCCAGGGCGCGATGGAAAAGCGCTGTCTTGACGGCCTTCAGAGTCATTTTCTCGCTTTTGCCCTCGAAGCCCATGAGCTTCCACGCCAGGGCGTCGGACGCCTCGGCCGGCTTGGGCAGATCGCGGATCGGCAAATCGAAGGTCTTTTTGAACAGCGCGGCCTTGAGCGTCGCGTCGGCGCTGATCGCCTTGCGAATCGTGGGATTCGCCAGCTCGAGTCCCAGCACTCGTCCCGGCAAGTATACCTTCTTGACGGCCGCCCAGGTCGTCTTGGGCGGCAACTCCGCAAGGCCCAGAAAGGCCAGGCCCACGCGCCGGCCCTGGGCCGTCAGAAGCAGCTTGGGGACGGCTTTCTTGGATTTTCCCCAGACGCGCTCGACGAGCTCGTTCGCGATCAGGCCCTCGACCGTCTTTTCGATCCGCTCGACCCCGGCGTGGGCTGAACCGCGGGTGGGAAGGAGCGGGCCCAGATCCTTTGTGATTCTTGAGGGGACGTCGCCCTTCGCCGCGCTGACGAGGAGCCGCGCGATCACAAGAGCATCAAAAGGGGCCAAGGAAGTCTGCTGATCGTGCGTCATGCGCGAGGAATCCTGGTGCTCTTTCGGTTGACGGCTCGAGCGAGGGGCTTATCGAATGCGCCATTGTGATGGGTTCGGGGGATGCAATCCATGGGTTGATGGCTCGAGGTTGCGGGATTCACGGCGTGCTCAAGCCTCTTGAGAGCCGGGTCGGGCGCGGCTACCGTTCATGAGTGAACCGCGCGGGCGTTTCCGCGCGGCCGGTTGGACCTTTGGGGAGATGCAACATGACGATCAAGCAGGGGATTGCCGCCTTGGCGGCGTCGACGCTCGGATTCTACGGAGCGGTTGGACTTTTGAGCCAGGCGACCGCCCAGCATGAGAAGGCCGCCGCGGCGCCAGGGATCACGAAGGCCGTCGCCTTGCTCATTCCCACCAAGGGGAGCGACGTGAAGGGGCGGGTCACCTTCACGCAAAGCGGCCACATGATTCACGTACACGCCGAGATCTCGGGGCTGTCCCCCGGCGAGCACGGCTTTCACGTCCACGAATTCGGCGTCTGGTCCGAGGATGGCATGGCCTCGGGAGGTCACTTCAACCCCACGAAGGCTCAACACGCCGGCCCCGACAGCACCAAGCGCCACGTGGGGGATCTGGGTAACGTGACCGCCAACGAAAAGGGCGTCGCCACGCTCGACCTCGACGATCCGCACATGTCGTTCCACGGCGCCGCCTCGATCATCGGCCGCGGCCTGGTCGTGCATGAGAAGGTCGACGACCTCAAAACGCAACCCACCGGCAACGCCGGCGGCCGGCTCGCCGTCGGCGTCATCGGCGTCGCCAAGCCGTAACGATCCCAAAAGCAGCGAAGGCCGCCGATCCTACTGGATCGGCGGTCATTTGCCCTGAGCTCTCCGGAGAAGGAGCGACTCCCTGGACGCGGCAAGCCCGGACCAAGCCGACCGCTCATTTCAATTGACAAACGCGTCTTCCTCGACCGGGAGCTGGCGAAACGCGACTGGCAGCTTGCTGCCAGCCGGCGTGATCAGCTTGGAATAAACCGTCGCGTCGATCGTCTGCTTGATGAACCTTACAGCCCCGTCGCAGAAAGACATGTTACATCCATTGGGATGCGCGCTGTTGGAGAACGGAAACGACCCTTCGATCGTGAAGTTTTGGCCATAATTAACACTCGTGTAGGAGGAAACCAAATTCGCCACAGCCCACCCTGGACCGTCCACGTCGCCCGAGGGAGTCAGGCCGACCTTCAGGCAGTTTTGGAGCGGGCAAAGCGATCCCCCGCCCATGAATCCGCAAAAATTGGGCAAGGGCGCGGCCCAATTGGTCGAGATGCCTTTGCTGTACGTGCTCGGCGTGCTGAGTCCGGCGAGAGTGTTCTCGCTCAGCATCAGGGTGTCGGACGAACCGTCGGAAATCGAGGCCGGCGTGTTTCGTACATTCCAGGGCATCGACGTTTGGGGTCCGTAATTGCCATTATCCTCCATGAACATCAAGCCCATCTTACGTGTGACGCTGACATTGGTGCCCCAATCCTCCCCACCCATGAACATGCCATTGCCAATTCCTGATGTGGACCCGTACGATGTGGCGTGCCCGCCACCGTCGTATGGTGACCCGATCCAACTAAAAGGCAACGCCGTCCAAAGCGAGAATCCCATGTTGGCGACATAGCTCAAGTTGCCCTGCCCCTGCACGGCCGTCAGATCGTCGGGACATCGCAGAACGCCGAGCGCCGTCGAACTGATCTTGGCGTTGCTGGGCGCTCCTGGAGTAATCGCGAGACCGTAATAAAACGGAACGGGAACCGGGTGCCCGTACGAATCCACACCCGTTCTGACCCAAGCGTTCGAAAGCGACGCTTGGTCGATATAGGGTAAGATTTCGACCACCCAATTGTACATCGGAACCTCGGCCCCGTCCGGCGTCAACGCGGGGTCAACCCACGAGTCAACTCCTTGATTGAATGGGGTGTACATGGACTGAGCAGGTGGGTTGTTCTTGGTCGGATCGTCGCTGATCACGCCCAAGGCGGGGAACTTGTTCTCGGCGGTTACTAGACCCAAGACCCCCAGGGTGAGCTGACGCATGTTGTTCTGGCACTGCGTGCGCCGGCCCGCCTCGCGGGCCGACTGGACCGCCGGTAGCAACAGCCCCACCAAGATCCCGATGATGCTGATCACCACCAACAACTCAACCAACGTGAACCCACCGCGACGACGTGATTCACCCATCGGCTGGCCCTTTCTCGTTCGAACGAACGGAAACCGACCCCGCTTTCCAACCCGATCTTCCCCGCCCCCACCGAGCCGGTCAAGCCGGCTCACCGATTCGAGCTAGACCAAGTGTCACTCCCCGAGTACGGCCGATCGAGCGTTGACCGTGAACGGCTGTATGCGATCCTGACATTCGTGCGAATCTTTCTCCACGGATGATTGAGTGCATCTTGCGCCGGTATGAGCACCGTGTCAATCCGGGACTCACATTTCTCGAGACATTCTGAGATCCGATCCATCCTGCGCTTCTTGAGCATCCAACACGAACCTCTCGCTCCGCGGTCTGAAGGGCGACGGAAGCTTGCTCGAGCGCGCCGAATTCACTCGAACTGAATGGAGAACACCCGCGAAAAATGACGATGAATTGCTGAGGACGGTTGTAGGGATCGAGCCTGGTGAGACGATTGCGCCTGCCGCGATGATGGCTCGGGTTGGAACTCTCAGGTCGAGGGCTGAGCGAATGGCGCCAAGGACTCGAGCAAACGGGCGATCAAGGGCGCGAGCCGCGTTGGCCGTTCTTTCCTTGGAAGCGGCAATGGCCCTCGGGGCATGGGCCGACGAGCCCGCGACGGCCCCCACGACGGGTCGAACGGTAATCCCCCCGCCCAGAACCGTCGCGCCAGTCCGGCCTCGACCAGCCAATATGGACACGCGGGTGCGACCGGCTCAGGCAAGCGGCCCGGGCGCGAGGCTGGCGCCGCTGCCGGTCAATCCACCGCCGCCGGTCCTCAACCCCCCATCGAGCATCGCCCCTCCGTTGGGCGGGCAATCGATCAGCCTGCAGGCAGCCATGTATGGCGCGCTTACCTCAAACCCCGATCTGGTCTCGCTGCGTCAGGGAAATCCCACGGCCGCCTCGGCCGAGGCCGTCGAGGTCGCCCGGCATTTTCCAACCACCTTGAATCCCACCCTCTGGATCGATTTTCGACCCATCACCCTCATTCCGCCCAACACCTTCGGCTCGACCAGTCCCGGCGGCGGCGCGACCAAGGGTTCCGGCGGCAGCTTTTATCACTACGGCCAGGACTTGATCTACATCTCGCTGCGCCAGCCAATCGAGCTCGGCCACCAGACCACCCATCGTTACCACATCGCCCAGGCCGCCTACGACCAGCAGCGCTGGAATGTGATGCAGTTCGAGCTCACGACCTTGGTGCAAACCTATCGTTTTTTCCAGACCGCGGCCTATCGGCGCGAGAAATTCAAACTGGCCGAGCAGCTTGCCGACTTCAACGATCGCCTGGTGAAATCCCTGGAAAGCCGGCTCGAGGCCAACCAGGTCGCCGCCGCCGATGTCTCGCTCGCGCGGGTGGAAAGCCGCGCGACTCGGCAGCAGGTCAAGGCCGCCCGGCAAGACTATCTCACGGCCCTAGCTGACCTGCGGAATCAGATCGGGATTCCCGAGGAAGCCGGTGCGGCCGAGCCCCTGGGCGAGTTCACCTTGCCCACCTACATCCCACCCATCGACGAGCAGTCAATGATCGAGACGGCCCTGGCCAATCGTCCCGACATCCACGCGGCCCGCGCGTCGATCTCGGGAACGCACTCGGCGGTCAAGCTCGCCCAGGCCGACCGCATTCCGTCGCCCGTGCTTGGTCCGCAATATGAAATGGACGAAGCCGGCGTCCAGTATATCGGGATGGTTTATATCACAACGCTTCCGGTCTGGAACAACGGCAAGCCGCTCGTTCTTCAGCGCCAGGCCGAGCACCGTCGCGCGGTCGTGGCCGCCCAGCAGGCGGAACAGCGCGCTGTCGCCCAGGTTCGGGCGGCTGTCGCGCGGTGGAATGGAGCAACCGACCTGGTCAATGAATCGTCGGGGCTCTCCGATGAGCTTTCCAAGGAGGTCTCGAAGATGGAGCGGCTCTTCGAGGCCGGTCAGACCGATTTGACCAAGCTCATGCAGGCGCGTCAGCGCCTGATTCAGCTCGACAATTCCCGGATCGACGCGGTCTGGGCCGCGACGCAGGCCCAGGCGGATCTGCTCTTGGCGCTCGGCGCGCCGTCGCTGATCAATGCGATGTTCAACCAGGCCTCGCGCGACGCCGGCGGCGTCCCGGCAAGCCCGCCGAGCGGCCCCCAAGGCGCGAACTCTTCACCGAACGCCACGACGCCCATGGTCAAACGACCGGCGATCCCCGCGCCCAAGGTTTTTCAGCAGACATCACTGAAAGCCGCGCAGCCCTGAAGGAAACGGATCACGGATTCCAAGGGCGATCGACGAAAGGTCTAGCGGTCGAAAGTTCGAAACCGTCAGGTCGCCGCTCGGAGGATTTCCTTCACGACCCGTGCGGGCCGTCCGTCGATGAGGCGTTGCTCACGTCCATTGGCGTAATAGACCAACCGCTGGTGATCCAGGCCGAAGAGGTTCAGGATCGTCGCCTGAAAATCATTGGGCGTGACGACGTTCTCGACGGCACGGTGGCCGACCTCGTCGGTGGCGCCATAGGTCGTCCCCCCCTTGATCCCGCCGCCAGCGAGCCAGATCGAGAAGCCCTGCCCGTTATGGTCGCGGCCCGCGCCGGCGTCGAGGTTTCCTTCGCTGACGGGCAGCCGGCCGATCTCGCCGCCCCAGTGCACGATGGTGGTGTCGAGCAACCCGCGCTGCTTGAGATCCGTCACCAGGGCCGCCGCCGGCCGATCGGTGCGACGGCAAATCGCGGGCAGGGCCGAGTGAATCGACGTGTGATGATCCCAGGGCTGGCCGCCGAGAAAGAGCTGAACGAACCGGACGCCGCGCTCGACGAGTCGCCGCGCGATCAGGCAGCGCGTTCCGTACTCGCGGGTCTGATCGTCGTCCAGGCCGTACAGACGGCGGATCGACTCGGGCTCGCCGCTCAAGTCGAGCGCCTCCTTGGCGGACGTCTGCATGGCGGCGGCCAGTTGGTAGGTCTGGATGCGAGCTTCGAGATCCGTCTCGCCCGGGTGCTGAGCCAGGTGCCGGCTGTTGAGCCGGTCCAGCAGCGCGAGGTTTTGCTCCTGGAGTCGACCCCGTAGTTGGGGCGGTGGGTCGAGATTGAGGATTCGCGGCTCCTTGGGCCGGAGCACCGTCCCCTGATAGAGCGGCGGCATGAAGCCGCTCGACCAGTTAATCGTGTTATCCACGGGGGGTCCGCCGGGGTCCGAGAGCACCATGTACGCCGGCAGGTCG
>DAIDHE010000062.1 GCA_027459775.1 Planctomycetales bacterium | reverse complement strand
CCTCGATCCTCGATCCTCGATCCTCGATCCTCGATCCTCGATCCTCGATCCTCGATCCTCGATCCTCGATCCTCGATCCTCGATCCTCGATCCTCGATCCTCGATCCTCGATCCTCGATCCTCGCTTGTCGCACTTCCCAAGGTGACAAGTCGATTCGCACGGATGTTCGGTGCGTCCTTCGGATGGGCTTTCGTTACCCCTCCGCTGTCCGTTCGGCGGGTTCGCGTGTTCGGCGTTCGGCTGCGCCTTCGCGCGGGTGTTGAGCGCGGTTCTCTGACGGCTTCCCGGCGGGACTGGTCGCGAGTACCCCGCGCGCCAGCCGATCCTCCGCGTGAATCATTGGGATTGATTCGTCACTCCCTCTGCTGTCTGTTGGAGTGAGACGGGCTGGACGACTTCGCATTTCCTCTTGAGCCGACAAGGAACCAGCGATGCGGGCGAAGACCAGAAACACATATGATCCGCGCGTGACGCTTGGATGCGGCCTCCGGGATGGCAAGGTTCGCGGTTTCACCCTGATCGAGCTCCTGGTCGTGGTTTCGATCATTGGGCTCTTGGTCGGGCTGATTCTCCCAGCGGTGCAGCAGAGCCGGGAAGCGATGCGGCGGGCGCAGTGCGTTGCCAATCTGAAGCAGCTTGGCGTGGCGATGAACGCGTATTGCTCGGTGCACAACGTGTTTCCACCGAGCCATATGGGGATCGGGCCGATCGTCGACAATTACTCCGAAATCGCCTTCATGCTGCCTCAGCTTGACCAGCAGCCGCTGTTCTCGGCGATCAATTTCGCCTTCAATGTCGTCGAAACGCCTGAATCTCCGACCCTGGAGAATCACACGTGTCGAAACACGAGGCTGGCGGTTCTCTTGTGCCCGAGCGACGGCGAGAAGCGGCACTTGAACTCGTACCATTTCAATCGCGGCCGTTGGGGCATGATCCGGGTGGGGTATTTTGACGGGCCGTTCTCGTTCCTGGTGCTTCCGAGCGACGCGACCGTGACCGACGGCCTTGCGCGGACCGCGTTCGTGAGCGAGCGGATCGCGGGGAGCTTCAATCCGCCAGGGGCGCCGTTGCGGGACATCAAGGAACAGGTTGAGAGCTACGGGCCCGTGTCTTCGGACGCGATTTTCATCCCACTCTGTCTTGAGGCTCAGCCAGCCTCGTGGGCGGTGAACGCGGGTCGGTACTGGATGCTCTCGTCATTCTACAACACCCATTACAACCACAACGGCCCGCCCAACGATCCACGGCCGTCGTGTGGGCCGGGGTGGACCAACCTCGCGTACGGTCTGCACCCTCCCCGGTCGTTTCACCCGGGCGGGGTGAACCTGCTGCTGGGCGACGGGCACGTCGAGTGGGCGAGCAACTCGATCAGTTTTCAAGTGTGGACGGCGCTGGGAACTTACAACGCGGGGGATTTCTAGGAGCGGACAACGAGCGTGCAGGCTTCCGATCGAGGGCATTCGGGCGGCGCTCCGTGGAGGCGCGGTTCCTGAGATGCGACGCGGCGCGCGTCCCTTGTCTCGTCGTCGAAAGCGTGCTGGTTGGTTGGTGAGTGTGGGTTTTCAGGTTCGAGGGTCAATTGGAGGATTCGACATGCTTCGATTCAAGAAGATCAGGGTTCTTTCCAGCGTCGGGTCGGAACCGCTGGGTTCGCCGGCCTGGCTCGCGGTCCCGACCGTGCTCGTCTTCGGGCTCGCGCTGCTGCTTTCCTGGGCGGGGCCACTCCGGGCTGGTTGCCCCAGCGCCGGTACGAACTGGTGCATGTGGAACGGGGGCAATCCGTGCAGCAGTGGGCCCTACACATGCGTGCCCTCCGGGCCCGGCTATACATGTTACCAGAACAACAAACCCTACGTCAAGGGATACTATTCGATCACCAGCATCATCACGCCGTGGATGCTATGCACCAGTCCCGCGACATTCCCGACGTACTCATGCACCTATTCCCAGCCAAGTTGCGGGACCACGCAGTTCTATCCCACCGGCGATATCTACTGCCACTCTCGGTGCTATAACGCTGGATGGTATTGGGCGGCGTGTCAAGGCTCTGGGAATCCCTGCTGACCCGGCTCCGAGCGAGAGCGTCGGTTGAGCCCGAGAGGGATCTCGCCGATAGCGATCCGGACGGCCCGTCAACGTGGGCCAGGCTCACACGCGACCTTTTTGTCGGTCTCTTCGCGATAGTTTCGTGGAACCGCCGTCGGGCCCTGGCGTTTCCGCGAAACTTCGATATATCTCTTCGTCATGCGGGTCATGCAGCCATCATGAGCGATGGAGCCCTCGGGCCTCGAAGTCCGTTCCTCCGGCTCCGATCCCCGCTGGGGATGTTTGTCCGATTCTGGCGGTTTGTCGGAGATCGGAGTGATTTGGCTCTTGGGTGAATTGAGTGCCAGGGTGCCGGCGCATCGCCCTTCTGGCGTTGCCGGCTGGTATCTAAAGAAAGGGTTCCCGGGAACCAGCGCGGACAGGTTGACACCGTAATCATAACCCGAAATGGGGGACTTCGAGATGTTGGCGACACTTGCATTCCTCGCGATGGCGCAGCTTCAACCGGGACCGCTCGACGCCTTTCGAGCGAATTATTCCTCGATCAAGGTCGAGATCGAGTTTGATCGTACCTATGGGGATCTCAAGGGCCCGACCGACCGGCTCTGGCTCGGTCGGAGGCCGAGTTATGTGGAGGATCCCGATTCCAGGGTTATCGGCCGCTGGGCTTGCGATGGAAAGGCCGAATACTTCTATTTCAGTTCGACGGAAGAGATTCTCGAACGGGCAGCCAAGGACGCCCTGCGAAGGGAGAATAGCAAAGTCTTCTTCAACGTTCACTTCGTCGCCAAGACGGAGGCGATTTGGGACGGGGAAATCCTCTGTTACCATACGGAAAACCCACACGAGAGAAGGAACGGGGGCGACCGAATGTGGACGGCGATCCGCGCCGTACCCTTCGAGCGCGAGTTGGGACCACTGGACAGGGGAAGCGGTCCGTTCCACTGGGAATTCAATATGTTCCCCCTCCTTCTCAAGGAATTCGGTCAAGCCGAGCCGAAGCATCGAAAGGAGGTGCGTGCGGGACGCCCCGTTGAAGTCGAGGTTTATCGACGGGCTCTATCCGATGGCGGAGATTGGGCGGGATTCGAGGTGTCCTACGACCCTTCGGTGGGCTACCTTCCCCGCATGGCGAGAGATCTCGAGTACATTCGATCGACCGATCATCTCTCGGCCGTGGAAACCTACGTGACGGAGGCACGGCTCTGCAAAGCGGGCGGTTTTGTCCCAACGGAGTGGTATCAGATGTCCTTCCAAATCGATGGCTTCGCCTCCAAGTTCCCTAATTACGAGGACGACACTATCCTCAGTCCAAAGGCACCCACAGTTGGGATGGCTCATTTCCGGACCCTAAAGTTCACTGATCTGTCGGGGCCCGTCGCTCTCAGGGATCTCGCCGGCGTTCATTCGGTTGGGGGAATTGGCGGCAGTGTCGCAAGGCCCTCCTCCAGCTCGACATTGAAGATCAGCGACGTACGGGGACTGCTCGGAAAGCGGCTGACGACGCCGTTGCAGATGAGCATGCATAATCTTGACGCCGCGGAATTGAACGAGCTGGAACAGAGATCCTCGAGTTGGCGAATCCCCTGGATCCTGGCCGCTCTCGCTGTCGCGGTCGCGTGCGGCGTTCTGATCCGTCGGCGCAAGAAGCTCGAATCGGGGCTCTTGCCTTTGCTGCTTGTCGGACTGATCGGGTCGCCCGGCTGTGGGAGGGTCTCGAGGCCGGTTGTGAAGATCGGCGCCGCCTATGCGAAGCCGATCGCCTACATTGATCCCTTGACGTACGAGTTGCCGATGCGGCTTGCCCTCCGAAACGAGGGCAACCAGAATCTCCGGATCCTCAAGATCGACGGCGGCTGTACGTGCCGAAAGGTCGATGAGTCCGCGCTGCCAGTCGTCCTGATGCCTGGAACGGGCCTCATCGCCGAAGTCAGACTGGGGATCTCGCCGCTCACGATGCCGCGGTTTTCGCCGTTCACGGTCGAAACCGACCATGGAGTTCTCAGGGTCGCACCGCCGTTTTATACGCTGGTCAGCCATCAGTTTCAGCCGGACGCCGCCAGCAACCCATCGATCATTGAGGACGGTGACTGGACCTTCGAGCTTACCCACAGGGCCATCTACAGGAGCGACGTTATACAGCCCAGAATCGAGGTCAAGTTCCCGCCCGAGTTCAGCACGCGGAAGAGCGCCGTCAAGACGGGTAAGGTGGGAGGGACGGGCGAGTATTCCTATGAGGAGACGACTTACGCCCTGACCCTGAGAGACCAGAAGCCCGGCGAGCACAAGTCCCTCGTCACCGCGTCCGAGTTGGACGGACGCGCCTTGTGCCAGGTTCCCCTGGTTTGGAAGCGCAGCCCGTATCTTTCGTCCATTCCCGACCGGGTGACTCTGGGGACGCGGTCGATTCGGGTCTTTCTCCGCTGCCCGGATGAAGCAGTCGAATTGGTCAAGGTTCTGAGCTCGCCCAAGGGCGTCAAGGCGGTCGTCAGCTCGGCCCGCGAGGTCACCGTCTCGCCCGAGCCCGACGCCCCGAGCGTTGTCGACGGCGCTGTCGAGGTTGAGACAACGGCGGTCGGGCGCCCTGCTCTCAAGATCCATGTCGTCCGCTATGCGCCTGTCGCGAGCCGTTGAGCGGTCGGGCATCGAGCGGCTGCCGTCGCCGCACGCGAAATCCATGACGGCGGCGAAGTTCCAGCCCCGAGTCTCCTCGACAAGAGGGGGGTGAAGCATGAGCGGGATCTGCGAGAGGCGTCACGCGGTTGTCTTTCTGGCCTTGGTGGCGTGCTTCGTCGTGCTGGCGGGAGAGTGCATCCGCTCCAACCCCGTTCTGGTCGACGAGTACGCACACGTCCCGGCCGGTCTGGGCTGCTGGGAGACCGGTTGCCACTACTTGTATCGGGAAAACCCGCCATTCGTGCGCATGTTGTCTGCTCTTCCAGTATGGCTCTCCAATCCCAAGACGGACTACGCGCGCGCGGCACGGGGCTACAGAAGCGAGTGGCATGTGGGGATGGATTTCATCTCGCGGAATGGTGCACGCCATCAGGCTCTTTACGAAGTGGCTCGTTCCGTGGTACTTTTCCTGGCCGTCGCCTGCGCTCTGACGATGTTCGTATGGGGAACCAAGCTTTACGGCTCTGCCGCGGCGCTGGTCGCGACGGCGCTCTGGCTCACCGATCCCACGGTGCTGGCCAATTCGTCGACCGCGACGGTGGACATTGGCGCTACGACCGTCGGGTTCATCGCGACGTACTTGTTCTGGCGATTCCTCCAAAAACCGGGCTGGACCGTGACACTGCTCGCGGGCTTGGGCTTGGGTTTGGCTCAGGCCTCGAAGTTTAGCCTGCTCATACTTTACCCGGCTTGGCTTATCGGGATGTGCCTTCAACGCGGCTGGCCCTGGCGTCTTGCCGAGCCCCTTCAGACGGCGGCGGGTCCGCGGGAGGCTCGGAAGTGGAATCGGCTTCTCGTGATGTTTGCCCTGAGTCTTCTGACGCTAAACGCCGTCTATGCCTTTGACGGTTCATGCAAGTCGCTTGGATCTTATCAATTCAAGAGCCTGCTTCTCACGAGTAAATCGACTCTCGACGTTGACGATACGCCCTCCGCCAACCGCTTCCGAGGAACCTGGCTGGACTCGTTCCCCGTTCCCCTTCCGGAGGACTACATAAGAGGATTCGATTCTCAGAAATGGGATGAGGAGTTTGGCTTCTTTCGATTGTCCCATGGCCGCCTGGTGTTCCGTGGAACGCCGATAAGCCCTTTGACGACGCTGGCCTACAAACTCCCCATGGGCACTCTCGTCCTGATCCTGTTCTCTGCCTCGTTCTGGCTTTTCCGTTCCCGCCGCCGTTGCATCGTCGAGTGTCTGGTCTGCGCGCCCGTGGGGCTCCTGCTCGTTTTGCTGGGAACGCAGACGGGTCTCAACTGGCCGGCTCGATACTTCTTGCCCGCCATCCCTTTTCTGTTTCTCAGCTTGGGCGGGGCTGTCCGCGTCGGGTTGGAATGGCCGCGCCTGAGGTGGCTGATCGGGCTCTGTCTTCTGTGGAATACAATCGCACTGCTGGGAGCGAGGCCTCATTACCTTTCCTATGCGAATGAGTTGATCGGAGGCCCCGACGGCGCACGCGGAGAGTTCGCCGGCAGCAACTTTGACTGGGGCCAGGATCTGTATCGACTCCGCCGCTGGCGAGACGAGCACTCCGACGGGACTCCCTTGATCGTGCTCTTCTTCGGGGCGCTCGACCCCAACTACCTCGGGCTCAACGACGGCCATTTGCCCGACGGTTTTCTCGATACGGGGGAGTATCCGCCCGAGCAAAGCGCCGAGGACCGAAAGCCGTTTTACCTCGCGATCAGCAAGACTCTGCTTGACGGCGTTGCGGCCGACGTTTACCTCAAGTCGGGGCGGTTCGTCTATGCGATTGCCGACTCGCCATGGCTCAAGTACGACAATGCCATCGAGCGGGTCGGCCAGACGATTTACATCTTTCGCGTCGTCCCTGGGATCCCGGAGGGCGAGACGACCAAGGCGATCACCTACGACCAGCTTCGCGCGTCCTTCCGCGAGGTCACGCTTCGCGACCGGCGAACCTACACCCTCTTGTGAGACGACCACTGATCGGTCGATCTCGGCCGCCCTGAGCCTCATTTCTTGCTGGTCATTGCCCGAGGCGGCCTGGGCGGATGATCTGGTCGTCTTGTCGTTTTCAGGGGACTGGCTCGCTGGCACTTGGGGCAGGGCTGATGGTCGCCAAGAAGTTTGAGCTGCGAGCGCGGCATCTCCTCAAGGATCCCCTCGAGGACAGACTGGGCGATCTCGACGGCCGCGGTCTCCGTGGAATCGAAATCGATGTCGAGCCCCGGCCCTTGGTCGCCGAAGGCCCGGCGCGAAACAATTCTTCCCCAGCCGTACACGTTGTCGCTCAGTTTCGACAAATCCTCGGGGTAAGCTCGGGTGAATGGCATCTGTTGTTCGTCCTTGAACTTGTGGAACGGGGCAAAATGGAAAAGGCAGCTTGACATCATGGCAACCCGTCTTGCAGCCGCGGGGTGCGTCTTGCACCCAAACGACTCCCGGGCGATCGGCTCGCCTTGCCCGGATGAACGGAATGCTTTACCCTGACAATTACCTCGGGCACGGCTTCTCAAGAGTTCTCAGGCCTGGCGAGGCCCACGAGCGATTGGTTCCGCGAGCCTTGCGCATTCCACCAGGCGTTGTCAACATCCGAGTCGGGTTGATTCATGGAAGATCGCTGGCTCCTTGAGTGGATTCGTTGCGTCAAGAAAGGCGCGGACGACGCGGTTTGCCGGGGCCGACTGATCCCGGTCGGCGACGGGCTCGAGTGCGAGTCATGCCGCGCACGCTATCCGGTCGTCCGCGGGGTGCCCGTTTTGCGCGATGCGCCGCGCGCCCAGTCGGTTGATTGGTTTGAGGGGCATTACGCGGGGCGAAGCCGCACCCATGAGCTGACCACGGACTATCTGCGCCAGGAACGAGCGTTCATGGCCGGATTCCTCAAGCGCTCGAACGTGAGCGGCCCGTGTCTCGAAATCGGCTGCGGGACGGGGCTCTTCGCCGAGACAGCGCCCGGCTATATCGGGCTCGAATACGCGATCGAGCCGCTCATGGCCAGCGGATTTGAAGCGGCCGACCGGATCTGCGGCGACGCCCAGCGGCTCCCCCTGGCCGACGCGAGCATGGAATGCGTCTTCAGCTTCAATACGCTGGAACACGTGCCGGAGGTCGACCTGGCTTTTGGCGAGATCGACCGCGTGCTCAAGCC
Source organism: Planctomycetales bacterium (assembly GCA_027459775.1). GTDB lineage: Bacteria > Planctomycetota > Planctomycetia > Isosphaerales > Isosphaeraceae > JAKBAP01. The sequence goes on along the minus strand of DAIDHE010000062.1, from coordinate 15,725 downwards.
GGGGGGGCTGCTGGTCCTCAAGCCGGCGTGGCACTGCACGAGGTACACGACCGAGCTGATCCCCGTGCGATCGTATGGCGAGCTGAGCGCCCGGCAAAAGCTCGTGAAGGCCCTGCTGCCGGTGATCCGGTCGCGACCGTACAAACTGCTGACGTGGATCCCCGGGCGGGTCTATCGGCGGCTCACCCGGCGTCCTGACAACCCGCTGAAATGGCGGCGGCTGACGCCCTATTATGGAAAAGAGTGGATCAGCGACGCCGACGCCGCGGCGGGCATCGATTGCCACGAGTCCATCATCTATTATACCAGCCGAGGATATACATGTGATTCGCACTCGAGTGCCTTGCGGCAGCTCTTGGCGGGGCACGACGTCGTGATCCTTAGAAAGGGGGGTCGATCGAGCATACCGGTCGCGGAGGAAGAGCGGGTGCCGCTGGACGCGGCGAGGCGGCATGCCGAGGCGTTGCGAGAGGCAGGGCCCGCGGCCACGCCAGTCGCGCTGGAACCCGCGCCTGCCTCGGGATTGCCCGCGGATCGGCTTCCCGCCGCGTCTCGTTCGCGGTAGTCTGGGATTCGTGCCTTCCGGACCGAAATCACTCCTTGTCGCGATCCTTCCGTGATGAACCACCGCGAACCAGGCGAACGCCTCGCCCCGACCTATTGCCCGCGGTGCGGGCGCGCGGACCACGACCCCGACCAGGCCCTTTGCCAGTCGTGCGGCGACCGGCTCGCGGCCAAGGGCTATTGTCCGGTCTGCGAGAGCTTCCTGGCGCAGCCCGTGGGGGCGATTTGCCCCAAGCACGAGCTCGAGCTCGAAGCTCCTCCCCCCATTCCCGCCACGGACGCGCCGATGATGGTCGGCGTCGGCTGGACGCCCGTTCGCGTCTTCGGCGACTCGATCGGCGTCGCGGCCGCCCGCATCCGGCTCGAGGCCGAGGGCATCCCCACGTATCTCGAGGGGGAACGCATGGGGAATTCCTCCATGTATCGGGTCGCGACCGGAGGGGTGAAGCTGCTCGTTCCCGCCGACCAGCTCGCGGAGGCGCGGATCATCCTCGATCAGAACTGGTCGGCCGCCACGGCCGAGGATGAGCTCTAACGCCGGTTCCATTCCCGAAGCGTGAACCACAGTGACACAGAGAAGATTGGATAGAGGATGAGAGGAGAGTAGAGAAAGGAATCCCGAGGGCGCGGGGCCACGGGATATCACGGACCTCCAGAGAGAGAATAAGATTGGAATATAAAGCGCAGTGCCATATCAAGGATGGGATTTAGTGATTCTGGATTGATCGCGGCCGAGTGCCAGATTGGGCGATTCGGACAACCGGCTCCGTCGCGCCGTTATCTCTCTCTTGATTGTCGTCCGTCCGCTCTCGGTTTTTGTCCTCTCTGTGTCTCCGTGGTTGATCCGTCTTGTTGATCTGTCGCCCTGAAAAGCTAGGGCCTCGGCTGATAGGCGATCCAGAGGGTTCGGAAATAGCGCAGAACGCGTTCGGGGTCAGCGCTTTCGGCGATCTCGGCGAGGGTGTAGCCCTGGTAGTTTTGGTGTTTGAGCCGGGCGAAGAGGTCGCGCCAGGGGTACGCCATGTCGGTCAGGTCGCGGAGATGGACCTCGCGGATCTTGGGTGCGATCAGGTTGAAGCCGGCCTCGATCGAGCCGTTCTGGACGTCGGAGGGGTTGGAGTTCCAGCAGGCGAAGACGTTGTCGCAATCGGCGTGGGTCATGATCTTGGCGAAATTGGGGAGGAGCGAGGTCGTGCCGCCGTGGACTTCGACGCGGATCTCGACGCCGAAGTCGGCGGCGTCGCGGCCGATCTCGTGGAGCGACCTGCCGATCTGGTGCAAGGTCGCGTCCAGGTCGGCTCCCTTGGGGATGCCATTGGGCCGGACCTTGACCCCGGGCGCGCCCAGGTCGTGGGCCAGCCGGACGTAGGCCTTGGTCCCTTCGATGTTGCGCCTGACCTCGGCGGGATCGCTGGACTGAAACTCGAATGCGCTTCCCAGCCCGGCGAGCTCGACGGGGGAATCCTCGAACCGCTTGCGGATCTCGTCGCGCTGGTGCTTCGAGAGGCCGACCTCGACCTTGTGGGCGTGGCCGGTTCGGAGCTCGACCCCCTCGTATTCAAGACGTTCGAGCCGCTCGAGGATGGTGGGGAGATCCCAGTCCTTGGCGATGTTGTAGGTGACGATGCCGAGGAGCGACATGGCGAGGGGTTCCGTGGTCGAGGCCGGGATCGGGTATCGAGTCCGCGCCCCATTGTCGGGCCGCGCGGCCCCGCGAGCAAGCCGCCCGGGGGCCTTGCGCGGCCGGACCAGTTTCTAGCCCACGAGCTCGCGCACGACCTGGCCGTCGCCGCCGATCGTGACCGGTCGACCCGAGTGGTTGTAGAAGGTCGTCTGGGGGTCGAGCCCGAGCTGATTGTAGAGGGTGACGATCAGATCCTGGGGCCGGACGGGGCGGTCCTTGGGGACTTCGCCGCGGGCGTTTGAGGCACCGATGATCCGCCCCTTGGGCAGACCGCCGCCGCCGATCAAGACGCTCATCACGTTGCCCCAGTGGTCGCGCCCGGGGTGGGGGTCGACGCCGGCGATGCCCGCGTTATTCATCCGCGGCGTGCGCCCAAACTCGCCCATCACCATCACGATGGTCTTGTCGAGCATTCCGCGCGATTCCAGATCCTCGATCAGCGAGCCGACGGCGGCATCCAGGACCGGGAGCACGCGATGCATGCCTTTCTCGAGGCTCGAGTGAAAGTCCCAGCCGCCAAAAGTGAGGGTGACGAACCGCACGCCGGCCTCGACCAGCCGCCGCGCCACCAGCGCGCTTTGACCCCACTCGTGCCGCAGATAGCGATCGCGAAGCCGCGGGTCTTCTTGGGAAAGGTCAAAGGCGCGGCGGGCGTTGTCGCCCAGCACGAGCTCGAAGGCTTGCTGCTCGAAGCGGTCGAGCCCCGTCATGAGGCCGCTCGTATCGACGTCGCGCCGGGTCTGATCAAAGGCCGTGAGGAGCGTGCGCCTGCTGCTCACGCGGTCGCGGTCGACGCCCTTGGGAAGCGACAGGTTGGGAACCTTGTAACGGTCGTTGTTGGGGTTGCCGTCGGCATTGAAAGGGTTGTAAGCGACCCCCAGGTAGGCCGCCCCGTGATACCCCGGCGCCAGGCCGATCGAATGGGTGCGCGGCAGGCCGACGTAGGCCGGCATGCCGGGCTTCTTGGCCCCCATCAGCCGCGAGACGACCGAGCCGGCCGAGGGATACTGAGGCGCCAGGTTGGCGGCGTTCGACCCCAGGAAGCCGGTGAGCATCCAGTGGGCGGCGGCGAAATGGTCGCCGTTCTCGTGATGGAGCGAGCGAATGATCGACATCCGGTCCATGACCCGAGCGTGGCGCGGCATGAGCTCGGGCAGGAACACGCCGGGAACCGCGGTCGGGATCGCCTTGAGCGGCCCGCGGAATTCCGCCGGCGCGTCGGGCTTGGGATCGTAGGTCTCATGCTGGGGTGGGCCGCCGTCGAGCCAGACCAGGATCACCGACAGGTCGTCGCGAACCCGGCCGCCGGCCGCGTCGGCCCGCGATTTCGCCCGCAGCAGGTCGGCCAGCGACAGCCCGGTGAGCCCGAGCGAGCCGACCTTGAGAAACGTCCGCCGCCCGAAATTCGTGCGATGGCGATTGTCGCGCTCTTGCATGATGAAATCTCCTTCCATCCCCTGGTCTCGAAACGCCCGCCGCGGGAACCGTCGGTCAATCGATGAACTGGAACTCCTTGGAATTGATCAGCGCCCAGATCACGTCTTCATAAGCGCGTTTCTTGTCCTTGGGATTCTTGGCGAGGTAGGCGACGGCCGCGGCCGATTCGGCGGGGGTGGCCCGGCGGCCGAACGCGGCCAGGAAGAGCTCGTCGATCTTGGCCGGCTCGGGGCGCGCGTCCTTGGCGAGCTGGGCCGCCCGGCCCTGGTCGCTCGCGAGCACGGTTTGCACGTCGGCCGAATTGAGCAGCATCAGGCTCTGCGACAGGGTCGCGTCGCTGACCCGCTCGCACTCGCACGAGGTCTCGCGCTTGGGCCTGCCGAAGACGTCGAGGAATGACGAGCGCACGCTCTCGTCGGGGAGCTCGATGGCCCGGGTGCCGGCGGGAAGACCGGGAAAAGCCGAGGGGACGCCCGAGACCGTCGCGAGCGCGTCCAGGAGGACCTCGGCGCTCATGCGCCTGGGATAATGGCGGGCGAAGCTCTGGCGATCGCGCTCGCTCGAGGCGTTGGGAACGCTCGAAAGGCCATACACCTGGCTGGTGCAGATCGAACGGATCAGGGCCTTGAGATCGTAGCCGCTCCTGGTGAACGAGTCGGCGAGCGCCTCCAGCAGCTCGGGGTTCGAGGCGGGGTTGGTGAGCCGCATGTCGTCGAGCGGCTCGACGATCCCCCGGCCCATGAAATGCGCCCAGTAGCGATTCACGAGCGCCCGGGCGAAGAACGGGTTTCGCTTGTCGACCAGCCATGCGACCAGGGCGCGGCGGGGGTCTTCTCCGGTCGCCGTCTTCACGGCCTCGCCCCCCAGCCCCCGGGGCGCCATCGTTTCGCCCGTCTTGGGATGGGTCACGGAACCCGTCCGCGACGTGTAGACGACCTCGCCAGTCCGCCCCATGCGCTCGGCGCGGGGGTCGGGCTTACGCTGGACCCTGGCGAAAAAGGCCGCGAAGCCGTAGTAGTCGTTCTGGCTCCATTTCTCGAACGGATGATGGTGACAGCGGGCGCACTGCAACCGCATGCCCAGGAACACCTGGGCCGTGTCGTCAACGAAGGCGCTGGTCTCGCGCATCGTGCGATACCACTGCACCGGGGGCGAGCTCTCGACCGAGCCCGTCGCCGCCAGGATCGCGCCGGCGAACTGGTCGTAGGGGGTGTTGCGCGCGAGCTGCTCGCGAATCCAGTCGTGGAATCCAAACGTGCCATGCTGTACATTATTCTGACCGTCGCGGCGATTGCGCAGGACGTCGGCCCACTTGAGCGCGAAATACGAGGCGTACTCGGGGCGTTCGAGCAGGCGGTCGACGGCGCGGGCTCGTTTGTCGGCCGCGGGATCAGCCAGGAACTGCCCGAGCTCGGCCGGCGTGGGGAGCGTCCCGGTGATATCGATCGAGACGCGTCTCAGGAATTCGGCGTCGGTGCAGGGGGGCGACGGGGTCACGCCGAGCGCCCGCCACTGGGCGAGGACCGCGGCGTCGATCGGGTTTTTCGCCTGGAAGCCCTGGTTGGCGGCGAGCGTGAGCCCGGTGGGGACGATCGCGCGAAAGACGGCGACTTGCCCCTGATAGCGCGCCATCACGGCCGCCTGGCCGGCCAGCCGCCCCTTTTCGACCCAGCCGCCGGGCTCGACGCCGGCGACGTCGGTCTCATTGGATTGATACTGGGCCCAGCGGGTGACATCCTCGACCCGGCCGTCGGTGTAATGCGCGGTCACCATCACCTGCTGGCCGCCGCGCTCGATCACGCGCGATTCGGGGTGGATGGTGATCCGCTCGACCCGGGGATCGGTCGGCGTGCCGGTGGGCATGCCCATGGCGATCCAGCGCCTGATCAGGCGATATTCCTGACTGTTCGGATCCAGCCGCTTGCCGCCGCCGTGGGGCTTGGCGGCCGTCGCCTTCACCAGGAGCAAGCTGGCCTCGGGGGCCGACGGAAACAGGCGGCGGCCGCGGTCTTCCTTCACGAGCGTCTCGTAGTCGAGCTCGGGCTCGAAACCCAGCAGGCTCAATCGAAAGCCGTTTTGCCCGAGCGCCTTCCCGTGGCATCCCCCGGCGTTGCAGCCCATCTTGGTGAAGATCGGCACGATCTGATTGGCGAAATTCACGGCGGGCGGATTCTGGTACGCCTCGACCTTGATCACACAGGAGGCGGTCAGATCGCCCAGCCGCGCGGTGATCCGCGCTTCGCCGTCGCCGCGGGGAATGACCAGCCCGGTCGCGTCGACCGTCGCCACGCGCCCGTCCGAGCAGGCGTATTGCACGGTTCGCGTCGCGTCGTTCGCTCGACCACTCGTTCTGAAGTCCACCACGAGTTGCTGGACCGCGTCGGGACCGACCAGAACCGCCCGTTCCGGCGAAACTGCCAGGGTTTTCGCGCCCGGGGCCGGCTCGCCGCCGTGCAACGGCGCGGCCTGCACCAGCAAAAGGCCCGTCAAGGCGACGCCAAGAAACCCCGCGGACGCTCGTTTCACGAGGGGAGTGGTTCTCAATCGCATGCTGCTTTCCTTCTGGTCCAGGCGCGAACCGGCGCGCGTTTCCTCGTGTCGGCTTCCTAACAGAGCTACTTTCGTTCTCGATGAATTGCAATACTATTGTTGAATAATTTTTGGACTCTTGGCGGATTTGGTTGGCCCGGGATGGGGTTCGGGAGGCGTTTGAGCGAGGCGTGGGTTCGACTTGCGGAGTTGGTTGGCCGGGCCCGTTGATGGGCCTGCCTGGGATCGGGTCGTCTGGGGCGTCCGTGGGGAGGGACTGGACGGTTGGAGTCTGGGGGCTTAAGGTGGTGATGGTTTTGGACCGGGTAGCTCAGTCGGTAGAGCAACGGACTTCACACGCAACTCTCGAGTGATCGGGAGGCCTGAATAGGAGCCTCGCGCGGGAAGAAGCGGAACCGCGACGAGTGAATGCCGCAATTTGCTGGAACGCCCTGAGAGCCACAGCGCCACAACGTCGCCGGCAACGGCAAGCGTGATGGCCTGAAAAGCTGTTGGATTGGGCAATCAGCAGGCAAGCGTCCAGCCGTTGGCTGGTCGCGGCCTCAGAGACTAGACGCGGCACGCCTGCGATGGCGATGGGATAGTCCAGACCTGCAAGCCCTGGCTTGCGAGGGTCGTCCACAAGGCGGCCCGAGGAAACCAGGGTGGTCGGTGAGAGCCGATGCGGTACGTTAATCCGTTGGTCGTGGGTTCGAGCCCCACCCCGGTCATTTGAGAGAGGAAAGATTGATATCGTCTGCATCGGAGATCGCTGACCTAGTCCTGACCAGCGTCGCCCCGCTTCTTGGGGGCTGAGCGCCCGCGCTGGGCTCGTTTCTTGGGCGACTGCGGCGGCGAGACGACGGCGGCCAGGAGGCCGGCCAGGCGCTCTCCGGCGGGGCAGGGGCAGCGCGCGAGCTCGGCCATTTCGGCGAAGCTGAGCTCGGGGTCGGGGACCGGCAGGCGGCCTTCGGCGTCCTCGCGGGTGCCGACCAGGTGATAGTTCTTTTTCTGGAAGCGAACCTTGATGCCGCGCTTCTTGAGCAGTTCGAGCTCGCGATAGAACGTCCGCAGGCCAATGCGCAGCTCGGCCAGCACGGCGGTCCGTCCGCTGGGTGCGGCGGAGAGGAAGACCACCAGCCGATGAAGGCGAGAGGCGCGCTGGAGGGTCACGTGGACCGCGGGGGGACGCTTCGAGGATGCACGCTTCGACATTCTTGACCGATCCCTCTCGACCACCGAGGCCGCTCCCGAGCGCAGGTCGCTTCAGGGCTTGATCCACGGGGCCGATCTTCCCTAATCGACAGCCTCCCTACTGTCATGAGATAAGCCCGCCGGACTCCCCAAGGCGACTCTCGGCGGACCCTTCGGATAATCCGGATCACTCGGGTTACAAAGATTCTAACGAATTTACTGAAGTTGAGCGGACACCCCGCCGATGATGAAAGAGAGCAGGCGGATCGTCCCTCGACAAACCGCCGTGCCGGATCGTCTCACATATCCATGATTGCGTTCAAGTCCTGTCTGGGAACGGACCTGGGTTGGTGCTGGTCGCCACGTGACGTTGGTCGTCTCAAGCTCATGTCTCGCTTGGGGTTTCGGCCGAATGTCAGCACCCAGGAATGGCACCGCCGCGAGGGCTAGGGGAGTCTGATCCATGTTGAAGCGGAAGCCGATGGCGCCGGGTCGAGCACTACGTCCGGTCACGGACGGTCTCGAGGAGCGGCGGCTCCTTTCCTCGATCTATGGGACGCCGACGGCCCAGGTTTCCGGCACCGACCCCTCGGGCGCTCACTGGAAACTGCGCCTGTATGGCCCGGGCACGCTCAACGTGGTCGACCAGAACGGCACCGCGTTCACCAAGGCCACCGCCAATACGCCGGACCTGATCCACACGATCACGGTGGGGGGCTCGATCACCAGCCAGACGCGGCTGGTGGGGACGGTCACGCCGGGGGCGAATGGCGCGGATCAGGTTTATTTCCAGAACCTGGTTGTGACGCCCTCGGGCATGCTCCCCAAGATCGACCAGCAGCAGGTCAACAATTTCCACATCGTGCAGGACGGCATCCTGGCGATCGACATGCCCAATTTTTGGATGGCCCACACGAGCACCACCAAGCCCAGCGGGGCGTCGCTGATTCACTCGACGGCTCAGTCGGCGGGTGAGATTTACATCCCCGGGGGCGTGATCACGCTGCGGTTTGGCGGGGTGAACGCCGACTACACTCCGGCGGGTGGTACTCCGCTCAATCAGACGGGGCAAAACAACGAGTTCCAGATCAATCTGGGAATGCCGATCATCACGGGGACGAGCATCATCGTGAACAAGGTGATCACGGATGCACAGGCGAATACGACCGCGGGTTCGCCGGCGTTCCAGGATTACGCCTCGTTCCTGGTGACGGGCCGGCTGAATCTGTTCCAGGCGAACGAGATCGACGGCAATAGCAAGCTCCCGCCGACGCAATTCAACAGTTTGACGCCGACGGGGGGCACCGCGCCCGGCGGCACGTTCGTGATTTCGCAGGGGGGCGCGGCCACGGGGCAGATCGGCGATGTTCGGGTGGGTGGCAGCGCGACCAATTTCACCACGTTCATGACCGAGAGCCCGATCGCGGTCGCGGCCGCCGAGGGGGAGCTCGACGCCAAGATCTCCAATTTCTATATCGGCGGCCAGACCAACAACGTGCTTCTGGTCGCGCCCTCGGGCTCGCGGAACGTTTCGTTCGGGCTGGGGATGGATAACGTCAGCATCAATAGCCTGGCGATCTCGTCGTTGCGGGCGAATCGCGACGCCACCAATTCCACCGTGACGGTCAGCCGGTCGATCGGCAACATGCTGATCGGCGGCGACGTCACGAACACGAACGTGTCGGTGGGAACGTACACGAGTCTGTTCGCCGCCGCGAATCTGCCGCCGCAAAGCATTTTCGGCAGCGGCTCGGGGGTGTTCTACGGCGATCCGCCCCCGACGATCACCAACCACGTCGTGAATTCGACGACCCAGCAATCCGAGCCGTTCGCCCAGAACGGCGGGTTCTTGAACGTGAAGATCGCCGGCAACGTGACGAACTCCCTGTTCTCGGCGTCGGTCGATCCGAACCCCTCGGGCCTGAGCCCGTCCGCGGTCGACTCGTCCGGCTCGTTCCAGAGCTCGAGCGGGAATGTCTTCCCCTTCGGAGCGCCTAGCAATCTGGTGTTGCCGCGGGGCGTGATCAACGCCCGGGTCGAGGGGACGATCGACAATTCCACCAATAATCTCATCGATACGTCGGTGCCTGTGAACAAAGCGTTCTTCGCCAAGAACGTGCACGTGTTCCGCGGCCCGGTCGTTCCGCCCAACGTCCCCTACCAGCCGTTCCGGGCGCCCACGACCTACCACAACGGTCAGAACGGCCTCAAGGGCCTGTTCAAGATCGATCGCTTCCCGGTCAACGCCAAGAATCCCCAGGCGCCCAAGAAATAGCCGGCGCGCGGCGGGTCGACGAGGGATCTCGGAAAGATCGCCTCGTCGGCTCTGGAAACAAGGCCTGGTTCACGGCGGGGGGGGGCGGGGCTGGTCGCGCGGGGGGTTGCCGATGTCGCGGCGGTACCAGGCGCCTTCGAAGCTGATCGTTCGGGCCGCCTCGTAGGCTTTGGCCTGGGCTTGTTCGAGCGTGTCCCCGAGCGCTGTCACGTTCAGGACGCGGCCGCCGTCGGTGACGATCCGCGCTTCGCGCGGCCGGGTCGAGTCGCCGCGCAGCCTTGTCCCGGCGTGGAAGACCTTCACGCCCTCGATTCGTTCGGCGGCCTCAATGTTGAGAATCGACCGGTCGCGTTCGTAGGCGCCGGGATATCCGGCCGCGGCCATCACGACGGTGACCGCTGGCCGGGGATCCCACTCGACCTCCGCGGTCGACAGCCGTTCGTCGGCGGCCGCTTCGAGCAGATCGAGCAAGTCCGACTTGAGCCGCATCACGAGCACCTGCGTTTCCGGATCGCCAAAGCGGGCGTTGAACTCGAGGACCTTGGGGCCCTGGTTGGTGAGCATGATGCCGGCGTAAAGGACGCCGCGAAACGGTCGGCGGGCGCGCTTGAGGGCGTGGATCGTGGGCACGAGGACTTCGCGTTCGATCTGTTCCATCATCGCGGGCTCGATGGTGTTCGAGGGCGAGAACGCGCCCATGCCACCGGTGTTGGGACCCTCGTCGTGATCGAAGGCGCGTTTGTGGTCCTGGCAGGTTTCGAGGGGGATGATCGTGCGGCCGTCGGTGATGGCGAGCACGCTGACCTCACGGCCGTCGAGCCGTTCCTCGATCAAGACGCGGTCGCCCGCCTGGCCGAAGACGCGGCGGAACATGATCTGATCGATGGCCTCGAGCGCCTGTCGCAGGTTGTCGCAGACGTACACGCCCTTGCCGCCGGCGAGTCCATCGGCCTTGATCACCAGCCCCAGCGGCCGCCCAAGCACGAAATCACGGGCTTCCTCGCGAGCGCTGAAGACCCGTTTGCGGCCTCGCTCCTCGATCTCGACCTGCACCCCGGGCGACATCATCTCGCGCGGGTCCATGATCCGGTCGACGGCCTCAAGCGTCTCGCCGGCCGTCCGGCAATGGAGCGTGTGCCGGAGCGTCGAGCGGCCCCGCGACCGCACCAGGAGCGCGACCTCGCGCGAAAGAACGTAATTCTCGGCGTCGGGCGACGAGTGGAACACGCGGTATTCGGCCGTCGGGATTCCCGCCTGGCGCATGAGCTCCTTGGCGAAGACCTTGCTCCCCTCGATTTCGGCCGCCTCGCGCTTGGGACCGAAGATCTTGAGCCCCTCGCGCTGAAAGGCGTCGACGAGGCCTTTCACCAGGGGCGCCTCGGGCCCGACCAGGGTGAGCCCGACGTCCTCGCGCTTGGCGAACTGGACCAGCCCGCGGAGATCCTCGGCCTCGATGGGAACGTTCAGGACGTCGATCGCCGTCCCGGCGTTTCCGGGAGCGCAGTAGATCGTCGTCGCGCGTTTCGACTGTTTGAGCTTCCAGCACAGGGCGTGTTCGCGCCCTCCCTTGCCGATCACCAGGACTTTCAAATCCCCCGCCTCCCGTCGCCGACCCGATGCATGTCATCCAACCCGCGCCTCAAGTCTAATCGCTCGCGCGCGGATTCGCACGAGCCTCATCCGCTGCGTTGCCTGGGATCGATCGGCCGCGACCCGGATTGGCCAAACTCGGCCGAGTAGTTACATTGTAACCATAGGAGGGGCTCGGCCATGAAGATCCGCATCGTTCGCATCGGCAATTCGCAGGGCATTCGCATCCCGAAGCCGCTGCTGGAACAGACGGGCCTGCGCGACGAGGTCGAGCTCAGCGTCCAGGATGACGCACTCGTCATCCGTCCGGCCAGGAAAGCGCGAGCCGGCTGGGCGGAGGCCCTTCGAGAGATGGCTCGCCGCGGCGACGACGCCCTGCTCGATCAAGCGCGGTCAGGCATGTCGAGCTGGGATAAGGACGGTTGGGAATGGTGATCCACCGCTTCGAGGTCCATCTGGCGGCCCTCGATCCGACCGTCGGAAGCGAGATCAAGAAAACGCGTCCCTGCCTGGTCGTGTCGCCCGACGAGTTGAATCACACGATTCGCACGGCGATCGTCGCGCCGATGACGACCAAGGGGCAAGCGTACCCGACAAGGATCGACTGCCGGTTCAAGGGGAAACGGGGGCAGGTGGTGCTCGACCAGATCCGGACCTTGGACCAGTCGCGGCTCGTCAAGAAACTGGGTCGGATCGACGCCGACACGGCCGCGGCCGTGCTGGCCGTGCTCCGGGAGATGTTCGAGCCGTAGACCTTCGCGCGTCGCTTCTCGGAACTCGACGCGGATCTCGCCACGGTCCCCGATCTGGCGTCCCTCCGCCGAAGTTTTTATCCTGATCTCTGGCCTCATCGCGAACCTGATCGGGCGCGGACGGGTCATCGCTTGGGAGCATGGTGGAATCGAGGAGATCCGGCACGTGAAGCATGTCGCGGTAGTGGGGGCGAGCGGGGCGGTGGGCGAGCGGATGGCGCTACTGCTCGAGGAGCGGCGATTCCCGCTGGCTTCGATCCGGTTCCTGGCGTCGCCCCGGAGCGCAGGCCGGTCGATCTGGTTTCGAGGCGAGCAGCATCCCATTCGCGAAATCAGCGAGGCGGCCCTGGCCGGCGTCGACGTCGTTTTGTCCTCGACCCCGGCTTCGGTCTCGCGCGAATGGAGCCCCCGCGCCGCAGCCCTGGGCGCGGTCGTCGTCGACAACTCGAGCGCGTTTCGCATGGACCCCAGCGTCCCCCTGGTCGTCCCCGAGGTCAATCCCCAGGCCGTCCTCGAACACCAGGGCATCATCGCCAACCCCAATTGCTCGACCATCCAGATGGTCGTCGCGCTCAAGCCCCTCCACGACGCCGTCCGGGTGCTCAGGGTCGTGGTGAGCACCTATCAATCGGTCTCCGGGGCGGGCATGAAGGGGATGCAAGAGCTCGAGGACCAGACGCAGGCCCACGCTCGCGGCAATCCCCCGCCAGCTCCCGTGAAGTTCGCCCATCCGATCCTGGGCAATTGCATCCCCCAGATCGACGATTTCACCCCGGGGGGCTACACCAAGGAAGAGCTCAAGATGGTGAACGAGACCCGGAAAATCATGGGAGATCCCACGATCGAGGTCTGCCCGACCTGCGTCCGGGTTCCGGTGCCGATGTCGCACAGCGAGTCGATCCTGGTCGAGACCGAGCACCCGATCACGCCCGAGCAGGCCCGCGCGCTCTGGGCCAGCGCGCCTGGCGTCACGGTCGTGGACGATCCGCTCGAGCGCGCGTATCCCCTGGCCGCGGCCGCCGCGGGCAAGGACGACGTCTTCATCGGGCGCATCCGTCAAGATCTCTCGCGTAAAAACGTGCTTCTCTTCTGGTGCGTGAGCGACAATCTGCGCAAGGGCGCGGCCACCAACGCGGTCCAGATCGCCGAGACGCTGCTCAAGCTCGCCCATGCCCGCGTTTGACGGGTTCGAAATCGCCGCTCCCGATCGGGCGCCATGCGGAATATCAAGCTCACCATCTGCTACGACGGGACCGATTTTCACGGCTGGCAACGGCAGCACGACGCGCGCACGGTGCAAGGAGCGCTCGAGGATGCACTCGAGCACCTGACCGGGGCGCGAACCGCCGCGACCGCCAGCGGGCGGACCGACGCCGGCGTCCACGCCCTGGGCCAGGTCGTCCATTTCTTGACCACCAGCTCGCATTCCACCGAGACGTTCGTCCGGGCGCTGAACGCGATTCTACCGCCCGACGTGCGCGTGCTCGACATCGCCGAAGTCCCCCAGGCGTTCCATGCCACGCTCGACGCCAGGCGCAAGCGCTATCGCTATGTGATCGACAACGGCCGCGCGGCGGACCCGTTTCGCCTGCGCTATGCGTGGCACGTCGGCAGGCCGCTCGACGCCGGGCTCATGGCCGCCGGCGCGAAGCACCTGATCGGCCGCCACGACTTTCACAGCTTCGAGACCAACTGGCCCAACCGGCTGAGCAGCGTGCGGACGGTTTTCGACGTCTCCGTCACGCGCACGGAAGATCAGGTGACGATCGAGGTCGAGGCCGACGGATTCTTGTATAATATGGTGCGCGCGATCGCGGGGACGCTGGTCCTGGTGGGCTCGGGCGCGCGCGAGCCCGAATGGGTTCGAGCGGCCCTCGAGGCCCGCGACCGTTCCGCCGCCGGGCCGACCGCGCCGCCGCGGGGGCTGTTCCTTTTGTGGGTGCGCTATGACCGAGATTGACCGGGCGACGCTCGGCGCTCGAGCGCCAAAGAACGACTCCGCGGCCTTGCGAGCCTGAAATGCGAATTGTTCACATCATCACGCGGCTGATCTTGGGGGGCGCGCAAGAAAACACGCTGCTTACTGTCGACGGCCTGCATCACGATTATCACGACGACGTCGTGCTCCTTACCGGTCCGGCCGAGGGTCCGGAGGGCGACCTTTTCGAGCAGGCGACCCGCCGCGGGCTCAAGGTCGAGGTCTTGCCCGAGCTGGTGCGACCGATCCGCCCTTTCACCGACGCTCGGGCCTACGAGCGCTTGCGGGCGGCCATCCGCCGCATCCGTCCCGACGTTGTGCATACGCATAGCTCGAAGGCCGGCATCCTGGGCCGGGCCGCCGCCTGGCGCGAACAGACGCCCGCCGTGGTCCACACGATCCACGGTCTGCCATTTGGCCCGTTCGAAAACCCGGTCAAGAATCGGCTCTATATCGAGCTCGAGCGCTGGGCCGCCAGGCGTTGTCATGCGATCGTGAGCGTCTGCGACGCCATGACCACCCAGGCGCTCGCCGCCGGCGTCGGCCGGCCCGACCAATTCACCACCATCTACAGCGGCATGGACGCCGAGCAGTTCCTGAACCCGCCCCGACCCCGCGAAGTGGTTCGCCGCGAGCTCGGGCTCGCCGACGACGAGATCGCTTTCGCGACCGTCGCGCGCCTGTTTGAGCTCAAGGGCCACGACGACATCGTCGCCATCGCCCGCGACGTGCTGTCGGACAATCCCAAGATCCGCTTCGTCTGGATCGGCGACGGCGTGCTCCGCGAGCCGCTCAAGCTCGAGCTCAAGAAACGCGGCGTGAGTCATGCTTTCATTCTGACCGGGCTCGTGCCTCCTGGCCGGATCCCGGAATTGCTCGCGGGCGTCGACGCCGTCATTCATCCCAGCCTGCGCGAGGGGCTGGCGCGGGTCTTGCCTCAGGCTCTGTTGGTGGGCCGGCCGGTGATCAGCTACGACGTCGACGGCGCGCGCGAGGTCGTCTTGCCCGAGACCGGCGTCTTGCTCAAGTCCGGCGATCTGAACGGCCTCAAAGCCGCGATTCTGCGCCTGGCCGCCGAACCCGAGACCCGCGCCGCCATGGGCGCGTTTGGCCGGGCTCGGTTCGCAGAGCAGTTCCGCCACGAGACCATGACCCGCGACATCCGCGCACTCTACGAACGCGTCCTGGCCGCCCAGACCACGGGCCGGCCCACGCCTGTTCAGGCCTGACGGAACCGCGGGTCGATCAGCGCCTCGTTTCATCCTTGCGCGCAAAGTCGACGGCGACCTCCGCGGCGGGCCCGCGCGAGACCCGGGCGACCACGAGCGACTCGCGGCGAAACGGGCTTTGCGGCGCGTGCTCGACGCGCTCGAGGGGTTTGATCACGAGGTTGTATTTGCGCTCGATCTTCGGGATTTCGGCGGGGTCGAGCACGGTCAGGACGGCCTCGGCCCCCTCGAGATGCTTGAAGAAGCCAGCCTTGTCGTGAGCCGTCGCCATCGGGCGTCCGAAGGCATAGATCACACCCGGCGGCTGATAGTCGAGCAAGACCGGCTCGAGACCCGTTTCGGTGGCCATCGTTTTCAGCCGCTCGCCGACCCAGCGCGAGGTCCGTAGCGGCTCGAGCGCGGGGAAGAACCAGCCGCCGGCGGCGAAGAGGGCGCAGGCCCAGCAGGCGGTGAGCGCATGGATCGCGCGCCGGGGCCGCCCGCGCTCGAGCAT